>JANOFY010000251.1:0-2956 GCA_031413895.1 Planctomycetota bacterium | reverse complement strand
GTGTGCCGAGTGTGCCGAGTGTGCCGAGTGTGCCGAGTGTGCCGAGTGTGCCGAGTGTGCCGAGTGTGCCGAGTGTGCCGAGTGTGCCGAGTGTGATGGTGGAGTGCGGCCTCCTGATCGGCGGCGTGTTGATGATCCTCGGCGTCGCACTCGGGTTCACGAACTACCTCATCGACGCGGAGGTTCCGGCGAAGGCGCTCGAATGGGTGACGACATCGGTGCACTCGCCGTGGCTCTTCCTCTTGTATCTCAATCTCTTCCTGCTCGTCGTCGGCTGCCTGATGGACGTGTTCTCGGCGACGATCGTCGTCGTGCCGCTCATCGTGCCGATGGGGGAAGCGTTCCAGATCGATCCCGTGCACCTGGGAATCATCTTCTTGGCGAATCTCGAGCTCGGTTTCCTCACACCGCCGGTCGGAATGAACCTCTTCTTGGCGAGCTACCGACTGAACAAGCCGATGCCGGTCGTGATCCGCGCCGTGCTTCCGATGCTCCTCGTGCTGCTGATCGGTGTGCTCCTCATCACGTACGTGCCGGCGCTGACGACGTGGCTGCCGGCGCTGGTGCGCGGCTGAAGCTCGCGCATTGAATCGCTGTACTTCGCACCTGTCGCGTGCGGAGGTCGTCGGGTAGCTTCGATCAAATCGTTTCCTGACGTTCGATTCAGGAGTCCCCCTTTTCATGCTGGCCATGCTGGTCCGTGTTTTCGCTCTCGCGCTCTTCGCGCCTCTTCAAGAACCTCCCACGCCCGGAGGCGAGACTGTCGTCACCGCGCCGCGGTCGGAATCGCTCACGCCGCAGTCGCAGGCGATGGTCATCGAGATCAGCGGCGACGAGATCCGCCGCACCGAGGAACGATCGCTGCCGCGCGCGCTCACCCGCACGGCGAACTTGTGGATCCAGGAGACGAACCTCGGCGGCGGTTCGCCGCAGATCAACGGGCTCATCGGCAATCGCATCCTGCTCGTCGTCGACGGCGTGAGGCTCAA
This sequence comes from Planctomycetota bacterium, assembly GCA_031413895.1. GTDB lineage: Bacteria > Planctomycetota > UBA1135 > UBA1135 > JANLUN01. The sequence goes on along the minus strand of JANOFY010000251.1, from coordinate 1,967 downwards.
CGACTCGACGACGCGCAACGCGCACCAGACGCTCAACTCGATCGATCCGGCCGTCGTCGATCGCATCGAGGTGATCCGCGGGCCTTCGTCGGTTCTCTACGGATCCGACGCGATGGGGGGCGCGATCCTGATCTGGACGAAGCACCGCAAACCGACCGGCGAAGATGCACCGGCAGACGCGGGCGCGATGCACGCGGTGCTCGACCTCTACTACCAGTCCGCGACGAGCGGTGGTCGCGGTTCGCTCGAGATGTCCGGCGCGAGCGAGAATCACAGTGTGCTGGCAATCGGCACGATGCAGGACTGGAAGGACCTGGAGGCCGGCGACGACGAGTTGCAGGAGTTCACCGGCTACAGCGGCAATGGATTCTTCGGTTCGTACGGCTACGCGATCGATCGCGTGCGGCAGCTGCGAGCGTCCGCGCTCCTCGACCGCGAGTTCGACGTGCCGCGCACGGACCGGCTCGTCACGGGCTACGGACAGACGCAACCGTCGAACTCGCTGTGGCACTACCGGCTACAGGATCGAAGCATCTACCAGATCACGTACGACGACGCGGACGACGGCGCGCTCGCGGACCACATGCAAGTGCGGCTCTCGTACCGGCGCTACGAGGAAGAACGCGAGATCCAGCGCCTCAACGCGACCACGGTGACCGGCGAGCGCGACGTGATCGACACGGCCGTCCTGGGCGTGGATTGGAAGTCGGCGGTGGGTGAGCACAACTTCCTGACGTGGGGGATCGACCTAGCGAACGATTGGGTCGACTCGGACCGCGAGAACACCAACGTGAACACGGGCGTGTCGACGCCCGCCGAGCCGGCGTTCGCGGAGGACTCGCGCTACACGTCCGCCGGGGTGTTCGTGCAGGACGAAATCACGGCCTTCGATCCCGTCGCGGTGACGGCCGGCGTGCGCTACTCGTACTTCGACTTCGGGTTCGAGAACTTCGCCGCGAACGGGCGCGGACAAGAGAACGGCGATTTCAGCGCGCTGACCGGCAGCCTCAGCGCGTCCGGCGAAGTCGGGGATCGCACGCGGCTCACCGGCACGCTCTCGCAGGGCTTTCGCGCGCCCAACCTCGAGGAGCTCGCGAACAACGGCTCGTTCTTCGGCGGCGACGAGATCGCGAATCCTGACCTCGATCCCGAGAGCAACGTGACGGTGCACGCGGCGCTCGACGTGACGCGCGAGAGCTGGAACGGCTCGCTCGGCGTGTACTACACCTGGCTCGACGATCTGATCGGCAGGCGCCTGACCGACGAAGGCGATCCGAACACGCTCGGCGACGAGACGTATCTGCGCAGCAACGTCGGCACGGGCGAGGTCTTCGGCATCGACGCGTGGTATCGGCGCGTGCTCGGTGAGCTCGGCTCGCCGTGGTCGCTCGAAGTCGCGGCGAGCTATGCGTACGGCCGGCAGTACGACGACACGATCGATCCGCTCACGGGCACCGCGCCGTACGACGACGTTCCGTTCCGGCGCATTCCGCCGTTGCACGGCGTCGTCGGAGTGCGCTGGGACGAACCGGCGTCCATGAACTGGTTCGATTGGAGCGAGCTGGCGTGCATGTGGGCGCTGACGCAGGACGAGCTCAACCCCGAGGACGAGAGCGATCCGCGCATCGACCCCGATGGGACGGAAGGTTGGGCCGTGCTCGATTTCGACGTGGGCGGTCCGCTGGGGACTCCGCGGCCTGTGACCGGCTACTCACCCGGCGCGACGTGGTCGCTCGGTGTGCACAACATCCTCGACGAGAACTACCGCGTGCACGGCTCGGGCATCGACAGCCCGGGCGTGAGCTTGGTGGCGAGCCTGCGCTTATCGTTCTGATCGCCAGTCGGTCTTCGGAAGTCGAAATACGGTGTCCCAAATAGGGTGTCAGTCCGAAATACGGTCCGAAATACGGTGTCGGTCCGAAATACGGTGTCAGTCACTTTTTGTCGACGCCGCCGCGCGGCGCGGG
>JANOFY010000250.1:0-1790 GCA_031413895.1 Planctomycetota bacterium | reverse complement strand
GAACGGGCTCGCTCTACGTCGGCGCGCACTTCACGAACGACGCCGTCGCACGCGCCCTCCTCGCCGACATCCGCGTCCACGCGCTCGTCTGATCGGCGGAGACGGACACCTCTGAGCCTGAATCTCCCACGAGCGGTCGCGCGACCTCTCGCTGAGGGTGCGTGGCTGCGGTTTTTCGAGGGGTCGCTGCTCTTGCCCGTTGCGCGGGCAGCGATTGCGGGCATTTGGCAGGGCAATTCTCAGCCCCCGTGCGCACGGGTGGCCCGGCCGAGTGTCACTTGTGCTCTCCGGCGCGATCTCCGCTACGCGGGCGCGGCGAGCGGATGGCACGCCTCGACGGCGCGCGCAAGCCGATCGAAGATCCTCTGGCGCGTGCCCGGGGCGGACAGGCGAAGAACGAGCGACCTCGCGTGACGTACGAGCGTCGTCGCCACGAGCAGGACTTTCGTGCGGATGGTCGCCGGTCGGCGCGGGCGAAGTTGACGACGGGTCGCCTCGTCGAACGCGAGGAGCAGGTTCTGCGCGATGCTGGTCAAGAGACCGCGAGTCTGGTTGTGCCGCATCCGGTGATGGCTCATCAGATCGCCGCGCAGCTCGTTCTTGAAGATGTCGTTGACCTGCTCGCTCTTGCCCCGCTGGAGATAGTTGTGAACCACGCGGCGCCGCTTCTCGTTGCGCGGCAGGTGCACGACGAGGAGCGTCCAGTCGGCGAACAGCTTCCCGGGCTCAAACTCAGCGCGCGCGACGACGCGCCGCGTCTTGTCCCACGACTTCGTCCCGTGGCGGAACGAGAGGTAGCGGAACTGGCTCCACGTCGGAGAGGGCCTTCCGCTCGTGCGCTTGGCGATGCGTTCGACTTTGCACAGCAGGCGTGCGTTCTCGCGCAATCGAATGAGGTAGAAGAACCCGTGCTTCTCGAGGGCCTGGAGCAGTTTGGGGTGTCCGAAGCCCGAGTCCGCGCGCACCACGATCTCGACGCTGTCGCCGAGGATCTTCCGCATCCGCACGAGCAAAGGGAGAACGAAGGCGACGACGTGCCGAGCGGTGTCCACGTTTCCCGGACGCAGGCAGAAGCCCAGCACGGTGCCGAGATCGCCGATCGAGAGGACGATCGGGTGGTAGCAGAACGCCTTGAAGTAGCCGTTGTTGCGAGACCCTTCCTGCTCGCCGTGGACCTCGATCTCGGTGGAGTCGAGATCGACGTAGACGCGGCGCGGGAGCGCGCCCTTGGCGAGGAGAGGGCGTAGCCCGGTCTCGAGCACGGACTCCGTCAGAGCACGGCGGTTGGCGCGACGCCCAAGCGTCTCGGTCAGGAAGCGGTGCAACGTCGACTTCCCCGCGAGCGGCTCCCCGATGCGATCCTGTCCGCCGGGCGCGAGAACGCTGCGAAGCACGGGGTCGAAGCGCAGGTGGTCGGCGTCGGTGACGTCGGGGAAGCCGAGCACGCGGCCATAGATGGCGAGTCGAAGCAGATCCTCGGCTCGATGGCTGACCCGGCACGCCGCGCGGGGATCTTCCAGGCGCTTGATCAGCGGGCGCAACAGCGCCGTGCGCGCCTCGAAGTCGCGCAGGTAGGCGACACCGCCGAAGGACGAGAGGCAGTCGCTGCCCGCCTGAACCCGCAGAGAGGGTTGAAACGACGTCCGCAGCGTGGTAGGTTCACCCATGAGGCGTGTCTGATTGCTCCCGTGGATCGAGCGTGGTTGCCGCTCTACGGTGCAAACAGCGCGCCTCTCTTCATTTCAGCGCATGCCGCTCACGGGATATCGAGGCTCAGCCACGTCGACGCT
>JANOFY010000249.1:0-5392 GCA_031413895.1 Planctomycetota bacterium | reverse complement strand
CGATCGACGACCCGGTGTACATCGCGCAAGCGCGACACATCGCCGAGCGCCCGGCCGACCCCTACGGCGCCGTCATCAACTGGACCGGCACGGCGACGCCGCTCCATCGGTTCGACAAGAACCCGCCGCTCGCGGCCTATTTCCTCGCCATCGCGGGAAAGACGCTGGGCTGGTCGGAGATCGCACTGCACGCTGCGTCGCTCCTGCCGGCGGCGCTGTGCGCGCTGGGAGCGTACTTTCTCGCGCGGCGGCTGACCTCGCACCCGCTGTTCGCCGCGCTGGCCACGGTGATGACGCCGGCGTTCCTCGTTTCCGCGACGAACGTCATGTGCGAAGTGTGGATGCTCGCCTTTTGGATTTGGGCGACGGTTGCGTGGCTCGCCTCGTTCGAGCGCGACGACTCCCAGCTGCGCTGGATCTCGATGTTGTGCGTCGTGCTCGCGACCTTCGCGAAGTACTCCGCCGTGGCGCTCGTTCCGCTGTTCTTCGTCGACGGCCTCGTCCGTACTCGCAAGCTCGGCCTATGGGCGCTGCCGCTCGCGCTCCCGCTCGTTGCCTTCGCCGCGTACGACGTTTGGTCGAAGCGCGCGTACGGCGTCGGTCTCTTGTCGGACGCGATCGGTTTCTCAGGCGCCGCGCGTGCCGTCACGAGCACGGGAACGATGCCGCAAGTCCTGACCGGACTCGCCTTCACGGGCGGAGGCTTGGTGTTCGTGCTCTGTGCCGCTCCACTGCTGTGGCGTCCGTGGATCATCGGCGGCTGCGCGGTCCTCGTCGCCCTCGCGGCACTCGGCGTCGATATGTCGACGTTGTTAGGCAGCGGGAGCGCGGCCGCGCAAGATCCCGTCGTGCCGTGGCCGTTCTGGCTGTTCGCGCTGGGCGGGATCGCCGTGCTCGCACTCGCGGTTTCGGATCTCTCGCGGCGAAGAAGCGCCGATTCGTTGCTGCTGTGCCTGTGGGTCGTCGGCGTGTTCGTGTTCGCTGCGATCGTCAATTGGACGAGCAACGCGCGCTCGATTCTCCCAATGGCGCCGGCGGTCGCGTGCCTAATGGTTCGACGGTTCGAGGATCTCGGTGCGTTCGAATCACGCCTGCGTCGGAGGGCATTCGCAGCCGCGCTCGGCGCGAGCGCCGCCGTGGCGCTGTCGTGCGCGTACGCCGACTTCCGCTGGGCGAACCAGGTCCGCGACGCAGCACGCGCGCTGCCGTCGCGATCCTCCGTTCAAGGCCGGCGTGCGCTCTGCATCGTCCATTGGGGATTCCAGTACTACCTCGAGCAGCAAGGTGTCGCTTCCTACGACCGCGTTCGCGATCGCGTATCACCGGGGGACGTGCTGCTCGTCGCCGAGAACAACACGAACGTCGCGCAGCCGCCCGGTTTCGAGCTGCGCATCATCGATCAACTCCGGTTCGAGAATCGCTTCGGAGTCCACACGGTCGCGCCGAACATTGGCGCGAGCTTCTATGCCAGCGTTTTCGGGCCGTTGCCGTTCGCGATCGGGCAACCGCGGCCGGACGGGTACTTCGTGCTCGAAGTCGGCGAGCCGAAACAGATCCCTCCCAAGGCGAAGTGAGGTCCCCTCCGGGTATCCTGCTCGGCCGCATGTCCTTCACCGACCAAGAGATCCTCGAAACCGTGCGGATGATCGAGCTCGAGACGCTCGACATCCGCACGACCACGCTCGGCATCAATCTCCTCGACTGCGCCGATCCCGACCTCGAGAGCGCGTGCGAGAAGGTCTACGCGAAGATCGTTCACCACGGGAAGGACCTCGTCGCGGTCGCGAACTCGATCGCGTCCGACTACGGCGTTCCGATCGTCAACAAGCGCATCGCGGTGACGCCTATCTCGCTCGTCGCGGCGGCGTCGGCGAGCTCCGACCTCACGCCCTTCGCGCGCGCGATGGACGCGGCGGCGGCAAAAGTCGGCGTCGATTTCATCGGCGGCTTCACGGCGTACGTGCACAAAGGATTCACGAACAGCGATCGCGCGCTGTTCGATTCGATCCCGAGCGCGCTGGCGGAGACGAAGCACGTGTGCTCGTCGGTTTCGCTCGCCAGCACGCGCGCGGGCATCAACATGGACGCGGTCAATCGTTTCGCGGAGGTGATCCTCGCGACGGCGGCTCGCACCGCGCGAGAGGGCGGACTCGGCTGCGCGAAGCTCGTGTGCTTCTGCAACGCGGTCGAGGACAACCCGTTCGTCGCGGGCGCGCACCACGGGATCGGTGAAGCGGAGACGGTGCTCAACGTCGGCGTGTCGGGTCCGGGCGTCGTGCGATCCGCTCTCGCGCGACTCGGACCCGATGCCGACTTGCTCGCCGTTGCGGAAACGATCAAGCGCACCGCGTTCAAGGTGACGCGCATGGGCGAGCTCGTCGGTCGCGAAGCCGCGCGCCGACTCGGCACGACGTTCGGCATCGTCGACGTGAGCTTGGCTCCGACGCCGGCGGAAGGCGATTCGGTCGCCGACATCCTCGAGCTGATCGGGCTCGATCGCACCGGTGCGCCGGGCACGACTGCGGCGCTCGCGCTCCTCACCGACGCCGTGAAAAAAGGCGGAGCGATGGCTTCGTCGAGCGTCGGCGGTCTATCCGGCGCGTTCATTCCAGTGTCGGAGGACGCGGGCATGATCCGCGCGGTGCGCGACGGCGCGCTCTCGCTCGCGAAGCTCGAAGCGATGACGGCCGTGTGTTCGGTCGGACTCGACATGGTCGCGGTGCCGGGCGACACGAGCGCGGCGACGATCGCGGGCATCATCGCGGACGAGATGGCGATCGGGATGATGAACCACAAGACGACGGCGGTGCGCATCATCCCGGTGCCGGGCAAGAAGCCGGGTGAAACGGTCGAGTGGGGCGGTTTGCTCGGCACAGCGATCGTGCAGGATCCGGGCGCGTTCAGTTGTCCCGGTCTCTTCGCGCGCGGCGGCAGGATTCCGGCGCCGCTGCAGAGCTATCGGAACTGACGACTTCGGTCCGATCTCGTGTCCCTGACGTTCGAGTCGACGCGTAGCCGTCGGAACGTTCTTCCCGGCGATTTCTTCTCGCGGATACGCTGGGACACGCGGTGACGCGCCGCACGACGCGATCGACGCGCACGCGCGAACATCCTTCGCTGCGCTCACCCCTCACTGAATTCCAGCGCGCCTCAAGAAACGCGCGAGCGCGGCTCGAACAAGAGGTCTCGAACGCACCGGGCGCGCGCGCAGCGTTTGCCCGGCCACCGTCCCCAACACGAGGCCTCCTCCGTGAGTCGCAAGATCCTGTTCGTCGAAGGCGCGCACGCCGTCCAAGAAGACTTCGTCCGCGAGCTCCGGAGCAAGTACGAAGTCGCGATCGCCAAGAGTGCGGAAGAGGGCTACGAGCTCATGCGCACGAGTGGGCCGTTTGCGGTCGTGATGGCGCAGACGAAGCGCGGCCTCGGCTTCCTGCGCGAGCTACCTCCCGGGCCCGCGCAATTCGGATACACGGACACGGACGAGTTCGGCCGGGTGATCGCGAAGGATGCGATCGCCGACGACCACGGGTTTCGCTTCCTCGAACAGCCGTACACGCTCGCCATGCTGATGCGCGCGGTCGACGATGCATTCGGCGCCGCGCTCGATCTCGACGCGACGACGCGCGAAGCGGAGTCGCTGGTGGAGAGCCTGACGTCGAAGCTCGCCGGCCCCCCCCACGCGAACTCGCTCGCGGAAACGGTAGCGCTCTTCGCGTGCTTGCAGCGGCTCACCGAATCGCTCACGGGCGCGCGCTCGATCACCGACATCGCGCGCTTCGCGGCCGAGGCCGCGCACGACGCACTCGGCGGCGGTGGCGTGCACGTGCAGCTCTGGGAGAGCACGAGCGGCCGCGTCGCCGTGGGTGCGGACGCGGGTCCGGAGATGTCTTCGAGGATCCACCTGGAAGCCATCCGCGGGCGCGACGGTCAAATCGGCGAGATCGCCGTCGACGCGCTGCGACCCGCTCGTGGACCGTTCACGCCGGCCGAGAAGGCGCTGCTCTCGGCGATCGCGGGCATGACCGCCGTCGCGGCCTTCAACGAGTTCAGCCGTCGCGCGCACGAGCGCACGCACCACGCGACGCTGGTCGCGCTCGCGCGCCTCGCGGGCCAGCGCGACAACGAGACCACGAAGCACTTGAAGCGCGTCGACGCCTACTGCCGGCTGATCGCCGAGGGATTGAGGACGAACCCGATCCACGCGCCCGAGATCGACGACGAGTTCGTCGAGAACCTGGCGCACGCGAGCGCGTTGCACGACATCGGCGAAGTCGGCATTCCCGACTCGATCCTCCTGAAATCGGGCAAGCTCAAGCCCGAGGAATGGGAGATCATGAAGATGCACGCCGAGATCGGCGCGCACACGCTCGACGGAGTGATCCGCGAGTATGGCGAGCAACCGTTCCTCGCGATCGGCCGCGACATCGCGTGGTGCCACCATGAAAAGTGGGACGGCTCGGGCTATCCGCGCAGCTTGAAGGGCCGCGACATCCCGCTTGCGGCGCGCATCTTGGCGCTCGCCGATGTGTACGACGCGCTGACGACGGTGCGTCCGTACAAGACGGCGTGGGACCACGGCGATGCGCTCGAATGGGTTGCCGCGCAGTCGGGGTTCCACTTCGATCCGGACGTCGTCACCGCGTTCCTAATGCAGCAAGAGCACGTGGATCGCATCCGCGTCGAGCTCGCCGACACGCTCGACGAGCTGCGCTCGAAGAATCCCGACATCTTTGGAGCTCCGGCGGGTCGCTAGCGCCGCTTCGATCGCTTTGAGTTCCGGCTGCGAGGCTCGGCCGGCCGGAGCGCGATGAGCGTCATCGCGCCGGGCTGCGGCTCTCCTTCAAGAACCGCGACTCCGCCCTTCTCCAGCCGGAACGGCGCCGCGTGGCCGGGATGCTCGCGCAGCTGCCAACCCGTCACGAGCCAGAACAGCAAGTCGGAGAGCCACGGTTCGTGGCCGACGAGCGCGACCGACTCGCCCCCGATCGAGGCCAAGAGGTCAAAGTCGGCCCGCTCCGCCAAGCGTGGTGTCACGATGGTCTCTCCGTGGACGAGCGGCTCGAGCAGATCCGCCGTCTCGACCGCGCGCAGCAACGGGCTGTGGTACACGCGATCGAGCTGCACGCCGGCGCGATCCAGGCGACGAACCATCCGGTGGAACTGGACGCGGCCCCGTTTCGTGAGCGGCCGCTGCGCGTCAGCGAGCTGTTCGGAACTCTCCTTGGCCTGCGCGTGACGGATCAGGAACAGCCGCATGATCAGCCGGCCTCCAACTTCGCGCGCAGCTTGCTCCAAGCGACTGCGGCCGCCTCGCACTGCGTTTCGATCTTGCGGTCCGCGGCGGTGCGGGCCGCTGCTGCCCCGTTCGCAGGACACTCGGCCAGCTCGCGCG
>JANOFY010000248.1:0-3190 GCA_031413895.1 Planctomycetota bacterium | reverse complement strand
GCCCGGTTCTGTTCAGGTCCCGTCTGGTAGCGCGTTTCACCAGGCAGCCGGAGTGTTTCACTGGCGCGTGCGCCTGCGCACGAACAACCCGCTCTTTCCAGTGACGCATTGGGTCACCATGCCCGGGAACAACATGACCGAGGCCAAGCTGCGCGTCGGCGCGCTGCCTGCGACCCGCGTCCCGCACTGAGTTTCGTGTCGCGCGCTCGCGGCGTTCACACGCGAGCCGCCGGCGCGCGGAGCGAGGCGTACGCTGCGCATGCGAGCGGCGGCGGCTGCGCCGCGCAGCTCTGCAACCCGCGTCCGCGACGGGATGCACGCGTGCGCTCAGGGAGTCGAAACAGTTCTGGCTGGGCGCAGGCCGAGATTGAGATATTGGTTCTCGGGCGCACTGCTGAAGCGGTGCGACGAACGCGTGTTGGCGGCGACGTCGTTGAAGCTGCCGCCGCGGATCACGCGCGGCGTGACGCCAGCGCTCGGCGCCACAGGATCCAACGGCTCATCCTCCGAATAGAGGTCGTAGCCGTCGCGGCACCACTCCCACACGTTGCCGTGCACTTCGTGCAACCCAAACGCATTCGCGGCCAGGGTTCCTACCGGTGCGTGAACGACCCAGCCATCTTCCAGTTCCGGCCAATCGTCGGCTTCGGACCACGGCGCGCCAGCGCTGATCGCCGTCCGGTCGGCGATGTTGATCCTGTCGCGCAGGCTCTCACGGTCGGCGCCCGTCCACCACGGCGTGTCCGACCCAGCGCGACAACCGTTTTCCCACTGCGCTTCGCTGGGGAGCACGAGGCCAAGTCGTGCCATCCACCGCGTGCAGTCCGTCCACGCCACCCTCTCGACCGGGTGAGTCAGGTCGTGTCGATGAGTGTTGCCCTCGAACGACGGACCGTAGTTGCTCGGGTTGCGGGCCGTGACGCGCAACCACTGTCCCTGCGTCATCTCGAACTTCGAGAGCATGTACGCACTCAGCGTCACCGCGTGCACCGGCGACTCCTTGGAACTCGCCTGCGGATCGTAGTTCGTTTCGCTCGGATCCACCGACTGGGCTCCCATCCGGAAAGTGCCGCCCGGGAGCAGCACGAACACGAGGCCCATGTCTTCGCTCACGACGAGCTTCCCGTTCGCGCCGCGCAGTGCGGGCTCGCCCGTTTGCAGGTGCGCGAACTCCCACAGGCTCGAGTCCGGATCCACGCCGATGGGGAGCAAGCCCAGCTGCGGCGTGAGCTTCAACCCACCGTATTTCGGTGACGAAGCGACGGCCGCGATCGCAGCGTCCCAACGAGCCTTGGCGATCGGGCCATCGAGGCTGCGCTCGCGGATCGTCTGCGCAAACGCGTAGCGTTTGCTCACACCCCAACCGTGAGGCTCGGCCAAGTTGTCGTGCATCAATCCCCGCGCGGGATCGCGCAGCGCTTCCAAGTCGGCCACCAGTTTCGAAAGCTGCACGTGCCACCAACGAGCGTCGGGGTCGGTGAACTCCCATGTTCGGCGTTCGGCGACGATGCCCTCGAGTTCGGTGATCTCGCCAGCCAGCTGGTCGCGGCGCTGCGCGAGCTCCGCGCCGCGCCACGCAGTGATCGCTTGTTCGATCTTCGCGACGTAGCCCTCGAACTCCGGCTTCCGCGCGGCTTCGACCTCGGCCAGCGCGCGACGCTCTTCGGCTAGCGCGTCGTCGAAACGGCCCAGCCTGAAGCAAGCCCACGCGACGCTGTCGCGAATCGCTGCGCGCTCGTCCTCGGGGGCGGCCGCGAGCGCACGGCGCGCCAACACGAGCGCCTTCACCTCGGATCCGTACACCGGCTTCTCCGGATCGATCAGCGGCCACGCGAGCGCGTTCAGCGCTTGCGCGTCCGCGGGCAACGTCTCACGCGCGAGATCGGACTCGACTGCCGCCTCGCTCGGCCAAGGTTCCAGACCCTGCATGCGCGAGTGCCAGGTCCACTCGGCCTGCTTCGTCATGAGTTCCGCGTAACGAGGATGCGACTCGCGAGCGGCGCGCAACTCGGCCTCGGTCTCTGGAACCGCTTGTTCGCGGATCTCCGCCAGTTTGGCCTGGTGCTGCGCCAAGCTCGGACGCGCTTTCATGTTGCGCTCGGGATCCGCCGCACGGCCGTCGATCAATTCGCGCGCGTCGGCGAGCCACTTCTCACAGTCGCCGATCTTGTCCGGGTAGGCCGGCCAGAGCTCGTCCGCGCGCGCGACCAAGTCCTCCAAGTCCTTCTGCGCTGACAAGGACAGCACGTCGTCGGCTTTCTGCCGCGCCAGCGTCTCGTTTGTCTCGGCGGTTTTCTTGGCGATGCCGAGCGCTGAGTTGCTCGATTCGAGCTCCGTCGCTTTTTCGCTCGCTCGCGTTGCGAACGTCAAACTGGTGACTACGCCCGCCACGAGGATTGCGGCCGCACCGGCGAGGGATGCAGCGAGCGGCTTGTTGCGCGCGACCCACTTCTTGAGCTCCGCGACCGCGCCCGTCTCGTACGCCGTCACCACGCGGTGTTCGAGATACGCGCGCAAGTCGTCCGCCAGCGCCAAGGTGTCCGGATAACGCTGCGCCGCGTCGCGCGACATGGCTTTCTCGCAGATGGCGACGAGTTCGGCGGGCACGTCCTGCTTGATCGAATGAATGGACTTGGGCGGGCCGTCCAAGACGCGCGAAAGCACCGTCCGATTGGTGATGCGCTCGTTCGGCGGTACGTACGGCATGCGCCGCGTCAGCAAGTGGTAGAGCATCGCGCCGATCGAATACACGTCCGAGCGCGCGGAGAGCTTCTCGATCTCGCCGCGCGCTTGCTCCAGCGGCATGTAGGCCGGCGTGCCCATCACGTCGCCATCCATCGTGACCAGCGGCGAGTCGGGCTGTCCCTCACGCTCTTCGCGGCGCTCGGTCTTCACCGAGGTGAGCGACGCGACGGTGGTCTCCTGCAAGCGGATGTCGTGCGTGTCCTTGCGACCGAGCACGCGCGCCAGGCCCCAGTCCATCACGTACACCTCGCCGAAGTGTCCGACCATCACGTTGGCCGGCTTCAAGTCGCGGTGGATCACGCCCTTGCTGTGCGCGTACGCCATCGCCTCGCACACTTTGAGCATCACCGACAAGGCGCGCGTCTCGTTCCAACTCTCCGTCCCCGCGAACACGAGGTCAAAGATGTGCTTGAGGTCGCGCCCCTTGACGAGCTTCATCGTGAAG
>JANOFY010000247.1:0-5603 GCA_031413895.1 Planctomycetota bacterium | reverse complement strand
GGCGCAGCATAATGAAGATCAATCGGAGTTGCGGCGGCGCTGGATTCGCGAGCGACACGAGCGTCGTTTGCTGGCCGACGGCCGCGTGACTGTCCTGGCTCGGCGTGCCGGGCGGCTCGAGAAGCGCAGTCGGCGAGCCCGACGGGAGATCCGAACCCGAGAACGCGAGCATGAACGCCACGAGATCGGCGATCTCCTGGTCACTCTGCACCAAGAACACCGGCTCGGCGATGAATCGTTCGATCGAATCGACGCTGCCGTCGTGCAGGAAACCGCTGCCGAAGTGATTGACGGGCTGCGTCGTGTTGAATCCGACCTTCTCGTACACGTTTCGAAGCTGCGGGATCTTCGTGCTGACGTTCGACGTGCCGTCGCGCGAGACGAGCGCGTGATGGTGCTCGCCGTTCGGTCCGACGTCGATCGGAACGTACTGACCAGCTTGGCGCTTGCGATCCGTTCCCATGCCGGTCGGCAGCGTGTGACAGGTGACGCACGCGAGCACACCTGCGTCCATGTTCGGCGCGCGGTAGAGATCGAGGCCAGCGACCGCGTCGCCATTGGGGAGCGGCTGACCCTCCGGTGCAAAGCGTCCCGTCGTGTAGTGACCGGGCAGCGGAAGATCGGTCGGGAGCGAGTTGTCGATGTTTCGGAATGGGTTCGGCGGGTACGTGATCGTCGCGAGAAAATCCTCGTACTGCTGCATCTCCTGGACGGTGAGCAGCGCGTCGTCGCCCTGCAACCCCATGAACGCGCCGTTGAACTCCTCGAGTCCGTCGCGATCGCCACGCCAGTGCAGCGGCTCTTTGCCGATGATGTCCTGCAGCGTCTGCGTCGTCATCGGCCCCTTCATGGGGTGGAACGGCTGGAAGCCGGCGCCCAGCCCGGGAAAGCCGAAGCCCAAGTTCTGGCCGGTCGCGGCTTTGATCGCGCCCATCGGATCGCCGAGATCCCAGGCCAAGTGATCCAGACGCGCGTCGATGTGGCACGAAGCGCATGCGATGTGGCCCAGCCCCGACGTCTTGTGCGTGTCGTAGAGCTGCTTGCGACCGATCTTGATCGCCGCGGGCGATGGATCGAAGTACGGGACGCGCGCAGTCTCGAGCTCGGTCGCCAAGTCCACGACGGAGACCGCGCCCTCGAACTTGTCCATCACATAAAGCTGCCCGCGCGCTTCATCGATCACGATCCCGGTCGGCCCTTCACCGACTTCGATCGTCGGCACGATTCCGGCGCGAGTTCCCGTCGCGCCGAGGACCACGACGTTGTTCGAGCCCATGCCGGTGACGTAAGCGCGCGTGCCGGCCGCGTTCCACACGATCCCGCGCGGATCGCCGATCGATTTGTCGCGATCCGACTGCGGCACGATCGAGCTCGAGTAGTCGAGGTGCGGGTTCAAGTCGTGGATCCCAAGCGTGGTGGTGCCTGCGGAATCGACCCGCGCCAAGTTCACGCGCAGGAATCGTCCGTTGACGACGGGCTCGAATCGGATCTCGTTCGTCGCATCGGTACCGACGACGGTGATTTCGCCGTTCGCGGGATTGACTGCAAGCGCCATGCAGATGTTGAGCAGGTGCTTGGCGTAGCTGACCGACAGCGACGCGGCTTCGATGATCGCGACGTCGTTGTCGGAGAGGTCCCAACCCGTGGGACGGCCCGAGAGGCTTGCGCTCGCGCCGCTGACGAGCGGCGTCCAGTCGCCGCCGTTGTCGTCCATCCACGGACCCGCGGCGCTCTTCCTGACGATGAGGCTCACCTTCGGCGGCGTGCCGTTGATGACGTCGAGGGGCGGATTGAACAGCGCGCCGAAATTCGGCGGCGGGTTCTGTCCGCCGTACGGCCCGACGGCTTCGTTCACGACGTTCGGCGGAAACGTGACCGGCGTGGCGCCCGTCAATCCACCGCCGAGCACGGTCGTGCGGTTGCCCGACTCGAAGATCGCGACGAAGACGCGCGTGCCGTCGTTGCTCACCGCGAGAGCGCGCGGGTCTTCGCCGTCGATCGCGATGCGAATCGGCGCCGCCGCGAGATTGCTCGGATCGAACACGAGCACCGTGTTCGCTTGCGAGCAGCTCACGAACGCACGCGTCGGCGATCCCGCGAAGACCACGTCCGCCGGCTCGTCATCCGTCGACAAAGTCGCGATCACGTTGCGCGTCCCTAGGTCGACGACGCTGACGCTGTCGGAGATGTGGTTCACGACCCACACCTCGCTATTCGTCCGTGCTCGGACCGACACGGGGTCGATGCCCACCGCGACGTCGAACGCGCGCACGGGGACGCCGCTCGCGAGGTCGAACACCTCGAGCCGGTTGTCGGGCGTGTTCACCGCAAAAAGTCGCGCTGCATCTGGCGAAATCGCCAGCGGATGGACGTGCGGGTCTTCCCAGTTGACGAGCTCGTTTTGCGCGTGAACGCTCGTTCCGAGGAGCAAACAGAACGCCGATAGCAGTCGTTGCAGCTTCATGGGGATCCTCGGCGAGCGCTCCGCGAATGCGGTGGGCGGCGCCGATGGCGGCGCCGCCCAGCCGCGCTGGATAGCGCGCGCCCTACTTGAGCTTCTTGAGCGCCGCCTGGACTTCGCTCCAGTTGCGCTCGTCGGACGTCTTCTCCTGCACCTGTACGAACGCGACCTGACCTGATTTGTCAACGATCACGGTCGCGCGATGGCTGATGAAGCCGGCGGGATGGACGAGGTTGAACTTCTTGGTCACGTCGAGCATCGGATCAGCGAGGAGGTCGTGCTTGATGCCGCGCTCCTTCTTCCAAGCCTTATGCGACCACGTCGAATCGCGGCTGATCCCGACGACGACCGTGTCGGCGCCCGCCAGGATCGGCTCGTTGCTGACCTTGCAGTTCTCCTTCTCGCACGTCGGGCTCCAATCGAGCGGGTACCACATCAGCACCACGTTCTTCCCTTTGTGCGCCGAGAGCTTCCATTCCTTCTCGTCTTGCGTCTTCAGTGCGAAGTCAGGGGCAGTCGTACCAACGTCGATGGGCATGGCGGTCTCCTCGAGCTGTGGATGCGGCCGACGAACGCGCCTCGGCGGCCGGTGGATGCACGAAATGCGCAGTAGAGAGTCTATACGCGGTTCAACAGACGGGCCAGGTCGCGCGAGTACCGACCTTCGTGGAACCGAGGCCGCATTCAGAGCCTGTCCTCGACAGCGCGCGCAGGCTGTACGATCTCGCCCGCATGGCTCTCCAACCGTCTGCTGCGGAACTTCGTCGTGACCTCGACTTCGCCATCGCCGCAGCGCGCAGCGCTGGCGCGCGAGCACTCGCCCTGCGCGCGACCGGTCGTTGGCAAGGCGACATGCTCGCCGACGTCGGCGACCAGGCGGCGGATGGATTCCTCCAAGGTCTCGTGCAGGGCCGCTACCCCGACGACGGGATCTTGAGCGAGGAGACCGCGGACACTACCGACCGCTTGTCGCACGAGCGCACGTGGATCATCGATCCGCTCGACGGCACGCGCGAGTTCAGCGAGCTACGCGACGACTGGGCCGTGCACGTCGGGCTCACGATCGGCGGTCGCTGTCTGCTCGGCGCGGTCGCGTTGCCGGCGCAACGTGAGCTCATCTGGGGCGTGTGCGGCGCGCAGGAGTTGGAGGCCGGGAGCACGGGCGGCTCGCCGCTCGCGCGCGGAGATTCGCGCCAACCGGAGACTCCGCGCATCGCCGTCAGTCGCAGTCACACGCCACCGTGGATTCCGGCGTTCGCGAGCCACTTCGGCGGCGTGCTCGTCCCTTCGGGCAGCGTCGGCAACAAAGTGGCGATGATGCTCCTCGGTCAGGCCGACATCTACGTGCACAAGAAGGGCCTGAAGGAATGGGACACGTGCGCGCCCGAGTGCGTCGCGCGAGCCCTCGGCTGGACCGTGTGCAAGCTGCACGGCGAGGATCACCGGTACAACCAGTCCGACCCCAAGAATCACGAGCTCGTCGTGTGCCGCCCGCAGTGGAAGCAGCGCGTACTCGAGGCGCTCGAATCGGCGGGCGCGCTCAAGAGCTGACGACCGCTCCGAGGTGGAGCTCGGCTCAGCGCTCGGCGGCAGCCAGGATCTCGTCGAGCGTCTTGCGCAGCGGCTGTGCGATGCGCGGATCGGCTCGGGCTTCAAGTGCACGCACGAGTTCAGACGACATCGCGAGCGTTCGTTCGCGGCCGCCGTTGAAGCGAGCCCACACACGCGCGTGGTCGGCGCTCGCGCGTAAATCGGCGAGCAAGCTCTCGAGGTTGTGCAGCTTGTCCGCTGCCTTGACCGCGAGCGCCGCAGCGGACATACGCGCCACGCGTTCGATGCCGTCGCGTTTGCGCGCCCCCCAGCTCTGTGACTTGTCCTCCGTCAGCTGGGCGACGATCTCGCGCACAGATGGGCCAAACTCGACTTCGATACGCTCGATCGTCCAGCCCTCGCAATCCTCGACGACGTCGTGCAGAAGTCCGGCCTGGAGCACGGCGTCGGCGTAGCCAAGGCGCGCCAGCATCAACGCCACGTGAAATGGGTGACTGACGTACGACACGGGCTCGCTGCCTTTGCGCACTTGGCCGGCGTGTGCGGTGATCGCGACACGGAGCGCGCGCTCGACGTCGGGTGAAAACATCAGATTTGGATACGGAGCGGCTTCAACGCCAAGACTCCGAAGGCCATCGACGCGAGGAGGAACACGAGGAGCACTCCTCCGGTACCGCCGGGCAGCCAACCGAGATCACGGTCGGGATACGTGAATGCGATGCGCTCGAACGGCGACGAGCCGGTGAACGCGTCCTCCGCTGGCCAGAGCAGCGCGGAGAAGAGGCCGCGACCCCGCTCCGGTTGCATGACACGACTGGGCTCGCCCGCGGTGAGCAACTTGGTCTCGCGCGAGCCATCCGACAGCACGACGTGGAGCTCGTGCGTGCCGGCGCTCGTCGCGACGAACTCTTGGAAGGCGCGTCCTTCCGATGGAACGCGCACGAGCGGCGAAACGGGCATCACACCTGGCGGATACTCGATGCGCAGGCCCTCGACGAGCGCTGCGCGATTGCGGAGGAGCGCCACCTCGAGCGTCGTTCCTTCGCCAGGCAAACGCTCCGCGCTGGCGACGGCGATCGGAACGGGCGCGAACGCGTAGCGCACGACGAGTTGCGCGATGACGAACGTGAACGGGATCGCGAGCGGCAGGAACGGCCCGAAGTTGTAGGCCATGTACTGAAAGTTGCGCAGCAACACGCAGCCGATCGCACGCGTCACGACCCTCATGTCGTCTTGGTAGATCCGAATCTCGATCAAGTGCGCCTTGATCTTGTCCTTGGCCGCCTTGATCCCCTTCTGGTAGCTGATGAACTTGAACGCGACGAGCGCCAGGATCCCAAACACGCCGGACACCACGATCAACGCCGTCGCAGCGCCGAAGGACTCGAACGGCCGCAGCAAGAGATCGAAGACCGCCGTGACGACGTGATTGACGGAGTTCATCCGTCGAGCGCCGCTGCAAGGGGTTGAACGCGATCTCGCTCGCGGTCCGGCTGAGCGAGCATCAGGAGATGTAGCCCAGGCCCCGCAGCTTCTCGGTGATGTCGGCGTCGCTCTGCGCGCCTTCGAACTGCGCCAGCTCCTTCTCCAG
>JANOFY010000246.1:0-14925 GCA_031413895.1 Planctomycetota bacterium | reverse complement strand
TGTGTGCGCGTCATGACGGTCTCGAGCGAGCCCGCAGGCTCGCTCAGTGCTTCTGTTCCGCCAGGAACTTCTCGTACGCCTTGGCGTCCATCATCTTGTCGAGGGTCTTGGAGTCGGGCCTCACGCGGATGAGCCAACCCTTCTCCCACGGATCCTTGGCGAGCACTTCGAGGTGATCCTCGATCGTCGGGTTGATCTCGATCACCTCGCCGGCGAGCGGGCTGTTGAGGTCCGCGACGGCTTTGACGGACTCGATCTCGCCGAACGTGTCGCCCGCCGCGAGCAAACGACCAACGTCGGGCAGATCGCAGTAGACGAGATCGCCTTCGTTGCCGTTCGAGAGCTCTTTCACGGCGAAGTCGGTGATGCCGATGAGCACGGTGTCGCCATCGGACTTCACCCACTCGTGGGTCTCGGTGTACTTGCGGTCGTCGGGGCGCATGGCTTTGGAACGGCTGTCGCCGCTTTTAGAGGCTGTGTCGTGGGTCATGTCTACTTACGAGTCCGTGAGAAGAAGGGCAGTGCACAGAATCGTGCCGCCTGCCGTTTGCCTTTGATGTCGATCTCGACCGCTTCACCGGGTGCACCGCGGTCGAGCGGTGCATAGGCGGTTGCGATGTTCGTTTTCAGCGTGGGCGACGGCGAGCCGCTGCACACCGTGCCGAGCGTCCGATCGCCGTCGACGAGCGTGTAGCCCTGTCGCGGCACGCGCGGTCCATCGGTCTTCACCCCGACCAGGTGGCGACGCGGAGACTGCGCGATCTCTTGGAGCGCGCTGCGTCCGATCCAATCGCCTTTGTCGGCGTGGAACGACACGCCAAAGGCCAGGCCAGCCTCGATGGGATTGTGCTCGGCGTCGATCTCGTGACCGTAGAGCGGCATGCCGGCTTCGAGTCGCAGCGTGTCGCGCGCGCCGAGTCCGATCGGAGCGAGACCGCGCGCCGCTCCGGCCGCCATCGCGGCGCTCCACACGCGCTCGGCGGCCCGCGCGTCGATGTACACCTCGAAGCCGTCCTCGCCGGTGTAACCGGTGCGGCTGATGCGCGTGCGCGGCAATCCGCACACGTTGCCGAACCCGAAGCGGTAGTAGCCGACCGACGCCAGATCGAGATCGGGCACGAGATCCTGGAGGATCGCCTGCGACTCCTGTCCTTGCAGCGCGATCATCGCGGTGCGCTCGGTCTCGTCGTCGATCGTGACGTCGAAGCCGCGCGCGTGCTCGCACATCCACGCCAGATCGACGGCGGTGTTCGAGGCGTTCACGACGAGGTAGACCTCGTCCTCGCTGCGGTACACCAGCAGGTCATCGATCGGATTCCCGTCCGCGCGGCAGAAGAGCGAGTAGCGGATCGCGCCCACCGGAATCTTCGCGCAAAAGTTCGTTGCGATGCGGTCGACGAAGCGCACGCGGTCGGGACCGGTGACGCTGACGCGTCCCATGTGCGACAGGTCGAACAGGCCCGCGCGCTCACGAACGCGGCGAACCTCGTCCAGGATCGGCCCGTACTGAACCGGCATGCTCCAGCCGCCGAACTCCACCATCTTCGCGCCGAGCTCGGCGTGCACCCGTTCGAGCGGTGTGTGCTTCATGGTCGATGCGCGGGCGGCCGGTGGCGGTGGGTAGGTCGTTAATGGAGCAGGGGCGCAGAAACCCGCTGCGTGGTCTGCGCCCCTGTCGTGTGCGGGCCCCGTAGATCGGAGCTCGCGGACGCCTTCAGGGTCGTCCAGGCACGGGTCCTTGAGCCTGAGAGTTTCGCGCGAGTCGCTCGCGCTTGCCCCTTCGGCGTCCGGTCCGAGACCGGAGCTCTCCCCGAGCCTGTGTGTTCGTTTGGAGGTGTGAGAATGTAGTCCAGCTCGCGCAGTCCGTCGAGAGCGGAGCGCGCGGTCCGCGTCCGGGGCCGCAGGCGCGGGATAGAGTTCAACGTGCCCCTCTCGTTCCCGCTCCCCGCGGGGTCCCCAAAGGTTCGCACGGCCCTCGGACTCCTTATATATGCCGCGGCGTGCGCGCTCCCCGCGGCCGCCGCGAGCGACCCGTTCGCCGCCGGGCTCGCGTGGTCGCGGGCCGCGGATGCGGGCGATCCGTGGATCGCGCGCAGCGTGTGCCTGGCCGCGGACGACAACCTCGTTTGGTCGGCATCGGGCGGCGGCTCGGCGCACCTCGATCTGTTCTCGTTCCATACGCCGGCCAGCGCGTCCGCACCCGCCGCGCCGCTGTGGCGCGACGACAGCATCGCGGCTGCCGTCGGCACGCCGATCGTCGTCGGTGCACGCGCTGGGGGGGAGCTCTTCTCGGTCGCGCAGTTGCCCGCACCGAGTGCGCTGCTGCGACGGACGCGCGTCGCGCGCCACGATCCCGCGGCAGCCGTCCCGATCTGGACGTACGAAGCGAGCACGCTGACGAATGGTCCCGCGCGCCTCGCGTGCGACGCCGGCGGCGATCTCGTCGTGATGGGCCTGTGGATTCAGCTCACGTCGACCGTGGAGCTCGCGTGGCTCTCCGGAGCGAGCGGCGCTCGGCTGGCGCACGCCACCGTGAGCGCGCCGAACCTGAGTCAGATCGCCGTCTCCGCGGATGGATCGACGACGCTCGTCAGCGCCGGGCTCAACGTGTGGGTGTTCGACGCGAGCGGCGTGATCGTGCACCACGAAGCGCTCGCGTCGTCGACGCCGGCGATCGCCGTCTCGGAGACGGGCGACACGTTCGCGGTGGGCGGGATCGGTGGGCTGCGCGTGTTCGCGCGGCAGACCGCGGGCTACGCGCTCGTGCGTGAGATCGGCGGACAGCAGGGCGAGCTTTCCGCGCGCTGCGCGCTCTCGGACGACGCCCGCACGCTCGCGATTGGTTGGTGGCGTTACACGAACGGCGTCGATGTGCGCTGCGAGGTGTGGGATCTCGCGCTCGGCGTGCGCCGCTTCGAGCGCGCACAGCACGGCACGCCCGGCGGACTCCAGAACCTGCCCGAGGCCGTGGGCGTGACCTCCGATGGAAGGCGCGTCGCCTTCGGCTGCTGGGGCGACGGTACGAGCGCGCCGGACCTGCTGCTCGTCGACGTCGCGACGGGCACGACGCGACTCGAGCTCGATCTCGAGGGCAGCGTCCACGCGCTGGCGCTCGACAGCCACGGAACGCGCGTCGTTGTCGCGATGAAGCACACGCACGCGAACCTGCTCGGCAACACGGGCGAGATCCGCGTGTACGACAGCGGCGAGCGCGATCTCGTCATCTTCGGTCAGCCGCGTGTCGGCGGAACGCTCCAGCTCGCCGCCAAGCGCGCGGATGCGAGCCTGTGCGTGTTCATGTGCGGCCTTCCGAGAGCGGAGCCGTTGACGTTCCCGGGCGTCCAAGGTGCCCTGTGGCTCAAGCGGGCGCGCTTGATCTCGATCCCGGTGCTGCCCGACGCGAACCACCGCGCGGATCTCTCGATCGCGATTCCAGCCGATCCGTCGCTCGCGGGCCGGCAGTGGCACATGCAGGCCGCGTTCCGCGTGAACGGAACGCTCGTGTTCGGCGATTCGCGCGTCGATCCGCTGATCCTGTAGACGTCGACT
Organism: Planctomycetota bacterium; assembly: GCA_031413895.1. Classification (GTDB taxonomy): domain Bacteria; phylum Planctomycetota; class UBA1135; order UBA1135; genus JANLUN01. The sequence goes on along the minus strand of JANOFY010000246.1, from coordinate 11,376 downwards.
CGCGGCTCGATTTGCGCTGCGCGCACCTGGAATTCGTTTCCAAGTCCGCGCTCTCCTCAAGACGGCGCTCGCCGGTGCTCGATACCGGGCAAGTCTCGCGCGTCCATTTTGGCCGCGTGCGTGTCGCGCGTACAGCTCCCCCGCTGTCCGCGCATCGAACCGCCCCATGAGGATTCACTCGATGACTGTTGGCAAGCGTGCCGTTTGGTCCCTGTTCTTCGCGCTGTCGCTCGTGTTCGCGAGCTGCACCGGTGGCGGTTCGTCCTCGTCGACCCCCAACGCGATCGCGAGCGTGGTCCAAGACCTCACGCTCGATCCGGATGGTCTGACGACGGTGATCACGTTCAACTCGACGGGGTCGCTCGCAGCGGCCGTGTCCGCGAACTTCGAAGCCGACGACGGGCAGACCGCGCAGACGGTCACCGTCGTCGACGACGAAGTGACGGTCGTGTGGGACGAGCGCGTCACGCCGGCGCACGAAGTGCGCGTCGCAAACCTGGCGGGCGTCTCGGCCGCGTTCGAGCCGGTCACGACGAGCGACGACTCCGTGCCGACGTTCACGATCACGGACGGCACGCAGAACCCGGGCCTCGGCGGCGACACGATCGAAGTGACGTTCGCGGGTCCGAACGTCGTGGAGACCCTGGCGGAGGATGTGGACACTTGGGTCCTGAATGTCGGCGGACAACCGCGCGATCTGACGGGATCGACGTTCGCGCTGAACACCGCGACGCAGGTGCTCACGATCACGCTCGGCCCGGATGCGAACCTGCATGCGACGTTCACGCTCGCGGCGGCGACGCTGACGAGCGTCGCCGACATCGCCCTCGCGACGACCGCGATCAATGGGATCGCGACCGGAGACGTGGCCGCACCGGCGCTCATCTCGGCTGAGCAGAACCTGACCGAAGACGAGTTCGGTCGCGTGATCGACTTCACGTTCGACGAAGCGCTGGATCCGCTGCTGTCGCTCGGACTCGCGCGCTACGCGCCGCCGGCGCCGGGTGTCGCGACCGATGTCGAGCAGATCTCGGAGGACGTGTTCCGCGTCACGTTCAGCGAGCCGGTCATCCCGGGCGTCGATCAAGTGACCCTGTCGGGGCTCGTCGATTTGCACGGCAACTCGTTTCCGAACGGTGCGCAAGCGATCACGCAACCGTCGCCGGTCGTGAATGCGTACGACACGACCTCGGCGGTCACCGTCCAAGGTCTGCTCGAAGATCTCCTCGTGATCGAGACGACGCAGGCGTTCGACGCCGATGACGCGATCGATCCTGCCAACTGGGACCTCGTCGTCGACGGCAACACGATCACGATGGCCGACCAGACGTTCGAGTACGACCTCCTGCTGAAGACGCTGACGATCACGCTCGACTTCGACATGCGCAACGGAGACGCGTTCACGATCACCGGCTTGGGCGTGCTCGAGGTCGACGGCCAGACCTTCAGCTTGGCGCAGGTGGGCGCCGTCGCGGGCGACGCGAGTGATCCCAGCGTGACGACGGTGGTCCAGAATCGTTCCGTCGACGAAGACGGCATGACGCTCGACCTCTCGTTCTCGGAGGCGCTCGACGAGACGGCCGCCGAGACGATCGGCAACTACACGACGAGCGGCACCCAGAACGTCGTGAGCGCGACGCGGCTCCTCAACCCCGCCCAGGTGCGTGTCGTGTTCGACGCCGCGGTCATCCCCGGCGACGTGACGCTGACGGTCGACGGCGTCGAGGACATCGCCGGCAACGCGATGGCCGCGCAAGCGCTGATCGCCATCACGTCGAGCGACACCGAGGACCCGGACCTCGTCTCCGCCGAGCTCGAAGCCGTCGAAGGCGTGGACAACGACACGATCGTCGTGGAGTTCGACGATCAGATGATCGAGAGCGAGGTCGAGACGGCCGCCTCGTGGTTCGTCGAGTCGCCGGTCGGGACGCCCGTGTCGACCGTGGGCGCGACGATCGCGTACGACGACGCGCAGCGCACCGCGACGCTGACGTTCGCGAACGGCTTCAATCTGCAGCGCGGCGACGACTTCGAAGTCGTGCTCGCAGACATGCGCGACCTGGGCGGTAACACCGTGCTCGGCACGGAGATCACGGGCGACGTCCTCTTCGAGACGACACTGCCGCGCGTGCACACGATCTACCAGGATTCGCCAGGCGAGCTCGTCGTGCGCTTCACCGAGCCGTGCGACTTCCTCGACGACGCAGGCACGGTCTACGATCTCAAGCGTTCGGGCTTGCACTTCGCGTTTCCGACGACGGCGACGGCGCTCGACGACGGCCTGGGCGTGCGGTTGACGTTCGGCGTCGTGGTCGTCCTCGCGACGGACACGCTCGACGTCTTCGGCGTGACCGATCTGGCCGGGAACCCCATGTTCCCGGAGTTCGCCGTCGCGGTCGTCGCCGAAGCCACGACGCAACCGTCGCTCGACACCGGACTCTCGGTCATCACGGCGATCACCGGCGAGAACAACGACACGATCGAGGTCCAGTTCGACAGGCCGATGAGCCCGTGGCAGCTGCTCGATCCGGCAAACTACACGCTCGACAACGGCGGCCCGATCGATCTCACCTCGGCCGACTTCACGTTCGATGGCGTCGATCTCGTGACGATCGAGCTCGGACTCGACGAGGACCACGACATCCAGACGGGTGACAACTACACGCTGGGCGTGAACAACGTCTGGTCGGCGCAGGGCATCCAGCGGACGGTCGCGGATTCCGAACTCATCGCCGCCGTAGGGGATTCGATCGCAGCGAGCGTTTCAGCGAACCGCGTGCAGATCGACCCGACGGTCGCGGACTCCTTGGTGATCGAGTTCGACGAGTCGGTCTCGGCGACTGCCGCGGAGATCGCCGCCAACTACGATCTGGGCGGCGGCAACGTGGGGATCACGGCCGAACGCATCGGCTTTCGCGATGTGCGCGTGACGTTCGGCGTCGCGCCGGTGGCTCTCCAACCGATCGACATCGTGATCACCGATCTCGCGGGCAATGTGTCCGGGACGATCACGACGGCCGTTGCGGCCGCGGATGCAGCCGCACCGCTCGTCGCGGGCGTCGCCGCCTTCATCGGGACGGGCGTCGGATTCGACGCCGTCGAGGTGTCGTTCGACGAGCCGGTCGAGTCGACCACGGCGCTCAACCCGTCGAACTACATCGTGAAGAGCGGGACGACGACGTTGAGCCTCACCGGCGTGTTCATGGGTTACGACACGCCGTCGAACACCGTGATCCTCGGTCTCGCCGACGGTCAGGAGTTCGATGCGGCGCTGGCCTTGACCGTGACGGTCGACAACGTGACGGACTACAGCGGCAACGCGATGGGAGCCCCCGTGCAAGTCGGCGGTCCCGTCACCGGCGACAACGTCGACCCGGGCTTCGAGAACGCCTTCGTCAACCTGCGCGCGGATCCCACCGGCAAGGTGATCGACGTGCTCTTCACCGAGGACGTGTCGACGGCCTTCGTCACGAATGCGGCGAACTGGACCACGTCGACTGGAACGCTCGTGACCGCGGTCGAATCGTTCGAGCCGAATCACGTGCGCGTCACGGTCGCGAGCGCGCTGGCCACGACCGCCACGCTGCAACTCACCGGACTGCCCGACATCGCGAACAACACGTCGGGAGCGATCACGTTCAACCCGCACGAGGAGTGAGCACGAGCGCGTGTCACGCGCGCTCTTCAGGAAAAGCTTTCGGCCTGGGCGCGCGCGTCCGGGCCGATTGCTTTCCGGCCGATCGCTTTCCAAGGGCGCGTGCGTTCGGGAATGCGGCGCGCGTCTTCAGATGCGCCGCGCCGGTGCTCGATAGGAGCGTGGAATCGCGGGTCCGCCCCCGCATCCACCGCATTGTGCGGTCTCCAGCGAGGGAAAGAACTTGAGCGCAACGGCCACACCGAACACACCCTTCGTCGAAGACCTGGTCAACACGTTGACCGGTCCGGTCCCGGGCGAGCTCAACGCCGCCGAGACGCTGCGCGAGCAAATGAAGCGCGCCGCCGCGGAGTTCGACGAGCGCAGCGCGCAAGCCGCCGCGCGCGCGCTCCTCGACGAGCTCGGGCAGGACTCGAGCGACGTGAGACGTCTCGAAGCGCTCCTCATCATGGGGCTCGCGCACCCGGCCGTGCTCGAGCAGCACCGGATCCCGCTCGCGCAGGAAGGCCGGCGCCTCGCGCAACTGCTCGAGCGCGCGTCGCAGGCTGACCGCGCACGCTGCCTTCTCGAGCTGCTCGCGAGCCGCATTCCGAACGACAGCGCGATCGACCACGATCTCGCCGGCGTCATGCGCCGCACGGGCAGCACCGACGCACTGATCGAACGCTACCTGCGTCGCGCCGACGATGCGGCGCAGCGCGGCAAGTCGATGGAGGCCGTGACGTGGCTGCAGGAAGTCGTCCTGCTCGACCGCAACCGCCGCGACGTCGCGCGCATGATCCGCGACCTGCGCTACCAAGAGAAGGAGCGTCAGGTCCGTACGTCGCGCCAACTCAAACTCATAGCGTTCGTCCTCGTGATCGCGGGTCTCGTCGGCGTCGTCGTGATGCGCGAGAGCGGGATCCATGCCGACTACGCCGGTCTGCCGACCGCCGTGGCCGGCGATCTGAACTCGATGCGCCAGCGTCTAGACAGGCTCGAAGAGCTGATCGACAAGAACATCGTCTGGGCCGGGATGGGCTCGGCGCTGATCGAACGCGGCGATCTGCGCGCCGACGTCGCGAAGCTCGAAAGCGAGTTCGCTCAGAAGCAGCGCGTGATCGAGCAGGAACGTAAGCAGCAGCTCGAAGTCGCCGAGTCGATGCGCATACGCGGCGTTCAGTCTGCAAAGCAGGGCAAGTTCGACCTGGCACTCTCCGACTTCCGGAGCGCGCTCGAGTACGCAGCTCCCAACTGGGAACACCGGCAGCGCGTCGAGGCCGACATCGCGGCGATCGAAGCCTGGCAAAAAGGATCGAAATGAGTCTCTTCCACCGGATTCTTTCGCAGGGGCGCGCTCGCAATGCGGCCAAGCGGCTCGCCAAGGACCCCTCGGCGCGGCACTACACGGAGCTCGTGCAGGAATACGCCGCCGTGAACGATCTCCAGCAGGCGCTGAAGGTCGCGACCGAGGGGCTGAAGGCGTACCCGGGTGACGGCGAACTGCGCCGCTTCGCGGATCGCGCGCGGCAGATGCTGCGCGAGGATCGCACGCGCGAGCTGCAGAAGGAGCTGGCGTCCGCGCCGCGTCCGGCGCTGTGGCGCGAGCTGTGCGAGATCTTGCTCGAGTCCGGCCGGGTAGCGCGCGCGGAGGAGCTCGCGACCGATTGGTTTCAGAATGCGAAGAGCGGTGAAGCGCAGTACTGGCGCGCTCGCGCTCGCGCCGAGCGTTTCTTCGCCGATCGCCGCCGCGACGACGGACGCCTGGCGTTCGACTTCGTCGCTTCGGCGCAGGATCTCCTGCCCGGCGATCCGCGCCCGTTGCGCCTCGCGCTCGAGCTCGCGACGCATTGCGGCGCGTGGATCGAAGCACGCCGCGCGCTGGCGCGCCTCCTCGAACTGTCGCCCGGCGATCCCGCGCTCGAAGCGCGCTTTCGGACGGTCGTGACGCTGGCGCAGAACTCGAAGACGCTGGATCAAGCGCTGCGCGACGTCGAGAAGTCCGGCTGCCTCGCCGACGAACAGCGCGCCAACGTGGAATCCGAGCCCGTGAGCACATCCGAGTCCGTCAGCGCCGGCGGCGCCGTGCGGCCGATGCTGCAAGCGCTCGTACGCGAGAACGGGGTGCAAGCCGCGTTCTACGTGCGCGGCGGGACAGCGCTCGTGCAAGGTCCGAAAGGCGCGACGGCCGAACGCACGGCGCGCGGCGTGCGCGAGATCGTGCAGAGCTGCCGCACCGCGGCACGCCGACTCGGCCTCGGTCAAGCGCAGGAAGTACGGCTCGAAGGAACGTTCGGGACGCTGCTCGTCGCGCCCGGAGAGCTCGGATCCGGTGCGCTGTGGTGCAGCGGCGACGTGACACGGCGCCACGAGGACGGACTGCGCGATTTGGCCGGACTCGCCGGCAAGGCCACGGAGGTGGTGGCGTGAAGCACATCCTCGAACCGTTGACGCGTGTCGCCGGTGTGCGCCTCGCAGCGCTCATCACCTCGGACGGCGTTCCGATCACCGTGCATCAGGCGCCGCGTCGCCGTCGTGAGGACCAGACGGAGTCCCCGACCGGCACCGCCGCGGCGGCGGACGATGTCAGCGAACTCGCGGGCCTCGCAACGAGCTGGATCGGCGAAGTGTCGCGGGCCGTGGCGCCACTGGCGTGGGAAGCGCCGCGCGAGCTCGTGCTGCGCGCCGCGCGCGGGACGCTGATCGTGAAGCAGGCGCCGCGCGCGCTGCTCCTCGTCGTGATCGACGGCGGCATGAAAGCCGAAGAGCTGCGCCTGCCGATGCAAGTCGCGGTGGCGCGCATGGAGCGACACCTGCGCGACATCGACTTGAAGAACTCAACCACGTCGCACGACGTGGATCAACCGCCGGGAATCTTCCCGGCGCCCACGACGTCCCCCCATGCGCGAGTCGGGTCAGGGGACGAGGTTCAACCGATCGGGAACGCAGCGCCCGAAGTCTCCGGAGAGTGAGCCATGGTTCAGATCAATTTCGGTCAGAAACAGATCAACGCAAAGATCGTCTACTACGGTCCCGGGATGTCCGGGAAGACGACCAACCTCGAGATCGTGCACCAGCGCGCACCGCAGCCCAACAAAGGTGAGCTGACGAGCATCAGCACGGACGGCGATCGCACGCTGTTCTTCGACTTCATGCCGCTCGATCTCGGCACCGTCGCGGGAATGCGCACGTGCTTCCAGATCTACACGGTTCCCGGTCAGGTGTACTACAACTCGACGCGCAAGCTCGTGTTGCAGGGCGTCGACGGCGTGGTGTTCGTCGCGGACTCCTCGGCCGCGATGGTCGAGGAAAACCTCGAGTCGATGCGGAACCTCGAGCAGAACCTGGCCGAGTACGGCAAGAACCTGGCGAACATGCCGCTGATCATCCAATACAACAAGCGCGACTTGCCCGATGCGTTGCCGGTCGAGGAGTTGAACCAGCTCTTGAACCCGCACGGCGCGCCGTTCTTCGAAGCGATCGCGAACAGCGGACAAGGTGTGTTCCCGACGCTGAAGGCGCGCGCGGCCGCGGTGCTCGAGAGCATCCACACGCAGAACAGGTCCGGTGGCGCGCAACCGGCGCCCGCGGCGCCGCTGTCCACCGGCACGACCGGGTTCTACAAGGCACCGCTGCCGCGTGCACAGCAGCAGCCTGGTCAAGCGCCGGTCCTTGCGACGGCGCACCAAGCCGCCGGCGCGGGAGCTGCCTCCGGAGCGAGCGGCGGATCGCGCTTGCAGCAAACGGGACAATTCCCGGCGGGCGCCATGCCGCCGCGCGCGGGCTCACCGATGTCGGGCCCGGGGTCGGGTCCGGGGTCGGGCCCGGCAGCTGGCGCTCCGCCGAGTCTTCCGCTCCATGGCGGCGGCGATCCGCTGTCGCGCACGACGGTCCACGCGCCGCCTTCCCAGGCCGGCACGCCGCCGTCCCAACCGACGCTGGGCTCGCTGGGCAGTCCGGGCGCGCGTCAGCACGCGTTCGCGCCGCAGCAGCCGATTGGCGGCGGGGGTGGCGGTGCCGGTTCTCCGGCGAGCTTGCGTCAAACTGGCTTCACGCCGCGCGCACCGGCGGATCCTTCGCAAGCCTCCGGCGGTAGCTCGGCGCCTGCGCCCGGCATCGGGTTGCACATCGTCCGGCCGTCGAACGATCCGCACGGCGCTCAAGGCGGCGGCCGTCCCGCGGCAGCGCCGCGTGCCGCGCCTCCGCGACAGGAAGCGACCGCTCCGCGCACGACGCCGGCGCCGCAACGCGCGGAGGGAACTCCGCGCCTTCAACCGCGATCAGCACCGCGTCCGACACCGGTCGCGGGGTCCAAGAAGCAGAGTGCGATGTACACGACGATCTTCGTCGTCGTAGCCCTCGTCGTCGGGGCCGTCGCCGCCAAAATGCTCATGCCCTTCATCTGAGGCTTCCCCATGGTTTCCGATCAAAAACTGCGCAGCGAGCGTCTCGTCTTCTACGCGAAGGACATCGAACGCCTCGACGGCGAGCTCGATGGCTTCCTCGAACTGTCGGGCGCGCGCTGCGCGCTCCTGATCGACCGCGAGGGTCACTTGGTGACGCGCCGCGGCGACGCCGTTCAAAGCTCGCTCGAATCGATCTCCGCGCTGATCGCGGGTTCGTTCGCAGCCACGCGCGAGATGGCGCGGCTGCTCGGCGAGGACGAGTTCACGACGCTGTTTCACCAGGGTCACCGCGATAGCATCCAGGTCTCGCTCGTCGGAGACCGAGCGCTGCTCGCCATGGTGTTCGACGAGCGCACGAACCTCGGGCTGGTTCGCTACTACGCCGTCGAAGCCACTCGGCGCGTCCACCAGCTCATGACCGAGATGAGCACTCGCAAGAGTGTTCCAGGCGAGGACGAACAGCTCGCGGACAACTTCTCCGCGAGCGCTACCGCGGCCCTCGACCAGCTCTTCTGAGCACAATCGCGCGCCACGACGTCCGCGCGTGGGCGTCGGCGAGACGAGGGGGGGGTTGCCGGCCGGCGTGCGCTGGAGTAGCCTCTCCGCCCTTGTTTCGTCCGGGGATACCCCAGCGGAGTTCGTTCGATGGCGCGCGTATGTGAGTTCTGCAAGAAGAGGACGGAGTCCGGCGGCATGGTTGCCAAGCGCGGACTCGCCAAGCGCAAGGGCGGCGTCGGTCTGAAGACGACGGGCCGCACCCTGCGGAAGTACAAGCCGAACTTGCAGAAGGTGCGCGCGCTCGTCGATGGACGCGCGACTCGCATTCGCCTCTGCACGCGCTGCTTGAAGCGCGGTCGCGTCACGAAGGCGACCCGCGGTCCGCTCGCGACGACCGCCTGAGTCGGCGTGCGCGGCTGCATCCGCGCAGCACTGGCCCACTTTTGCAAAAAAAGTTTGCGGCCGTTCGAGACGCCGCCGAAGCGCGCGAGCGCGCACTCGAAATCGTGCGCTGAGTACGCGCGCATCGAACGCTCGCGTCGCTCGCGATCCACATCGCGGGTCGGCTTCGAACGGCGTTGTGATTCGCACGTCGTGCTCACCGCATAAGTGTGCAACTGCTACGAGCTTATGCCGAACCCGCGCGGCTGCGTGCGCGGCCATGTTCGCGCCTTCGCTGACACGATCGGACGACGTGTGATGCGCCGTGCAACGCGTCGTTTGCGCGACTCTCGCGACAGCGTTCGACGTGCTCGCGACGACGCTGCGAAAGCGCGCGAACGACGCCCTCGTTCAAAAAGTTTCAAAAATGCGTGGAAAGGCCACGGCTCAAATCGCCGATGGATGCCGGTGATGTCGTGGACACGCGCCACTTTGGCGCCTTATCACGGACAAGGAGACAATTCTCATGGCGATGAAGAAAGCGACTAGGAAGAAAGCCGCTCGCAAGGGCGGCCGCAAGGGTGGCCGCAAGGCGGCGAAGAAAGCCGGTCGCAAAGGTGCACGTAAGAAGGGCCGCAAGAAGGCCGCCAAGAAGGGCGGACGTCGCAAGGGTGGCCGTCGTAAGAAGGCCGCCGTCGCGTAGTCCCACCTGGGGAGGCTCGCATTGAACAAGAGCCAGCTTGTCGCCTACGTCGCAGAAGAGTTGCGCACCTCCAAGTTGCAGTCTGCGCTACTCGTCGAGACCGTGTTGGGCGGGATCAAGAAGGGTCTTGTGCAAGATCAGAGCGTGACGCTCACGGGTTTCGGGACGTTCGAACTCAAACGCCGCAAGGCGCGCGTCGGACGCAACCCGCACACTGGTGAGCCGATCTCGATCGCGCCCGGCCGACGTGTCGGGTTCCGAGTCGGCAAAGCGCTCAAGGAATCGTTCTGACCCTTCGCTAGGAGTCTCCTGCAACAGCATCGGCCGGTCTTCCGGGTCAACCCGGGGGACCGGCCTCTTCATTTCACAGGGATCAGGCGGGAGCGGTCGTCGCCGCTCGCGCTTCGAGGTTCGCGATCTCGGCTTGGATCGTCTCGTCGTCGATCTTCGCGAAGAGGCCTTCGACCGGACCGAGTTTCTGGCCGCTGGGTAGCGAACGCCAAGTTCCGGGCTGCGGGACGCCCGGCCATCCGCTAGCCGAGACCTCGCCGCTCTGGCCGAGCATCGTCCACAGCGCTTGCGCTTTGGTCGGCATGAACGGGGCCATCCAGCGTGCGATCCACGCCAGCCATTCGCAGCACGTGTTGAGCACGCTTGCGGCGAGCTCGGGATCGTTCTTGCGCAGCGCCCAGGGAGCGGTCCGATCGACGAACACGTTCGCGACCGTCGCATTCTGGAGGAGTTGCTCGGCGGCGCGCCGGAAGCGGAACTCGCGCACGTGCTGCCCCGGGTCACCGATGGGCCCGCACTCCGTGAGGAGCGTGCGGTCGAGGCTCTCGACGTGCTTCGCGGAGAGCACGGGGATGCGGCTCTCGTACCACTTGTCGATGAAGCGCAGGACGCGCGTCACCAAGTTGCCGATCGTGTCGGCGAGCGCTGTGTTCGCGCACGACTGGAAGTCTTGCCAGCGCCACTCGCTGTCGGCGGTCTCGGGCGCGCTCGACAAGAGATAGAAGCGCGTCACGTCGCGGTCGTACTTCGCGAAGAACGGATCGAGGGGGATGGTCCAGTTCTGCGACGTCGAGAACTTCGCGCCCTGCAGGTTGTAGAACTCGTTCGCGGGCACGTGCCAGGGCAGCACGTAGTCCTGCTTCACTCCGTAGAGCATCGACGGAAACACGAGGCAGTGGAACGGGATGTTGTCCTTGCCGATGAAATGGACGAGGCGCGACTCGGGGGACTTCCACCAGCGCTTCCAGTCGTCCGGCCGGCCGGCCTTGCGCGCCCATTCGCGCGTCATCGAGAGGTACCCGATCGGCGCGTCGAACCAGACGTAGAGCACCTTGCCCTTCTCACCGCCCGACCGGTCTTCCGGCAGCGGCACGCCCCACTTCATGTCGCGCGTGATCGGGCGCGGTGCGATCTCGGCCAATTGGTTGCCGATGAACGACGCGACGTTCGGCTTCCATGGATGGTCCGCGAACCACGCGCCGATGTGCTCGTCGCGCAGCTTGGGCAGGTCGAGGTACCAGTGATTCGTCGAGCGGCGTTCGGGGGCCGAGCCGCACAGCTTGCAGCGCGCCACCGGCATCTCGAGCGGGTCGATCCAGTTGCCGCAGCGCGGACACTCGTCGCCGCGCGCTTTGTCGAAGCCGCACTCGTGGCACGTGCCGAGGATGTAGCGGTCGGCCAGGAACATCTCGTCCTGCGGGCAATAGAGCTGCTCGTTCGTGCGCTGGAGCAGGTAGCCGCGC
>JANOFY010000245.1:0-2226 GCA_031413895.1 Planctomycetota bacterium | reverse complement strand
GGACCGCAATCGCAGCGCAGCGAGTGGAAGACGTCTCCGGTGAGGCACTCCGAGTGAACGCGGACCGTGACCGGATCCGCGACGCCGGCGCGCGGACCGTCGAGGCCGGGTCCCGGCATCCCGATCGTCAGCGCGACGTGGTCCTTGCCGTCGATCTTGGAGCGGAAGAGGTGGGCCATGAACGACCCGAACCTCGTCGGCAGGGGCACATCCATCTCGATCGGCTCGATCAATCGCTCGTTGCTACGGCGCCACGCGATCAGGCTCTCGATCGTGCAGATCTTGAGGTCGTGCTTCTGCGCGAATGCATCGAGATCGGGCATGCGCGCCATGGTCCCGTCCTCACGCATGATCTCGCAGATCACGCCCGCAGGGCGTGCTCCACAGAGACGCGCGAGATCGACGATGCCTTCCGTTTGGCCACCGCGGACGAGCACGCCGCCCTCACGCGCGCGCAACGGAAACACGTGCCCGGGGCGAGCCAGGTCCTCCGCCCGCGACCGCGCGTCGCACGCGACGCGGATCGTGTGGGCGCGATCCTTGGCGCTGATGCCGGTCGTGACACCCTGCGCCGCTTCGATCGAGACCGTGAACCCGGTCCCCATCTTGTTCGTGTTGCGGGCGACCTGCGGCTCGAGCTCCAGCTGATCGCACATCTCGCTCGCCATCGGTAGGCAGACGAGCCCGCGGCCTTCCTTGGCCATGAAGTTGATTGCCTCGGGCGTGACGAACTCGGCCAGCATGGCGAGGTCGCCCTCGTTTTCGCGGCCGGGGTCGTCGACCAGGATGATCATCCGGCCGCGCCGAAGGTCCTCGAGGATCTCCGGAATGTCGCTGATCGCCATGTGCGTCCTAGGTGAGTCGCGCGATTGTCGAGCCCTGGGTCGGGCTCTGGCGGCGCGTTTCTCAACCGTCCATAGTAAGTCGGCTCCGCGGCAGGGCCAACTCGCGCGCCAAACCCACGCCCCAGATGCTCAGGTCATCGATGAACTCCGCGCGACGTGTGCGCCCGGCCGTCCTCGCGTGTCTCGTGGCGTCGTTCGTCGCGGCGGGCTGCGCGGGGCTCTCGGACCGGAAGCCACCGCCGATCGAGAATACGGGGCGCTCGCAAGCGGTCCCTACACCGGGCCCAGCGATGCCGCAGAACCCGCTCGAGACGATCGCGCGCTTCGAAGATGCGCGCGCCGACGGCGACGGACTGCTCCAGCTGATGCTGCTGCGCGGAGAGACGCCGATCCGGGAGCGCGCCGCGATGGCTCTCGGGCGTCTGCCGTTCCCGGAGTTCGGTGAGGAGGTCACTGCCGCGCTGTGCGCGGCGCTCGACGATCCCTCGTCGCCGGCACGCGCGGCTGCGGCCTTCGGACTCGGGATGCGCGCGGATCGCGACGCGGCGCCGGCGTTGCTCGCGCACTGGAAGGAACCGGACACAACCGTGCGCGCCCGGATCGTCGAAGCCGCGAGCCGCATCGACGAACCGAAGCTGCGGGAAGCGGTAGTCGCCGCGCTGAAAGATCGCTCGAACGAAGTGCGCGCCGAAGCCGCGCTGGCGCCGCTGCGCTGGCAGAAGAATCACATGCCGCCGGACGCGGAGTCCGTCGACGACGCACTCGTCGAGTTGCTCCGTCCGAACGCATCCATCGACGGAGCAGCCCAAGCCCGCGCGGGAGTGAACACCGCGAGCACGGTCGGGAGCCGGGCGGCCTCAGACACAAGCCTCGCGGCTTCGGGAGCGAGCCCAGCGGCCGTGTTCTCGGAGGATCCCGAGGTCGTCTATCGAGCCCTCTTCGCGCTGGCGCGACGCAAGTCGGAGCGCGCACGCGCGTCGTTCCACGCAGCTCTCGCGTCGATCGACGTTCGTCAGCGGACGTACGCCGCGCAAGGCCTCGCAGCGCTCGAGCCCGATCCAAAGGGACAGAGCCTTTTGCGCGACGCCCTCGGAGACCGCGACTGGCGCGTCGTCTGCGAAGCGGCGCAAGCACTCGGGCGCGCACCGGATGCGAAGCTCGTCGACGCGCTCCCTCGCCTGCTCGACCATCCATCCGCGCACGTCCGGCGCTGCATCTACGACTTACTCGGCCGGATCACCTGGGATCGCGACGCAGCCGCGAAGCTCCTCGAACGTTCGAGCGGCGATTCGTCGGCGAGCGTGCGCGCCTTCGCGCTCGCGCCGCGCGCCAAGCTCCTCGGCGACGAGTTCGCGCCGACGCTCGCGGGCCACATGGACGA
>JANOFY010000244.1:0-2390 GCA_031413895.1 Planctomycetota bacterium | reverse complement strand
CGGCAGGTCCGGAATCGCGAGCGGCGCGAGCAGCGCGCACCAACTGCTGCGCGAACCGCCGAACCGTGTGTCGAGCTTTACGCGCAGCTCGTCGAGTGCGCGCTTGAGTCGCCAGCGCACGGTCCCTTCAGGAATCCGTTGCATCCGCGCGATCTGCGCACTGGACAGGTCCTCGAAGTAGCGCAGCACCACGGTCGTGCGCAGCGGCTCGTCGAGCTCGCGCAAGACTTCGATAAGCACGCGCTGACTGTCGAGTCGTTCGGCGATGCGGTCGGGGGTCGCGACCTCACGTGGTTCGAACGCGCGCTGTTCGCGATCAGTCCGCCGAACTTCGCCACGCCGACGTTTCTTGGCGAAGTTGCGCAGGACCTGCGACAGCCACGCGCCCAGCGGCCGGTCGCGATCCGGATCCGCGCGCAACGCCGCGACCCAGGTGTCTTGGATCAGGTCGTCCGCAACGGCTGGATCCGCGACGAGATGCGTCGCCAGCCTGCGCAGGTTCCGCGCCTCGGCGATCCAGTTCTCGGCGCGTCCGGACGAGTCGGTTTCGGTCACGGCGTCCATCATCCCGCCGGACGCCGGACCGTTGGTGCCGTGGGGCAGTTTTCTTGCGATTCGAACCCATGGCACGATCGTCTCGATCGTGCGACGACACTCAGTGTTTCTGCTGAGCCTGGAGTCGCGCGAACTCTTCTTCGCCGAGCGGCTGTTTCTTTCGCACGCGCAAGCTCTCCGCCCATTCGTGTTGAAAATCGCGGCTGAGCGAGCGATGGATCGCGGCCGCGATCGCGAGCGCGAGGAGCGCTCCCAGCGTGGCGAGGAGCATGTCCTTCTGCGCGTCCCATTCGTCGCCCTGCGTTCCGAGATAGGCCGCTCCCAGTTCGCTGCCGACGACGAGGGCCGCGCCCCACTCGATCAGCTCGTACAGCATCGACGTGGACATGACCATCTCGAGCGGCAACGAGTAGCCCCAGAACCCGCGCGCTCCGGCGATGCGGACGAACAGCTCGCGCATCGGGTACGCGATCAAGAAACCGTACGCGAAGTGGACGAATCGATCGTAGTGATTGCGCTCCCATCCGAGTCGATCGTTCAATCCGCGGCCCGTCAGCGCTGCGAACCATTCGTCGTACGGCGTCTCGGAGTACGTATAGTGCGCGCCGAGTTCGTGGATCATCAGGAACACGAAGATCAGCGTGTACGAAACCTTGGAGAGCGGAAAACGGCGGTACGTGAAGACCAAGACGAGCACCGCAGCGACCGCGAGCGCGTTCTCGAGGGCCCAGTCGTCGCGGTGCTTCGGGTGAATCCCGAGCAGGACGGCGACGATCGTGAAGACGATCCCGAGGATCAGCGGGTAGCGGAGTCGCTCGCGTGATCGAGAGGTCATCGAGGCACCGAGCCTACTCTATGCTCGGCGCGTCGTGCCTCTTGGCGCTCGCTGCGGGATGCAGCACGGATTTCGAACGGCGCGATTGGTCCCACTACGACGGACCGGGTGCGGAGTATTTCCAACGCGAAGAGGTCGTCTTCCCGCACGTCGACGACCCGCTCGAGCCCACCAACCGCGTCCTCGCCGCGATCGACTACGGCGCCTACCGCTACCTGATCGCTCCGCTGTGCGCGCTGTATCGGAACTTCGTCCCGGGCGCGGTTCGAAAGCACCTCACCAACGCCGGAGAACACTTCCTCTATCCAAGGCGCGTGTTGAACAACATCCTGCAATGGAAGTGGTCCGAAGCGGCTGAAGAGACGTCGCGTTTCGTCGTGAACACGACGGTTGGAGTCGCCGGGCTCTACGACCCGGCAAGAGGCATGGGCCTCGATGCGCACGACGAGGACTTCGGCCAGACCTTCGCCAAGTGGGGCTGGAAGAAGAGCACGTACTTCTTCATGCCCTTCTACGGACCCAGCACGATCCGCGACGGGATCGGAACGATCCCCGACGAGCTCAGCGATCCCTTGAACTACGTCTTTGCGCTCCCTTATGCACGTCGCATCAACAGGATCAGCGACGAGGTCGAGGGCGACCTGCGCATCGTCGAATCGTATTTCGATCCGTACGAGCCCGCGCGCACGCTCTACACGCTCGATCGCGAAGTCGACGTCGCGAACTTTTCGTGGCGTCGCGACGAGAGCGGCGCAACGCAGACGCTCGACTCGATCTTCCTCACGTTCGAGGATCCGTGGTTTCCGGAGCGCCGCAACCAGGGCCGCGCGGACGTCAACGAAGTCGGGCGCGTTCCGCCGTACACGTACTGGCTGCAGGAGGAGCCGAGCCCGCTCGTGTACATCGTGCCGGGGCTCGGTGGACACCGCGAGAGCAACTCCGCGCTCGGACTCGCCGAGATCGCCTTCCAGCGCGGCAACTCCGTCGTCGTGATCTCGAA
>JANOFY010000243.1:0-3805 GCA_031413895.1 Planctomycetota bacterium | reverse complement strand
CGCCGCTCGTCGTCGGCGCATCGCGAGCGGTTGTGGACGTCTTCGAGAGGGTCGTGATCTCCTCGACGGAACGGATCGCGCGGGTGGTCTTGCACGCCCCCGTCAGCGGCTGCATTCGCGGTCGATTGGTCTGGCCCGATGGAACCGCCGTGACCAAACCGTTCGGTGAGCGCTTCAAGGTATGCGCGACCGAGAGCCGGCAGTCTCACTTGCTGGTGCCGAACGTTTTCGCGGGCGAACAAGGCGAATTCGAGCTGTGCGGTCTGCCGCGCGGACGTGTGACTTGGTACGTCGAGAGGATCGGCGAGGGCATTCGAACGACCCTCGTGGACGCGGACGTGGTCGACGTCGGTGCAGTACAGCTGAAGGAGCTCGTGCCGCTAAATGGCCGAGTGTTCCTCGAGAACGCGCCAGCGGGATTCGACTACCGCGGCGTGAGCCTGCGCGCCTTCAAGGACGGCACATGCGTCGGACGAGTCCCCAACCTCAAGGGAGGCGGACTGCCCAGCGGCGTCAACAGGCTGGCGCCTGACGGCACATTCAGCACCGAAGTGCCCGTCGGCGCATTGACGATTCAAGTCGATGGTCGAGCTGGGCCGCTGTGCGCGCTCGACATCGAGGTGCCCACGCCAAACCTGGAGATCCGACTGGACCCCTTCGTCGCCGGCGCGCGGTTGACGAAGCTTCCGGTGCGAGCGACGGAGTCCTTCTCGATCACGTTTCATGACACATCGGCGGCGCGCGCCCACCCTGACGCAGGTCGCCTCACACGGTCGAGCACCGTGTATGCCAACGGCGGGGGCAGGCTGAGTGAGATCGTCTGGGCCGGGGAAGATGAGTTGCGCCTCCTGCTCCTGCCTTCCGGCTCGTACGACGTGTTCATCACACGAGAATCGCCGCCCCCAATGTTCGTCGGATCCGCGACCTTGGTCGCGGGAAGCGTGACTACGCTCGAGTGTCCACCGCAGGGTCTCGGTGGAGTGACCGGTCGAGTCGTCGACCATGACGGCTCACCCATCTCGGGCACACACGTGGGCGCCAATCCGACCATCGAAACGACGGCGTCCAAGAAGGCCCAACGCGTCGAAACTCGCGAAGACGGCACGTTCGCGTTCGAGGGTTTGCCGTGCGGACCTTGGGCTCTCTACCCCGAGTCCCTCGGCCCGCTTTCGAGTTCCGCGGTGCGCGTCTTCGTCGAGCCCGGTAGCGCGCAACGCGTGGAGATTGTCGCCGCAAAGCCAGGTCGAATTGCCGGCAAGGTCTCTCGCAGTGGCGCGCCTGTCTCGGATGTCAGGATAGCTCTGTGGTGGGCGAGGCCTTCGGGTACTCAGGCGGCCGCTTTCTACAACGCGACCGCGAGCCAGGAGGGGGCCTACGCGATCACCGATGTGTATCCAGGGCAGTACGAGCTAGGCGTGTTCGATCACGAGCTCTGGATCTACCGCCAAGTGATCGTCGAGTCCGCGAGAGACACGATCGCTGACTTCGAGCTCGGCGACACGGTCACGCCGATGGCATTCGTCCGAGACGGCACGGTCCTCGACACACTCGACTCAGCTTCGCTGTTCACGCGATCGGGAGCGATAGGTATGGATCCGTGGGCCGGGCGCGTCGGAGTGTGGGTCGCGCTTTCCGATGGAGGTCCGAGCTTGGCGTTACTCGGGAGCAAGGACGCGGCCAGGCTCGTCGATCCCGAGCCTCCTGCGCAGTGCTCTCTCGCGTATGCACCTGCTTGTGCGACCGTCGGAGAGTACACCGAGATGGAAGTTCGCGGCGCGACCCTCATCGTGCGCGCAAGCGATCCACGCGCGGTTCTTCCGTGGGCGTACGTCGAGGGCGTCGGCGAGCTTCGCAATCTGTGGGAGCCAGGTGACGGTCCCACGCTCGTGTACGACGACATCGACGGCGAGCGACGTTTCACGCACGTTCCCGTCGGAACGACATTGCTCCTCGCGTCGCCGCGTGTGCATTCGGCCGGCATGTGGACGCAACGAGTCGTCGTGACCAACGAAGCCGACATGAGCATCGCGTGGCCGCCGGGTCACTGACGGGCTCGCGTGCTCGCTTCTACACGCACGGACTCGGCTCCTGCTCCTCGTCCAACCCGTCGCTTCGAAGCGGAGGCGATTGCCCCGGAGTGGAATTCCAATCGGTGCGAGCCCTAGTAGACCGCTGATAGACTTGTCATCCCGCTCGATCGGATCCCATGAAACCGCAACCGACCGCCACAGCCGTCCTCGACGTCTCCACCGCCACCTTCGAGCGTGAGGTCATCGAGCGTTCGAGAAAGGTGCCCGTCCTCGTCGATTTCTGGGCCACGTGGTGTGGCCCGTGTCGCACGCTCTCACCGATCCTCGAGAAGATCGCGAACGAGCTCGCCGGAAGGATCGTGCTGGCCAAGATCGACGTCGACCAGAACGCCGACCTCGCAGGCGCGTTCCAGGTGGAGAGCGTTCCGATGGTCGTGCTCATCAAGGACGGACACGCGGTCGACGGCTTCGTCGGCGCGAGGCCGGAAGCCGAGATCCGGCAGCTCATCGCCAAACATGCGGGCCAAGCGGCCGATGCACTCGCCGACGCGCTCGCGCACGAGAAGCGCGGCGACCTCCCGGCGGCGGTCGCGGCTCTCGAGCTCGCGCTCGCCAAAGAGCCCGGTCGCGGAGCGGTGCGCGCGCACTTGGCGCGTCTCTACTTGCTCACCGGCGACCCAGCGAAGGGACGGACCGCGTACGAGTCGCTTTCGCCGCAGGAGCGCGAATCGGACGCGGGTCGCGCGGCGGGACTGCTCCTCGACTCCCTGGCGGCCGTGGGCGACCTCGCGGCGCTTCGGAAAGTCGTCGAAACCCAGCCGGGCGACACCGCGGCGCGCTTGAAGCTCGGCCACGCGCTGATCGCGTCGGGAGCACATGCCGAGGGACTCGAGGAGCTCTACCAAGCGGCGCTCGCCGATCTGCGCTTCAACGACAGCGAGCCGCGCAAGGCGCTCCAGGCCGCGTTCGAGATGCTCGGCGAGCAGAACCCGCTGACGCACGAGTACCGCCGCAGGCTCTCCGTGCTCCTCTGCGGATAAGCGGCGCCCGTCCGCGCTTTCGACGAGATTGCAATCGGGTCCCATGCTCGGGCAGCGGACGCGCTGCGTGAGATCCCGCACTTTCTTTCGGGCCCGCCGATGGCCTAAGCTCGCCCCCCATGCGCGTCCTGTTCGTCTATCCCAACCTCTACACGCAGATGGGGTTCAACCACGGGCTCGCGTCGCTGTCGGCATGTTTGAAAGCCGCCGGTCACGAGACGCGCCTCGTCAACCTCAACGAGAACCTCCCGCCGGTTCCGACGAGCGAGGAGTTGCTCGACGTCATCCGTGAGTGGCGTCCGGGCCTCGTCGCGTTCTCGTGCTTGACGCAGCAGTACCGCGCCGGACTCGAGCTCGCGCAATGGTTGCGCGCGGAAGCATTGCGGCTCGCGATCGCGCTGCCGCAAATCATCGTCGGTGGCATTCACCCGACGATGGTGCCGCTCGCGGTGATGGCGGACGGCGTGTGGGATCACGTCGGCGTCGGCGAGTGCGAGGACGCCATGCTCACGCTCGTGCAGCGCCTCGAGCGCGGCGAGACGCCGAGCGACGTGCGCAACTTCGTGTCGTGGAACGGCGGCGTGCGTCCGCGCGCGGCCGGCGCCGGCACGCACGAAACCCGCCACTGGGTCCATAATCCTGTCGGCGAGTTCCCCGACTTCGCGAACTTGCCCGATCCCGACTACGAGCTCTTCGATACGCAGCGCATCACCGACCAGAAGCACGGTTGGTTCG
>JANOFY010000242.1:0-1968 GCA_031413895.1 Planctomycetota bacterium | reverse complement strand
AGCGGCGGACACGTCGACTCGGACCGCGACGGACTCACGTTCGACCAGGAGATCGCAGCGGGCACGAACCCGAGCGCGGTCGACAGCGACGGCGACGGCCTCAAAGACGGCGTCGAAGTGAACACGCTCGGCACGAACCCGCTCGCGGCCGATAGCGACGCGGACGGTCTGCCCGATGCGTTCGAAGCGAAACACGAGCTCCTGCCGCTCGTGAACGACGCCGCGTCCGACGCCGACGGAGACGCTTTCACGAACCTCGTCGAGTTCACGAACGAAACGGATCCGCGGAACGCCAACTCATACCCGGGTCACGGCACCGTGCTGCTCGACGCGCTCGACAAGCACGCGTCGGTTGTGCTCTCGAGCGACGCGCTCGGTGCAGCGTTCCTGCTTCCCGGACAGCACGCCGCACGCTCCGACGTCTCGATCGACCCGGGCACGGGCTGGTACTACTTCGAAGGTCATCGCGAAGTCGCCGCAGGCAACTTCGGCTTCGGCGTCGCGACGTCGACTGAGGCGCTCGACACATTCGGTGGCTCGAGCATGCAGAGCGTCGGACTCAACGCGCTCGGCGCGCTGCAACACGCTGGATCGCTCGTCGGCACGTTCAATGCCTTGCAGAGCTCAGCCTGGTACGGCCTCGCGATCGACTACAGCGGTGCGCACCCGGTCGTCCACGCGATCGTCGATCAGAACGGCACGCCGTTCCTGCTCCCTCCGGTGACGATGATCGCGGTCTCCGAACCGCTGCACATCTTCGTGTACGGAGAGCCGACCGCGGCCGGCGTGCAACAGACGATCAACGCGGGCGCCGATCGCGAAGCGCAGCCGTTTCACTTCGCGGCGCACTACCTGCTGTTCACGGCCGGTCGTTTGGGTGCCGAGTTCATGGGCACCGGCTTCGGTCCCGAGCACGCGTACGCGGGCCGCGAGAAGGCGGAGCAGCACGATCCCGTCGTGCTCGTGAAGGAAACGGGAACGAACGCCGAGATGATCCTCGCGCCGGATTCGCTCGGCGCGAGCTACGTCACGAACCACAAGAGCGCGATCCGTGCCAACACCGGCATGATCGGCGAGTTCCGCTGCTTCGAGACGCAGCGCCACATCGCTCCGATCAACATGGGCCAAGGGCTGATCACGGCTTATCCGCCCATCAATCCCTACTGCTGCGTGTCGACCTCGCCTGAGAACGCGCCGCCGTCGATGTCGATCAACTCGCTGTCGGGCATCTGGAAGAACCTCGTCTTCCAGCAGAACTACGACAACACGAACACGACGTACGGCTTCGCGGTCGACTACCGCGGCACGCGCCCCATTGTTCACGTCATTATCGGCGGCGCGGTCGCGCGCACGATGACGCTGCAAGACGTCTTCACGCCGCTCTTCCCGATGCTGTACGGCAACCCGACCGCGCCGACGCTCGCCAACTCGATCAACTTCGGCGCGAAGCCGTTCGCGTACGACGCGCGGACGATCTTGCAAGCCGCGGGCGTCGACGTCAGCGAGTTCGTTTCGGGCTGGGGCGACGCGAACCGGCCTGAGAATCTGCCGGTCTCGCTCGCCGGCGTCTCGATCGCGAGTGCGAGCGCGACGGTCGCCGTCGGTCTCGGCGCGACACTCACCGCGACCGCGACCGAAGTCGACGGCAACGATCTGTCGAGCGCGGTCGCCTGGACCGACGCCTTGGGCTCGGCTGCGGGCACGGGCGTGAGCTTCGCGATCAACACGAACCTCGTCGGCGCGCACAACGTGACCGCGACGATCGTCGACGCGGACGGCCAGTCGCACGCTGCGAACGTCGTGATCACCGTCGTCGACGTCGACACCGACGGTGACGGCCTCTTCGATTCGCAAGAGATCGCGCTCGGCACCGACCGCAACCTGGCGGACACCGACTCCGACGGGATGAGCGACAAGTACGAAGTCGACCACGCCTTCAATCCGCTGGCGGACGACGGCGGCCTCGAC
>JANOFY010000241.1:0-2791 GCA_031413895.1 Planctomycetota bacterium | reverse complement strand
CCACGACGCCTTCGCCGCGCACTTCCTCGCGGTGATTGTCGGCGTCGATGATCACCCAGTGCCGCGACAGGAGCCGCACGGTCTCCGTGCCTTCGTTCGCGATCGTGATTCGGTACGCGAAGATGTACTGCTTCTGATCGGGGTTCGAATCCTTGGGCATGTACTGCGCCGCCGCTTGGATGCGGATGCCCTCGGTCGACGTGTCGGAGCTGGCAGGTCGGGTCACGTTGCTTTTCTCAGGGGATGTCATGCCTGTCCTAGGCGTTCCTTGTACTCGAGCGTTTCGGGGTCGAGTCGCACGTTGTCTCCGACGGACACGAGCAAGCCGACCTTGATCCTCACTCCGTTCTCGAGGACCGCGTCCTTGGTCCCGGAGCCTCCGCCCTTCATCGGCGGCGACGTGTCGACGACTTTCGCGATGACCGATTGGGGCAGCGAGATCGTGACCAGCTTGCTCTCCACGAGCAGGCCCTTGTACGTGTCCGTCTTCCACAGGAGCGCGTCCTCGACGGCTGCCGCGGGGCAGCGGTACTCCTCGCCCTCGGGGGTGTAGAACACTTCGTCGTTGCCGTCGCGGTAGGAGTGCGCCAGGTCGATGATCTCCGAGTCGAGCACTTCGTACTTGGTGTCGGTGTGCTCCTTGAGCTCGGTGATGCGCCCCGTGAGCAGATCCTTCAATTTCATCTGCACGAAAGCGCGCCGGTCGTTGCGCAGGATATTCCAGGAGATGACCGTGCACATCCGGTTCTGGTAAGTGACCAGATAGCCTTTGCGCAGGTCTAGGGCGTTCGCGTGCATCGGGGGGTCATCGGGCCGTGGGATCGAGGGAATTCGGGCCGGTAGGATACGGTCCCGAAAGCAAAGCGCCACCCTAGGAAATGGCGTGGCCGGAGTCCTGGAAACCAGCCTGGAGTGACGCGATGCAGCCCCGCGAGATGCGCTTGATCGTCAGTGCCTTTGTCTTCGCTGGGGTCTCGGCCGGACTCGCGCACGCGGGCGAGATCACGGCCAAGGTCCCGGACCAGCCGCTCGAAATCCATCTGACCATCGACGGCTTCGAGGCCGATGCCGGCCTGCTCACCGAGCGCGTGATCCTCGGCGGTGAACTCGAGAGCGGCGCGGTCCTAACCGTCGTGTGCGAGGACAACATGCCCTACCTCTCGGGCGCGGAGTGCCGCGCGCGTCGCAAAGGGGAGTCCGGTTTCGAGGCCTTCGCAGTCGGCGATGTCGCGGCCTGCAAGTTCCGCACGATCTTGCCCGCGAACTTCACCAAGACCGACTACTACGCCTGGCCCGTGACGGCGGATCACCTGTTCGTCCTGCATGCGTCGACGACGCGCGGCAAGTCCGCCGCCAAGAAGAACGAGTTCGACAAGGCCGCCTTCGAGAAGCTCGTCGCCTCGTTCCGCGTCACGGGCACCGTCGATCGCAGCACGTGGAGGTTGCCGCCCGAGGTGTACGCGTTCCGCGACAGCGCGGCGGCGCACGCGGCCGAGCAGCTCGCGTGGGTCTCCCAAGAGTGCGCGTCGCACCCCGACGACTTCGCGCCGCATTTCTATCTCGGCGAACTGGCCTACCAAGCGCTCGACGCCGACCTCGCGGTCAGAGGCTACGCGCGCGCGGCCGAGCTCCTCGGCCAGATCGAGAAGCGCACGCCGGCACAGGACCAAGCACTGTTCGAAGCGCTCGATACGCAGTCGAGCGCGAACGCGTCGCGCAAGCGCTACCGCGAGGCGCTGGGAGCCTGCGAACGCCTGGTGGAAGTGACCGCCGCGAGCACGCACCCGAAAGCCAAGGCCTTCCGCGCGCAGGCGCTCTACAACGTGGCGATCTGTCACGCGCAAGGCGGGCAGGCGGCACCCGCGCTCGAGAGCCTGAAGCAAGCGATCGCCGCCGAGCCCACGTTCAAGGAACGCGCGGCATCCGACGAGCTCCTGAAGGCGCTGCGCTCCAAGAAGGAGTTCAAGGCTCTCGTCGGGCCGTAACGCGCGCACGCACCCACTCTGCGCGAGCTGCCACGGTCCGGACGACCTCCGGCGCCGAGCAAGGGTAGGCTTTGGCGACCTCTCCCCTCGGTCCCACGTCCCTCCTACCCCAGCCACTGGGAACGGTGCCCCTCCGTTCCCACATCCCCGTCGATGGCTCCGATCCTGCACAGCGAGCTCTGCGCGCCTGGCGTGGGGCTGGAGCTGAGTTCAATACGCGCGCGTATGGACGCGGAGTACGCGCACGCGTTGCGCGAGAAGCTGCCGGTCTTGTACCTGCGCGCGGACGCGGAAGGACTCGAGCGCATCACGCCGTTCCCGGATCGGCAAGCGCTCGTGCTGCGCGCTCTTGTGGGCCTCCTCGTCGGACTGCCGCGCGGCGGTGAGCTCATCGCGTGCCGCGAGGACAAAGGGATCGCGATCCTGCTCCCCGGCACTCCGTTCGAAGCCGCGGAGCTCGTGTGTCACCTGTGGATCGACGGCGCGAAGAAGCTCGCGCTCGCGGGTGAGACGAGCACGGTGCGCGCAAGCTTGTGCATCGGCATCGCCGCGTTGACCAGCGGGAGCACGTACGCACTCGAGACGCTGCGTCGTGTCGCGCTCGATGGTCTCGCGGTCGCGAGCAATCGCGGCGGTGAGTGCTCGGTGCACAGCGAGCTGTACGGCCTGCACCAGAAGAGCGTCGAGCGCGAGCGACCCGAGCTCGCGTCGGCGTCGGCTCCGGTCGCGGCGCCCACCGCGGAGCGCGCGGCTCCCGTCGAAGCGGTTCCGGCTCCCGTGCGCGAGCGGCCGACGGCCGAGCAAGT
>JANOFY010000240.1:0-31945 GCA_031413895.1 Planctomycetota bacterium | reverse complement strand
CTGACGACGACCGTCAATCCGGGACGCACGAGCGCCGGCGCTTGGTAGCACAGACTCTTGCCGCCGCCGGTCGGCAGCACGACGAGCGCGTCACGCTGCTCGAGCACGGCCGCGATCGCCTCGCCTTGCAGCGGCCGTAGTCCGTTGAATCCGAACGTGCGGCGCACGACGTCGAGCGCGCGCTCCATGTCGCCCGCCGAGTCGCGATTCTCCGCAGCGTCGGGGGCGCGGCCCTGGGCGAACGCCTCCGGCGCCCGCTCATCGAATTCCTGGTCGTGCGATCGTTGCTGTGCTGCGACCTTGGGATTCATGCGCGGGTGCTCTCGTACCCTCGCGGAGCACGACGACACCGGTCTAGGAGACCGATTGGAGCATCCCACGGTTGCCGATCAAGCCTGCGATCGCGCGACCGCGACGCGGATCAGGGCGCTTCGCCGCGCGCGATGACCTCGATCTCGCCGAGGCCTGCGACGGAGAGCCCGGAGAACGTGCCGCTCACCTGGTCGAGCCGCACTCTCACGCGCCGTGCGAGAACGTCCGGGAACGAGACGTCGGTTCCCGTCAGCTCGACGACGCCGCTCGTGCGGGTCACCGACGGTGTCGCCGACGCCACTCCCTCGAAGAGTTGGACCGTCGTGGCATGCACTTGCAGCGACGACTGCGCCGCGCCACCGGGCCGGACGCGGTACAGGCGAACCGTCCGCACGGTCACAGGGACCGGGAAGAGGAGCTCCACCCACTGGCCCTGCGTTTGACCGCTGGCGCTCGTCCAGGTGTCCGTGTTCTTGCCCTTGGTCACGCGCCGGTCGATCACGCGCACGTCGTAGCTCGCGTCGCGTGTGCTCGAGACGCTGACCATCGCGCCGGGCGCGAGGTTCGTGAACGCGGCCTCCGTCTGCGACGCGGGCACCGGCATCAGCGAGTGTCCCGCGTGGCAGCCGACGCAGCGCGCGACCGCGCCCGGCCGGCCGAAGTTGAGCCCCGCGACGTGCCCCGCGCCGACGCGGTCGACGCCGCCCGTGAAGGGCACCTTGCCGGACGCGTCGCGCAGCTGCTCGAAGAGCGGGACATTGGCGGGTGCGTCGGCCTTGACGACACGGCCGGCGGGCGAGACGCGGCGCTCACCGAGGAAGATCGGCCAATCGAGGTTGGGATGCGATCCCGGGCTCGTGCGCTGGTGGTCGAGATAGAACCGCAGGCGTGCCGCGGATCCCACCGGCGGCGCGCTGATGATCTCGGTGTCGACGGGAGCGTTCGCGTAGACGTTGAGCGCCTCGAAGACGAACGTGCCGTCGGTGTCGTAGGGACCGCTCGCACGCGGCGGCAAGGAGCTTGCGACCTGCGTGATCTGGTCGGGCAGGATCGGTGCGAACGCGCGCGGCGCGAGGCGACGAGCACGCAGCTCGGTGGTCCCCGGCAAGTCGAAGAGCAGCGACAGCCCGGTACCGTCGGCCTGCATGCGGTAGAGGCCGTAGTCCTGCCTCGTATCGGCCGCGCGCGACACCACGAGGCTGCCGTCGCCCATGACGGCCGGCTCGGCGAAGTACTCGCCGTTGTAGATGTACAGCGACGTCGGATTCGACGGGTTCACGTAGTCTTCCGACAGCGTGGTGATCCCCGCGATCGGCACGTAGAGCACCGGCCCGCGCAACAAGCGCCGCAGACCGCCGAAGCCGGCGGCCTTCGTCATCGACATCGCGGGGAAGAAGTTGCCGATGAGGTCGCCCGCTGCGGTGAAGTCTCCGCCGTACACGTGGTTGCGCAGGTCGCCCGGCCCCGAGCCGCTCCACATCGCGAGCTCGGTTCCATCCGGTCGGATCGAAGCCGCGTGCCACGCCATGCGCCAGAGATAGTCAGTTCCACCGTTCTGCACGAGGCGGTCGGACGAGAGTCCGTCCTTCTGTGAGTATCCGCCCTGCGGATACACGGTCGGCGGGCTCGCGATCGTCGCCATGCTGTCGATCGGGAAGCGGTGGTTGCGCCACCAGCGCGA
The DNA here is from genome assembly GCA_031413895.1 of Planctomycetota bacterium. GTDB lineage: Bacteria > Planctomycetota > UBA1135 > UBA1135 > JANLUN01. The sequence continues at coordinate 29,952 of JANOFY010000240.1, read as the reverse complement.
GTACACGATCTTCCCGGTGAGCGGATCGACGCGCGGGCGTTCCGCGCCGCTGCGTTCGCTCGTGATGCGGTGGAGCGCGGTGCCGTCCGCCTTCACGACGTACAGGTTCGACGTGCGCACGTCGCTGTACTGCGCGAAGCTCGGCCAGCGCGTCGACGAGAACACGATGCGGCCGTCGGGCAGGAACACGGGGTCGATGTCGTCGCAGCCTTGCAAGCCGGGCGCTGCCGCGCCGAACTGCGACAAGTCGAGTGCCGGCGGAGTGGACGTGATCTGGCGCAAGCCGCTGCCGTCGGCGCGGATCGAATAGATCCGCCACGCGCCCGGATGATTGACCGGCATCAGGTCGTACGTGCCGGAGCGCAGCCCCGCGAACACGATCGTGTTGCCGTCGTACGAAACGTCGGGAGCGTTGAAGTCGATCAGTTGGAACGTCGCCGCGGTCGGCGCGCTCCCATCGAGCAGCACACGCAGGCTCCCATTCGCTTCGCGCACGAGCAGCCGTCCGGGCGCGGCGACGCGAAAGCGGCTGAACGGGCCGACACCCGGTAGGTCGTTCGCGACGTTCCACCAATAACTGCCGTAGGGCGGGATCTGGCGCGACACGAACACGATCGGTTCGTCGGCCAGCGGCAAAGCGGACGCGTGCTCGGTAGGACTACCGAGCAACGCCGCGAAAATTACGCAGACCCTGGACGCTTTGCGCGACCAGGTCGCGAGACGAAATGCTGCCACCCAATCCTCCCCTCGATGCCGTGATCGTATGCGCTTCGCGCCAATCCCGCTGGGAGGGACGGCGCAAAAACCCCTAGCCGATCGAGATTCGGCTCGGCGACCCTTCAAACTTCAGTGGAGCTCGACGAATCCCGTGCGCTGGGGCTGGCGCACCGGAGACATCACCCCACGACTCAATGCGTGTGATCGAGCGAGCCGGTGATCCAGCCCGCGATCTCGGCCGCGAACGCGGCTCGGGGATGTCCCGTAGCACGGTCGAACTCGCCGACGGGGCTGCGGCCGGTCCAATTCGCTTCGCGGAATCCGTCGATGCACTCGATTCCGCGCTGCCCGAGGATGCGCATGAGATCACGCGCGCGAGCGCTCATTTCGTGCTCTTGAGCTTCGGGCACGAACACGATGACGAAGCGACACGCCGGACCCCACTTCGCGCGAACGTCGGCACGCATCGCGTCGACGAGCGCCGCAGCGCGCGCCACGTCGCGCTCGTCATCGCGTCCGCTCGGCACGAGCGCGTCCAACCGACGGAACACGATCGAGCGCTTCCAGAGCGACCATCCGACGCGCCGCGCGATGTATCCGAGCACTCCGACGGGTATCCGCTGCAATCGACCGGACGGGTCGACCTGGAAGATCGGCTCGCGCGGGAATTGACGCAGCCATCCGCGATCGGCGGAGTCGCGCCGCAGATGGTCGTCGATGAAGACGTACGCGACTTCGTTCGCGGCTGGTTCCGCGCAGCGTCGCATCGCGAGCCAGCTTTGCGCCGTGCCGTACGCGAGCGCTCCGAAGTTGAAGACGCGCCACTGCGGTCGAGCTTTCTGGATCTGGGCCGCGATCGTCTGCTCGTCCGCGAGCCCGTGTCCAAAGGTGTACGAGCAACCGAAGAGCAGGAGCGCCGGTCCGCGCTCGGGCCGCGCGGACACCACGCGCTCTCCGTCCTCGCCCGTGTGGTAGATCGCGCTCCACTCGAGGTGATCGGGATCTAGATACGCGCTGTCCTCGACGGTCGCGTTCGCACGCATGACCCAGCCGAGCTCGGGATCGGGCTCGAAAAGATCCGCGGACCATCGTTCGTAGGAATCCGCCCTGCCGGGCATCGACCAGGCGATGCCGGGTGGCAGCGCGAGCTCGGCGATCGCGAGCAGGGCGCACGTGCCCGCGCAGACGCAGCCAGAGACGAGTGTTCGCCGGCTCGCCCGCTGCACGACAAGCCACGCGCAGGCGGCGAAAGCGATCGACGCCGCGCCCAACGTGAGCCCCAAGTCGAACGACGACAAGGCCACGGCCGCGTGCGCGGACGCGATCGCGCCGAGCGCGAAGTGCGCCGCGACGAACGCGCTGGGCGAGCGCTGCCAGCGAAGCAGCGCGATCTCGATCCCCGCGATCGCTCCGATCACCGCAGCGGCCCAGGGCAGAAGCCGCGTGTCGAAATCGACCGCCGCCAGAATTGCGACCCACGCCGCGAGGGCGATTCGGCGCCCGAGCTGCGCCGACGACGGCTGAGCCGCTTCAGCCCAGCTCGAGTTGTCGGCGTGCATCGACCACGTCGCGGTGGATCGCGTCCATCGCCTCCGACAGACGGCCGTGCAGATCCCACGCAGGATCGATCGCGCGCCGCACTTGCCTCATCAGCTGCACCGCCATGCGGAAGTTGCGCACGATGTCGCCCGGTGTCGCGTCCGTATGATCCTCGAGGTCCGCGAACGGCACGCCGTCGAGCCACGCGACGATGGCCGCGGTCAGTCCCCAGTCGGGCGGCTTGATGGTCGCGGTGAGCTGGAAGTCCGCGGCGCGGATGCGCAGGTGCTGGATCTCGCGGCTGACCTCGGTACGTACATTGCCGAAGAGCCGCGCCGGTACGTGCACCATCTCGCCGCGACGTCGCTCCTCGAAGACCAAGCCGACGAATACGACGGCCAGCGCCTCGAGCGGCAAGTTTTCGAGCGTGCCGTTGAACAGGCACTCGGTGATCTGCAGCTCGTAGCCGTTGATCACCTTCGCGATCCGGCCGCGCGGCGTCAGCTTGTCGCCTTCGAGATAGGAGAGCTCGGTCAGGAACGCGAGGTGCGCATCCAGGATCCGGCGTTGCTCGCGGCGGTTGTGCTCTTGCTGCTTTGGACTGCCGCTGCGGTGCTGGAACTGATTGAACGACTTCTCCCAGGCCTCGTGGACGCGCGCGAGACCGAGCCGCTCGACGACGTGCAAGAGCGACGAGAACGACAGGCGGAAGCGGCTCTCCACCGGTTCGGGCTTGGCCGAGAACAAGCGCTTGACTGGCGCCTCGGCGAGATCCTTGGGCGAAAGCAGCGAGAAAACGAGCCCGTCCTCGTCGATCCCTTGCCTTCCGGCGCGGCCGGCCATCTGCATGTAGTCGCGCGTTCGCAAGTAGTCGAATGTGATGCCGTCGAACTTGCGCAGGCTGTGGAACACGACCGTGCGCGCGGGCATGTTGATTCCGAGCGCGAACGTCTCCGTCGTGAAGAGCAGCTTCAACAGGCCCGACGTGAACATGCGCTCGACGACTTCCTTGTGCATCGGAAGCATGCCGGCGTGGTGGTAGCCGATGCCGCGCCTGGCCATCGCGAAGATCTCGCCGTGAAGTTCGGCGCGATCGAACTGAAAGAGTCGCACGAGCTCTTCTTGGAGCGCTGCCATCCGCGAGCGCTCGTCCAGCGTGAGGAGTTCGCGCTCGGCATTCGCGTACGCGAGGCGCTCGCAGTCCTTGCGGCTGAACGAGAACACGAGCACCGGCATCAACCCGCGGCTCGAGAGCTCGTCGAGCAGGGGACCGGCGCTGGGCACTTCCGTGGCCTCGGCGCCGCGTCCGCGCCGTCCGCCGCCGTTTCGATCACGCGCGTGTCGGCGCCGGCGCGCGGACTCGGGCTCGTCCGCGCGTAACTCGCGCTTGCGCACGCGGTCGATCTGATCGGGATCGAACGCGCCGCTGCGCGCCGTGTAGAGGCGGTGCGTCAGCGGCACAGGCCGTCGATTCGACTGGATGACGACCATGTCCGGGCCGCGGATCTCGCTCAGCCAGGCACCGAGCTCTTCGACGTTCGAGATCGTGGCCGACAAGCACACGAAGCGGATCGTGTGCGGCGCGAAGATCAGGCTCTCTTCCCACACCGATCCACGCTCGAAGTCGTCCATGTAGTGGACTTCGTCGAAGATGACGTACTCGACCTCCGCGAGGTGCTCGGGGTTGTCGAAGATCGAGTTGCGCAGGATCTCCGTCGTCATGATCAGGACGCGTGCGTTCGGATGGATCGTGACGTCGCCGGTCATCAATCCCACGTCGATGCGCGGGTCGTCGCGGAAGTCGCGGTACTTCTGGTTCGAGAGGGCCTTGATGGGGGCCGTGTAGATGCAGCGGCGGCCGCGCGCGACCGCGTCTTCGATCGCATACTCGGCCACGAGCGTCTTGCCGGCACCGGTCGGCGCGCTCACCAGGACGTTGTGACCGCCGCGGATCGCGGCGATGGCGTCGATCTGGAACGGGTTGAGGACGAAGCCCTTCCAGTGCGTGACCGGGTCGGATGCGTCCGCCGCCGAACTTGTTGCCGGAGCCTCGCGACTTGCTGCCGGAGCGTCGCGACTTGCTGCCGGAGCGTCGCGACTTGTCGCCGGAGCCTCGCGACGGTCGCGCGCTCGACGCGGGGCGCGTGGCGCCCGAGTGTCGCTCTCCTCCGGGTCCGGCTCGGGGCCGGGCGTGGCGCGCGCCGTCATCTCCACCGGATCCGCTGCGTGGACGATCGCAGCCCGCGATCGACGCAACGCGCTGGCACCCAGATCGCGCGGGAGGAACACGAAGGGCGCGCTTGAGACACGACCCGCATCGCGGTATCTAAGCACGCACCGCAGGGGAACGGAAGCTCGCCTCACGCCCGGCAGAAAGCGCACGACCCATGGATACCCAAACGAAGCAGCAGAATCCGATCGTTCGACAGCTCGCCAGCTTGAAGGTGCTGTCGCGATTACTCGGGCACGAGCTCCACGCGCAGCAGAGCTCGCGCTCGCTGACGCTTTCGCGCGAGGAAGTCATCGAGATCCAAACGACGATCGACCTCTTCATCGAAGAGATCTCACGCAGGCAGAGCCAGACGCCGATCACGTCGGGAGCGCCGGGCATGCCCGGTACGCCCGCGCAGCCGTCCGTGAGCGAGCCGCGGATGGTCGCCGCGCGAAATTAGGCCCGCCGCTTTGTCGAGGGGTTGCGAGGGGCGACGGCGCGGCGGCACCCGCGCGCGTCGAGGACGCCAGGGGCGCGTGCGCCTCTGGATCCCGCTGCTCCTCCTTTTCGGGGTCTTCGTCTGGGTCGTGTCGACCCTGTCCAGCAGCGTCGAGGCCAAGGGTTTCACGATGGTCGACACGCGGCGCGTCCGCCTCGAGACCCGCGAGCCCGCCTTCGACCCGCGTTGGGACGCGATCCTCTCCGCGGCCGTGGCGGAGGCGCCGCCGTTTTCCGCGCTCGATCCGGAAGGACTCGCGCGCGTGACGGCGCGCATCGCGGCGCTCCCCTTCGTCGCCGAAGTGGGGCTGCCGTCGGTCGTATGGCCTGCGAGTTTTGCCGTGGAAGTCCGGCTACGGGCTCCCGTGGCGTGCGTGATGCAGCGCGAGCATTACCTGACGGTCGCCGCGGACGGAATCGTGCTTCCGGGTGAGCATCCGGCGCCGCCGTGGGTCGGGAACGGCTTCCTGCCCGTACTCGGGCCGAACGACACGAGCTTCGATCGTGTTCGGCCCGGGCAAGTGCTCCGCGAGCCGCGTCATGTCGATGCACTCGCCGTAGCGATCTCGATGCGCGAGCACCTGGGCGCGCGCGAGTTCGAGCGGATGGGACCGCCGCTGATCGACGCGACGCGCGCGCGTCAGGCCAGCGCTGAAGAGCCCGGTGTGCTGATCCACTTGGAAGACCGGCGCGTCGTGCTGTTCGGTCGCGCTCCCGATTCAGGGCGCCCCGGCGAGCTGCCGACCGAGAGGAAATGGTCGGGGCTCACGCGCGCGCTCGCGCAGCTTGCGCAGCGCGATTGGCAAGTGCTCGATGTCCGCTGGGACGTGCCTTCGATCCAGTGGCGCGAGCCCGCGGGAGATTGAGACGTGCACTGGCGCACCGCTCGTCTGGCGGCGCTGTGGGCGGCGTCTGCTGCGCCGCTGGCTTGGCCCGCGAGCGCGGAACGTCTCGCGGAGAGTTCGCGGATGGTCCTCGCGATCTTGCCGTGGCTCATCGCCGCGGGAATTCCGCGCGTCAACGGTCTCGATGAAGCGCTCGCGGGTCGGTCGGCGCGCAACCTGGCCTGGACGTCGCTCGCGCTCGCGCTGCCGTGCGCGGCGCTCGGACTGCGGCTCGATGTCGCTTCGGGCTTCGACTTGCGCGAGCGGCTGGTCGTGGCCGCCGTCAGCCTCGGGCTCTCGATCCTGCTCGCGGTCGCGGTGCGTCGAGCCGCGCGCTCGCCGGCGACGCGCGCGCGCCACGCGATCGCATGGCTCGTGCTCGTTCCGGGACTGCCGCTCCTGATCCTCGCGCTGCGCGAGGCGGGGCGGCCTCTCCTCGGTGAGCCGCTCGGTGCGCTCGGGGCCATTGCGAACGCGAGCCCGCTGGCGTGGCTGTGGGGCGAGATCGCGGAGCGCGGCGACGTGCTCGGCAGCGCGGCGAGCCAACCGCCGCGCGTCGGCGGACCCGTGCTCGTGTGCGTCGGATTGTGGCTGTGTTCGGTGGGGTCTCGCGAACGTCTCGAATCGCGGTGACGAGGATGCACTTCGCTGCGCTCCTCACGCTGATGCTCGCGGCCCTGCCGCCGGAGCGAAGTTCGCGCGCGTGGCTCGCCGAGGTTGCGCTCGAGGGCCCCCTGGGAGGTGTCGTGCTCGACATGGGCGCGAGCGGCGAGACGCGCCTCGTGGGCGCGCTTGTAGCGGGCGAGACGCGCCGGCTCGTCGTGCCGCTTCCCGCGCGCACCGCGGGGGAGCGCTTCACGCCGTCGATTCACATCGCGCCCCTCGCGGACTGGACTGCGGCCGAGCAAGGTGCCGCGCGGTTCGTGCGCTGGCTCGAGCCCGAGGACGCGGGCATCGAGAGCTTGCCGCCGGGGCTGCGCGCGCGCGCGCGGCCTCCCGTTGCGCGCGCTGTGGTTCGAGCGAGCGTCGCGGCGCTGCTCGCGCTCGCTGCGCTCGGCGTGACGACCCTCGGACTCGCGGAGCGCGGACGCGCCGCGCTGCTCGCCGCGCTGGTCGGTTCGGCGGCGATCACCTGGCTGGCGCCGGTGCGCGCGAGCGAATACGAGGCGCACGTCGCTCTTGTCGAAGCGGACTCGCAGTCGGTGGCGTGGCTCGCGGTCGAGGCGGCGCCGGACCGGCTCGATGTCGCACCGCCGATCGATAGGCTGACGATCGAGGTGTGGCCGCCGGGTGCGCGCCTCGTGTGGCGCGTGCCGCTCGGCGTGGAGCCCGTGCTCGACGTGTCGGGGCACGACGTCAGGCTCTACCGGCTGTCCGTGTTCGACCCCGGCGCGGAACGCATCGATCGGAGCCAGAACCGCTTCGCGCCGATCACGCAAGCTTGGGTACGAGAGGCCGGCGAGTGGCGCTCGCACGGCGCGTGGCCTCTAGGCCAGCCGCTCCCAGCGCCGCTCGAGCGCGACGCGGACGGCCCCCCGGGCTGGCTCGCGAGCGGACTGCCGCAGGGTCCCGCGATCCTGATCGCCCGCATCGATCCGCAGCGATCCCCGCGCCCCGCCCTGAGCGCGACCAGCGTGTACCTGCGCCTCGCGAACTTCGACTGACCGCATCGGCCCGAGAAAGCCGTTGCTGCCCGGGCCGGGGCCCGATACCTTTCTCACCCCCCGGAAATCGGGGCAGCGGCCCAGCCGGCTTTATGGACGGCGGCCTTTTCTAAATCATGAGCACGACACACGTCCGATCCGCCACGCTCGCCGAGCGCTGGATCTGCTACGACGCGTCCCAGCACACGCTGGGGCGCATGGCGGCGCAGATCGCAATGAACTTGATGGGCAAGGACACGCCGAACTACACCGCCAGCGAGCTCAACGGAGCGTTCGTGGTCGTGATCAACGCCGCGAAGGTCAAGACGACCGGCAAAAAGGCGCTGCAGAAGACGTACGCGCACTACACCGGCTATCCGGGCGGCCGCAAGGTGGTGCCGTTCGGGAAGATCGCCGCGACGCAGCCGACGGAGATCGTGCGTCTCGCCGTGAAGCGCATGCTTCCGAAGTCCACGCTCGGCCGCGACATGCAGCGCCGTCTGAAGATTTACGCCGGATCCGAACATCCGCACACCGCGCAGAAGCCCGTGAAGGTCGACACCATCCGCTCATGACTGCCGCTCAATTCACTTGGGGCCTTGGCCGCCGGAAGACCGCAGTCGCGCGCGTGCGCATCAAGCCGGGCGCCGGCGGGTTCCTGATCAACGGCCGCCCGTACGACGAATTCTTCCGCACGCTGCAATCGCAGATCCGTACGCAAGAGCCGCTGAAGGTCACGCAGACCGCCGGCACGTACGACGTCTTTTGCAATGTGCGCGGCGGCGGGCCTACCGGCCAAGCGGAAGCCGTGATGCTCGGCCTCGCGCGCGCCCTTAAAACTGTAAACCCCGGCTTCGACGACGTGCTGCGCGAGAACGGGCACCTGACTCGCGACAGCCGCATGAAGGAACGCAAGAAGTTCGGCCGCCGCGGCGCGCGCCGAGGCTTCCAGTTCTCGAAGCGCTAGACCAGCGCGCGCAGCCTCCCGCGGTCCTGGCCGTCCGCCACCTTGCGGTCATTCGGAGGCTCTTCACCTCTCGTCTTCATGGCTGGTCACTCTCACTCGTCGAACATCGCGGCTCGCAAGGGCGCGGTCGACAAGAAGCGCGCGCGAAACTTCAGCAAGTTCTCGCGTGCGATCATCTCGGCCGTGCGCCAGAGCGGCGCCGACATCGACTCGAACCTCAAGCTCAAGTACGCGGTCGAGAAGGCGCGCGCGGGCAACATGCCCAAGGACAACATCGAGCGCGCAATCAAACGCGGCGCCGGCGAGAAGGGCGGTGATGGGTTCGAGGAGCTCGTCTACGAAGGCTATGCGCCCGGCGGAGTCGCGCTCATGGTGACGTGTCTCACCGACAATCGCTCGCGCACTGCGCCCGACATCCGCCACATCTTCGACAAGAGTGCCGGCAACATCGGCGCGCCTGGCTCCGTGGCGTTCCTGTTCACTTTCCGATCGGTGTTCGTCGCCGAACGCGCCGAGCGCGACGAGGACACGCTGATGGAGCTCGGGCTCGAGGCCGGAGCCGAGGACGTCGTCCTCGATGGAGACCTGGCGACGATCGTGGCTCCGCCGGCGGACTTCCTCGCGGTGAAGACCGCGCTGGAAGGCAAGGGACTCAAGCTCCTTTCCGCCGAGATCGGCTACGTTCCGCAGACGACCGTCAAGGTCGCGGACAAGGAAGACGCGCGCAGGATCCTCAAGCTGATCGATACCCTCGAAGAGAACGAGGACGTGCAGTCGGTGTACGCCAACTACGAGATCCCGGACGAGTGGATCACCGAGTTGGCGAGCTGAGGCGCGTCCGCCGCGCGATCGATGGGTTGATCCGAGCCACCGCCATTTGACAAGCTCACACGAAGGCCCCGGGAGAGGACGAGGAACGATGGGTGACGGACTGCGAACAATCCGCGTTGTGACTACCGACGAGTCGCTGATGGCGTCCGCTCGCGCGGTCGTTCAGACGATGGCGGGCTGGGAACTCGAGACGGTGCCTTCGGTCGCCGAGATCCTCGCACGGCCGCCCGCGCCGGGCGACGTGATCCTCGTCGACAGCTGGCTGCGCAGCGGCAACGTCTACGAGTCGTGTCGCAAGCTCGCCGGACAAACGCGCTGTCGCACGTTCATGGTCGCCGATCACGGCAACGAACTCGCCGAACCGATCGCGCGCTTCTGCGGAGCGACCGGAGTGTTTCACCGGCCGCTCGTGCCCAGCCAAGTGCGCGAGTCGCTCGCCACGAACGATCGTGCGAGCCCCGAGCTCATGCGCGAGCGCCGCGGACTCGAAACCGACGATGCTGTGCTGCCGGTCGAGCTCCTCACCGACATCTCGGGCGCGCCGGACGACAACCTGGTCTCCGCGCTGACCGATCCGGAGACGAGCCTCTTCAACTACGCGTTCCTCAACTACAAGCTCGACGAGGAGTACAAGCGCGCGCGCCGATTCGGTCAGCCGCTCTCGTGCGTGATGCTCGGCTTCGAAGGCCAAGTGGACGAAAACGTGCTGCGCGAACTCGCGGGGATTTTCCTGGAGACCTCGCGCGACACGGACATCTTGGGACGCTTCGACGAGACGTCGTTCTTGTTCCTCTTGCCCAACACCGGCCCCGATGGCGCGGCCGTGATGGCGCGGCGAGTCGGCGATCTCGCACAGCGCAAGAACCTGGTCGACCTGGTGGGGGACCCCGTGGTCATCTCGGTGGGCATCTCGTCCTGCCCGCACCCCGACATCCGGAAGCGCGAGGACCTGTACGACCGCGCGCGGCGCGCGTTCCAATCGGCGCGCCACAAGGGCGGCGGCGTGATCGCTGCCACCTGAGCCGTCCGCGCGCGAAATCTCGGCGCGGTGACGTCGAAAGGGGGCGTCCCATGCCGATCGTCTGGCCCTCGTTCCTCCGCCGCGTGTTCGCCCTCAGGCGCGCACGCCGTGCGATCTCGGCGGGCGCGTACAGCGAGGCGCTGGAGATCCTGCGCGGTAGGTCGCTCTCGCATTCGAGCGGTGCGCGCGAGTTGCGCGAACGAGCTCTGGAGCACTTGTGTCGCTGCGCCGGGCTCGCGATCGCGAGCGGCGACAACGCGACCGCTCGACGCGCGCTGGCGCTGGTGGCGCGCGAGGATCCGACGCGTGGGATCGCGTGGGGGCGGCGGCTGGCGCTCATCGACCGATCGCGAGACGACACCGTCGAGCGCCCGATCGTGCGTCTATTAGGAGAGATGCGCGCGCGTCAATACGTGCCGCCGTCGACGGGCGCGATCGCCGAGCGCACGTTCGACGGCGATCCGTCGCACAATGCCGCGAACGGCGTCGCAACGCGCGCCCGATCGAAGATGCCCGAGCCGCTGGCCCAGCCTTCCGCGCCGCGCTTCCACGTCGAAGTCGACGATGGCGGGGAGTTCCTCGCCGTCGCGAGCGCAGAGGTCGTGATCGGGCACCTGAGCTCGGCCACCGCCGATCTGCGATTCTTGGCGGACGTCGAAGCCGAGCACGTGCGGCTCGTGCGCCGCGATTCGTTTCATGCGGGTGGAGGTTGGCAGATGGAACGCGCGCTCGCGCGCGAGATGCGCGTCAATGGACGGGTTGTTGACGGCCCGTCCATAGGGCTCTTCGACGGTGACGAGATCGAGCTCGCTCGCAACCTCGCGTTTCGTTTTCGCGAGCCGCAAGCGTCGAGTCGCTCCGCCGTGCTCGAACTGCTGCGCGGCGCGGAGTGCGAGGGCGCGCTGAAGATCCTGCTCTTCGCGCCCGGCGAAGCAGGCGTCGTGCGCATCGGATCCAAACGCGATCGACACATCCCGCTCGCCGACATCGAACACGAGGTCTCGCTCAAGCTCGCCGGCCGCGAGCTGTGGATCCACTGCGACGGCGGCGTGCGCAACTCGGACGGCGGGCCGAGTGCCGAATCGAGCGCCACGTTCGTCGTCGCGTGCCCCCCGGAAACGCCCCAGCACCTGGCCGTGCGAGCACGCGCGCTCGGAACCGCACCGCTCGGTATTTCGTTGCGACGCGGGTCCGACGCGAGGGATCGAACGTGACGCGCGCGCCCGAATTCGCGGCGCCTTGGAGAAGTTCGTGCCGCGCGCGTAGTATGAAGGACGCGGACACATCCCTCGTCCACGCGCGGCTCCGCTGACGGACCGACACCTCATGGATTGGGAAGCCTTCTACAACCGATTCCGTCAGCCGGATTTCATCCCCGGCTACGAGATCCAGAATCGCCTCGGCGGCGGCGCATTCGGCGAGGTGTACAAGGCCCGCAAGCACTCGATCGGCAAGACGTACGCGATCAAGTTCCTGAAGATCGACGACGACGCGCAGCGCGAAGCCGTCAAGCGCGAGCTCGAGCAAGTGCGCCACTTCGCGGCGATCGACCATCCCAATCTTGTCACGATCGAGGACCTCGGAACCGCGGCGGACGTGCCGTACTTGATCATGGGCTACGCCGGCGAGGAGACGCTGGCGCGCGCGCTGCGCAGCAAGACCCTGTCGCCGCAAACGGCGCTGCTCTACTTCGTCCAGGCGTGTCGGGGGGTGCTCGCGCTCCATGACCGTCGGCTCGTGCACTTCGACTTGAAGCCGAGCAACATCTTCTTGAAGGGCGAGATCGCGCGCGTCGGCGACTACGGACTCTCGAAGATGATGACCGATGGGCGGCAGACGCTGAGCTTCGGGCGCGGCACGCCGCAGTACATGGCGCCCGAGATGATCAAGAACCGCGCGGATCACCACGCGGACATCTACTCGCTGGGCGTCATCCTCTACGAGAGCGTCACGGGCGAGCTGCCGTTCGAGAGCGCGGTCCCCGGCACGCTCGCGGTGCGCGAGATCGACGAGCCGCCGCGCTTCGCGTCGGACTTTCCCGCGCCGCTGCGTCCGATCGTGGAACGGTGCCTGCGCCTTCATCCGAAGGACCGATTTGACAGCGTGTCCGAACTGCTCGAAGCGCTCGGTCAAACCGCACGGCCCGGTGAATCCGTGCGCTTCCACGCCCGACCAGCGTCTCCAGGCTCCGTCGACGCGCCGACTCCGCGAAACGACAAGGCGTCGTTGCACAGCGAGGCGCGGCAGACCGCCGCCGAGCTCGCGCGCGGTGCGGTCGAGGTCGCGCGTGGAGTATGGGACGGCTTGCGCACTGCGAGTCAGAATCCACGTCCGACGCGCGGCGAGTCTCCCATCTGGCCGAGCGCGCCCGCGCCCGCCGCGTCGAGCGTCGACACACCCGTGACGCCGAAAGCGACGCCGCAGCTCGTTCCGCTGACGGAGCGGAGAACGGTCGCGGAGCAGATCGCCGCCGAACCCGATCCCGACGCATTCGTGATGCACAGTCTGTCCGATGGTGTCGCGCCGCGTCGGCTCGCGCTGGCACTGCCGCAGTCGTCCCGTCCGATGATCGAGACCACGATCCCAGTGCCGCCGAAGGTCAACGGCGGTTGGCTCGGAACGCTCGGCGCGACAGGCCTGCTCGGACTCGAAGTGCTCTTCGCGCTCGTGCGCGGCGTGGGTAGTCGCGTGCGGACCGCGCTCCGCCCGAGCCACACTCGAACTCACACGAGCCTCTTCGCGACAGGCTGGGGCTTTCTGAAGCGTGCGCTGAATTTGGCCGGTTTCGTGCTGATCGCCGCCGCGCTCGGCGGGCTCTTTGCGTGGCTGGTATCTACTTGGGTGCAGCCCGCGTGAGCGACTGGACTCCGGACATCCAGCGGCTCTCGGCGTTCGACGACCAGGAGTGGCTGCGCGTGGAGCGCACGTACTGCGGACGATTGATGGCGTACGTTGCGCGGCGCGTTCCCGACAGCCAAGCGCGCGAGGACATCGTGCAGGAGACGTTTCTCGGCGCCGTGCGCGGCATCGCGAGCTTTGACCCGCTCTACACGTTCGAGCAATACCTCTTCGGCATCTGCAAGAACCGCACGATCGATCACATGCGGCGTCAGAGGCTCTTCACGGTGCAGGATGCGAACGACGAAACGACCGACGCATCGCCGATCGAGAGGCTCGCGCAGGAGAACGAGACGCCGAGCCGGATCGCGCGCAAGAACGACCTCGCGCGAGCCGGACGCGACTTGCTCCAAGGCATCCTGCGCGACTGGGTTCAAGAAACGTGGGTGCAAGGCGAGTTCACGCGGCTGATGGTGATCGAGGCGCTCTTTCGCGGTAGCTGGCGCAATCGCGACACGTGGAAACGTTTCGAGTTACGCGACGAGACGGCGGTCGCCGGCATCAAGTTTCGCGCACTGAGGCGGCTGCGCGACCTCGCGGCCGAGCGCGATCCGGCGGGCTCGTTGCTCCCACTGCTCGCGAGCGCCGTCGACGACGAAGCGAGCCTGGCGGTGGACGTGGGGGATACGTGGTGCGCGGGCCGCGTCAGCTGTCCGGCGCGACACTGGCTCGCGCGTCACGCCGCGGGTTCACTTCCCGAAGGGCCGCGATCGTTCATCGACTTCCACCTGCGTGAGATGGGCTGCGAGTGGTGCCTCGCCAACGTCGACGACCTGCAGCGCATCGAGAGTGCGGCCGAGCTCGAGCCGCTGCTCGATCGTATGGGAGCGTCGACCCTGCAATACCTGCGATCGCGCACGATCCGATGACGCGGGATCCAGGTACACAGCTCGAACGAGATCAGGCCGACTCGCGCGGTTACGCTCTGCAACGATTCGGAACGGTCCCTTCGAAAGAACTAGGGAGACACGTCGTGGCGATCCTCGAGCTCATGAGTCGGACACTTCGATCGCGATCGATCGCGATCGGATCGTTCTTGGTCGGTGCGCTGTTCGTCGTCGGAGTTCGCGCGTACGCGACCGCACCGGCGAGTGCGACCAAGCTCGAGGAGGCGCTCGACTCGGTGCGCCCGGAGAGCATCAAGGCGGATCTCTATTTCATCGCCGACGACGTGCTCGCGGGCCGCGACACGCCCAGCGTCGGTCTGCAAGTGGCGGCGCGTTTCGTGCGCGCGCGGCTCGAGCGTCTGGGTTGGAAGGAAGGTGCGCCGGGTGGCTACTTCTACCGCTACAAGCTGAGTCAGAAGCGGCTCGACGAACGCGCGACCGAGTTGCGTTGGAAGCGCGGCGAGACGGAGCGCACGCTCCACTACGCGAGCGACTACTTCTTGGCGTCAGGCTCCGACGTCGAGGAGCTCCAAACCAGCGGCGGCGTCGTGTTCTGCGGACAGGGCAACGAGGACGAATTCGCTCGCGCAGAGGTTGGCGGGCGGTGGGCACTGTGCTTCGACGCCGGCGGCCAGACGCGACCGATCCGGGAACGCGCGCGTGCAGCGGGCGCGGTCGGATTGGTGATCACGCCGGCGCCCGACGATCCGGCGGAACCGTACGCAACGCGTTTCGCGAAGGAGCTGCAGCGACAACGTCGCGGCCGACTCAGCTATCCGTCGTCGTCCGAGCGAACGCGCGCGGTGTTTCCTCAAGTCATGTTGCCGCGCGAGAACGCCGCGCCGTGGCTGGACGGAAACGTGCTGCCGGCCGTCGGCGCGGACCTCGGCGTCACGTTGACGGAAGTGCGCAAGCTCGAAGGGCAGGGCGGCCTGGTCGACGTCGAAAACGTGTGCGGTTTCTGGCCGGGCAAGGATCCGGTGCTCGCGCAGGAGGTGATCCTCGTGAGCGCGCACTACGACCATGTCGGTGTACAGGGCGGCGAGATCCACAACGGCGCCGACGACAACGGTTCGGGAACGTGTGGCCTGCTCGCACTCGCGGAGGCGCTGACGCACTACGGTCCGATGCGCCGCTCGGTGATGCTCATCTGGGTGTCGGGCGAAGAGAAAGGCTTGTGGGGATCGAAGGCCTGGTCGGAGCAACCCTGGCTGCCGGACGGTTGCCGCGCTGTTGCGAACATCAACATCGACATGATCGGTCGCAATGCGCCGGACAAACTTCTCATCACGCCGACCAAGAAGCGCGAAGAGGACTACAACGGGCTCGTTCGGATGGCCGAGTCGCTGTGCTCGCTCGAAGGATTTCCGAGCCTCGGCAGCGCGGACCAGTACTACACGCGCTCCGACCAGGCGAACTTCGCCAAGCTCGGCATACCGGTGACGTTCCTGTTCTCCGATGTCCACGAGGACTATCACCAGCCGGGCGACGATCCCGAGAAGATCGACTACGACAAGGTGCGGCGTGTGGTGCGGCTCGTGATGCGGATGCTCGACGGGTTGCAGGAAGGCGCGATCGAGCGCTAAGCGCGCGGAGCGCGGCGTGCGCGATCCATCGGTGGAGCCCGCGACCTATCGGCTCCTGCGCGACAGCGGCCGGCGTCGTGCGCGACCAGCGACGCGTCGGCGCGCTACCGCCGGTGCTCCGCGCGCAGTGCCGCCTGCGCTGCGGCGAGGCGTGCGAGCGGAACGCGAAACGGCGAGCACGACACGTAGTCGAGCCCCAGCGCGTGGCAAAACTCGATCGAATTCGGATCGCCACCGTGCTCGCCGCAGATGCCGATCTTCAGGTCGGCTCGTGAGCGCCGGCCCTCGTCGACCGCGATCTGCATCAGCCGGCCCACGCCCTCCCGGTCGAGCGTGGCGAACGGATCGACCGAGTACACCTCGCGCTCGATGTAGTGGGGCAGGAACTTCGCGCCGTCGTCGCGGCTGATGCCGTACGTGGTCTGCGTGAGGTCGTTCGTGCCGAACGAGAAGAACTCGGCCACGCGCGCGATGTCGCCTGCCGTCAGCGCGGCGCGCGGGAGCTCGATCATCGTTCCGATCAAGCACGGCACGCGCACCTTCTTCTCGAGGAACACTTCTTCGGCGACCGTGCGCACGATGTCGGCTTGCAGTTCGAGCTCGCGGCGTGTGCCGACGAGAGGGATCATGATCTCGAGCCGGGGCTTTTTCTTCGTGCGCAGCGCGACGTTGCACGCCGCCTCGAAGATCGCGCGCGCCTGCATGATCGTGATCTCGGGGTACGTGATCCCCAATCGACAGCCGCGGTGTCCGAGCATCGGGTTCTGCTCGCGCAGGTTCTCGATCTTCGCACGGACGCGCGCAGGCTTCAGGCCCATGTCGCGCGCCAGCGCGCGGATCGTCGGCTCGTCGTGCGGCAAGAATTCGTGCAGCGGCGGGTCGAGGCTGCGGATCGTCACCGGCCGCTGTCCCATGGTCTCGAAGATGCCTTCGAAGTCGGCACGCTGGAGCGGCAGGAGCTTCGCGAGCGCGTGGATGCGCTGCTCGCCGTTCTCGGCCAGGATCATCTCGCGCACGGCTTCGATCTTGTCTTCCTCGAAGAACATGTGCTCCGTGCGGCACAGACCGATGCCTTCGGCGCCGAAGCGGATCGCGGTGTGACATTGATCCGGCTGGTCCGCGTTCGCACGCACGCGCAGGTGACGGACTTCGTCGGCCCAGCGCATCAGTGTTTGGTAAGCGCCAAAGATCGAGCTCTTGCCGTTCCGGGACGCAGGCTTCTGGTCCGCGAGCAAGAGCGACTGCACTTCCGACGGCTGCGTCGAGAGCCGACCCTCGTACACTTCACCGGTCGAACCGTCGATGCTGATCCAATCGCCGAGCTTGAGCCGCTTGCCCGCCACGGTCACGCACTTCGCTCGGTAGTCGATTTCGAGCTCGCCGGCGCCGGCGACGCACACTTTGCCCATTTGACGCGCGACCAGCGCCGCGTGGCTCGTCATGCCGCCGCGCGCGGTCAGGATTCCCGCTGCGGCTTGCATGCCGAGGATGTCGTCGGGCGAGGTCTCGATCCGCACGAGGATCACGCTCTCGCCGCGCGCTGCCCATTCGACGGCTTGCGATGCGGCGAACACGATCTTGCCGGTGGCCGCACCGGGGCCGGCGTTGAGACCGCGCGTCAGCACGCGTCCGTCGCGGCGCGCGTTCGCCGTTTCTTCGCCGGTGAACACGGGCTGCAGCAGCTGATCGAGCGCCGCCGGATCGATGCGCAGCAGCGCTTCGTGCTTGTCGATGCGCTTCTCGCGCACCATGTCGACGGCGATGCGCACCGCGGCGAACCCGGTGCGCTTGCCGGTGCGGCACTGGAGCATGTAGAGCCGGCCGTTCTCGATCGTGAACTCGAGATCTTGCATGTCGCGGTAGTGGTCTTCGAGCAAGCGTTGGATGCGCTGCAGCTCGCGCCATGCCGCGGGTGACGTCGTCTCCAGGCTGTCGATCGGAAGCGGCGTGCGGATGCCCGCGACGACGTCCTCCCCCTGCGCGTTCATCAGGTACTCGCCGTAGAAGCGCTTCTCGCCCGTGCTGGGATCGCGTGTGAACGCGACGCCCGTGCCCGAGGTCTCGCCGAGGTTGCCGAACACCATCGCGACGATGCTGACCGCCGTGCCCCAGTTCGACGGGATGTGATTCATGCCGCGGTACGCGATCGCGCGCTCGCAGTTCCACGAGTCGAACACCGCACCGATCGCGCCGAAGAGCTGCTCCCACGGATCATCCGGGAAGTCGGCGCCGGTGCGGATCTTGACGATGCGTTTGAACTCGCGAACGAGTCCCTCGAGATCGGCGGCAGAGAGATCGCGGTCCTCTTTCGCGCGCCGGCGCCGCTTCAAGTTCGCGAGCGCTTCGCTGAACGGATCTTGGCGGTGCTCGCTCTCGGCCTTGAGGCCGAGCACGACGTCGGCGTACATCTGCACGAACCTGCGGTACGCGTCGAACGCGAAGCGCCGGTTCTGCGAGCGACGCGCGAGGCCCGCGACTGTCGTGTCGTTGAGGCCCAGGTTGAGGACCGTGTCCATCATCCCGGGCATCGAGACGCGCGCGCCCGAGCGAACCGACACGAGCAGCGGGTTCTCCGCGTCGCCGAAACGCTTGCCGACCGACGTCTCGACCTGCGCGATCGCGCGCTTCACCTCGTCGTCGACGCCGCCGGGGAGCTGCTTGCCGCGCGCGTAATACGCGTTGCAGACCTCCGTCGTGATCGTGAAGCCGGGCGGGACGGGGAGCCCGAGGTTCGACATCTCCGCGAGGTTCGCGCCCTTGCCGCCGAGCAGCTCGCGCATGTCGCGGTTGCCGTCCGCACGCCCGTCGCCGAAAGAAAAGACGAATCGTCCCGCGGGAGCGGCGCGCGTTCCGCGGATCGGCTTGTTGCGCTCGGTCCGACTCATGGATTCGGAGCGGCGGAACGTCGCTCCTCGGAAGCCTCGCCGACCGTCGCAATGCCGTCAATCTTCCATTCGCGACCGAAGCGCAACTCGGTCACGCGAGCGGCGTCGAATCCGTCCGGAAGCGGGCTGCTTCCGTGGATCCAACGTCGTCCATCCGCCGCCGTCTGCGTGCCGGTGCGCTGCTCGAAGTCGATCGACTCGTCGACGACCGGCTCCCCACCTGCCCACACCTCGGCGTAGTCGTCGAGGGCCAGTTGGATTTCGAGCTGCTGCCCATGCGAGCTGGCGCGGAGCCGTGCGCGGCTGCCCCTCCGTTCCATGGACTCGATACGCGCGTCGGCGAGCCCCTTGCGCAGGAGCGGGTGCTCGCGCCGGAGCACTTCGCGGAACTCGCGGTAGTTGAGCTGCGAGAGCGGCGGTTGCGTCCGGGTGCGGAAGCCGGCCGAGAAGCAGCGGAACTCGAGCCCAGGGTCGTCCGCGCGGACGGCCGTCTGAAAGGTGGCAAAGGTCTGTTCCGGGGTCCGGAAACCAACCGATAGCAGATCCTTCGTGCTGGGGGGGCTGACGCAGCCAGCCGCCATCGTCAAAAGCCCCCCTCCGATGCGTAGCCACCAGCCGTGCCGTGCGCGCGAGACAGCGGGGCGGGGGGCGCGCATCGGGGACCCAGTCTATCGAGCGAGAGTTCTTGAGCGAGCGGCCGATGCTACGGGGGCCACGGGGGTCTCGGGGCGTCACCCGACGAGTCCGCGAACGTCGTGAAGACTGGGCCAACCTAGAACTCTGTCGTTACGTACTCGTCGCCCTCCACCTCGGAGTGCTAGCATCTTTCCCTTCCGTTCCTCTGGAGATCGACCCATGCGCCGACCCGCAATCCACCGCCGTTCAGGTTTTTCCACCACGCTGGGAGGGGGTCTCCTAACCCTTAGCCTGGCCGCCCTCGTGGCTTGCTCGGAGAGTTCGACTCCGGCGGCCCCCGCTGCCACCGCGAGCAAAGCTCCCGCGGCTGAGGGCAAGCCGGCTACACCGGCTGCCGCGACGAAGTCCGAAACACCGATCGCGAAGCCCGTCCACGAGGTTGTCGAGCAGACCACGGCCGCAACGAAGGCGGCCGCGGGCGCCACGACCGAAGCGGCCAAGTCGATCGCCGAGCAAGCGGCGACTGCGGTCGATTCGCACGACGGTCACAATCATCCGCCTGGCGAGCACGATGGTCACGACCACGCGCCGGCTGCGGGCGACGAAGCCTCGCAACTGCTCAGCGCCAAGGATAGAGCTGACGCGCTCCTGAAAGGTCAGGACACGAAGATCGAGGACTCGGTCGATCCCAACTCGAAGGCCAAGCTGACCTACGAGTTCGGAACCGACAACAAGAACTTCGGCAAGGCGATGCAAGGCGATGTCCTCAAGCACACGTTCATCATGAAGAGCGGTGGCGAAGAGGATCTCGTCATCAAGCAAGCGAAGCCGACGTGCGGGTGCACGGTCGCGCAGCTGACGTTGGAGCAACCCGACGGCACCATGGCGCCGTACACGTTCGGTGGTCCGATCCCGCCGGGTCGCAAGGTCGAGCTGAACGCGACGCTGCACACGCAGAACAAGCAAGGTCACGCGGCCAGCCGCATCAACATCTTCACGAACGATCCGCGTGGGCAGACGCAGTTCGGGCTCGAAGCCGAAGTCGAGACGTACTTCCTCGTCAATCCGCCCTCGCTGAACTTCAATCAAATGGCGGCGAAGGATTCGGTGACCGACAAGGTTTCGGTCACCACGTCCAAGGGGCAACGCCTCAAGCTGACGCCGGTTCTGAACAACGTGCCGCCCGGCCTGAAGGTCGAAGTGAACGCGCTCGATGCGGACGCGGATGGCAATGCCTCCCGTTGGGAGCTCGTCGCGACCGCCGGTCCGGGCCTTGTCGAAGGTCCGCTCGCGTACTCGGTGCCGCTGAACAGCGACGTCGCACTCCCGGGTGCGGAATCGCTGCCGAGTGGCCAGGCGCCGACGTACTCGGTCTCCGTGACGATCATGGGGCAAGTGCTGGGCACGATCTCGTACAACCCCTCGTTCGTGTCGCTCGGTTTGATCCGACCGGGACAAGTGGTGTCGCGCACGATTCGCGTCACGTGCCACGATCCGGAGTTCAAGCTCACCGAGCCGAAGGTGCTCGTCCAGAGCCGTGACAGCGGCGAATGGGAGTACGCGAAGCACTTCTCGAGCGTCGTGCGTCCCGTGCCCGATCAGAACGCGGTCGACATCGAGCTCCAGCTCAACGGCATGCCCGACACGCTGAACGGTTCGTTCAACGGGATGATGGTCGTGCAACTCGGCTACGCGGACAAGCCGGAGCTCAAGCTGCCGATCACCGGTGTGTGCCGCGGCGGAGCGACGACCGCAGCGCCCGCCGGAGCATCCGGCCCGAAGTAACGCGTTCGCACGCCGTTCAACTCTTCGCCCCGCCCCAGGCCTCTCTGGAGCGGGGCGACTTCGTCTCGCGCGATCGGGCCCAGCGGGCGCTTTCGCAGGCGTTCGAAGGGCTGCGGAGGACGCGCGACTGCGGAAGCCGCGCTGCGGTTGTTGTAAGCTCTCCCCGCAGCGCGCCCGGATCGATCGAAACCGCGTCGCGCACTTGTTGTCGTGAGTCAACTGCTCGGCGAGATGCTCGTGTCGGCCGGGGTGCTGTCCGAGCCCCAATTGCGCGAAGCGATCGCGTTCCAGCGCAATGGCGGACTCAGGCTCGGCGAAGCGCTGCTCAAGCTCGGACACATCGACGAGGGCACGCTCTACCGCACGATCGCCAAGCAGCAGGGCTTGCCGTTCGTCGACCTCGACAAGGGCAAGATCCCCGACGCCGTGCTGCAGCGCGTGCCGGCCGAAATCGCGCTCGAGCACGGTCTGCTGCCGCTGCTCGAGAAGGGCCAGAAGCTCGTCGTCGCGATCGACGACCCCGTCAAGCGGATCCTCGTCGAGGAGCTGCGCTTCTCGCTCGGGACCGAAGTCGCGTGCGCGCTCGCAGCGCCGAGCGCGTTGAAGCGCGCGCTGGAGCGATACCACGGCGCGTCGAGCGCAGCCGGCATCGCGCAGACGATGAAGTCGTCGCAGGCGGAGGGCGAGACCGACGCGCCGATCATCCGGCTCGTGACGCGGATGTTCCACGAGGCGCTCGAGATGCGCGCGAGCGACATCCACATCGAGCCCGGTCACGGCCGCGTGCGCGTGCGCTACCGCGTCGACGGCATGCTGCGCGACACAGCCGAGCACCCCGAGCACTTGCATGCTCCGCTCGTCGCGCGACTCAAGATCATGGCGTCGATGGACATCGCGGAAAAACGCAAGCCGCAAGACGGCCGCATTGGACTCAAGATCGACGGCCGCGACATCGACGTGCGCGCGTCGATCTTGCCGGCCAATCACGGCGAGACGATCGTCATGCGCCTCCTCGATCGCTCGAAGTCCTTGATCTCGATGAAGGACATGGGCTTCGAGGACGAGGACTACCGCTGGTTCCGGCGCATCATCAAGAAGCCGAACGGGATCGTGCTCGTCACGGGGCCCACTGGATCCGGCAAGACGACGACGCTGTACGCCGCGCTCTCGGAGCTCAATCGTCCCGACGTCAAGATCATCACCGCCGAGGATCCGGTCGAGTACCACATCCGCGGCATCAATCAGGTTCAGGTCAATCCCAAGATCGGCCTCTCGTTCGCGCGCATTCTCAAAGCGATGCTGCGCGCGGCGCCGAATATCATCCTCGTCGGCGAAATCCGCGACCTCGAGACGGCCGAGATCGCAATCCAAGCGGCGCTCACCGGTCACTTGGTGTTCTCGACTCTGCACACGAACGATGCGCCGAGCGCTCTGACGCGACTCGTGGATCTGGGCGTGAAGCCGTTCCTCGTGTCCGCCGCGGTACAAGCCGTGATCGCGCAGCGGCTCGTGCGCCGCTTGTGCAAGGAGTGCTCGGTCGAGTACGCGCCTGTCGAAGGCGAGCTCGCCGCGCTCGGGCTCGATCCCAGGCTTGCGGTGGGTCGGAGCTTCAGGCGCCCGCGCGGCTGCCGAGTGTGCGAGGGCAGCGGTTTCCGCGGGCGGCTCGCACTCTTCGAGCGCATGGAGATGGAGTCGGCGCTGCGCGAGCTGACGTTCCGCGGCGAGAGTTTGGAAGGCATCAAGCGCGCGGCCTCGGGCTCGGGCAATCTGCAGAGCCTGGTCGCGGACGGCGCGCGCAAGGTGCTGCGCGGCGAAACGAGCGTGACCGAGGTGCTGCGCGTCACGCGCCTCGCGAGTGCGCAATCGACGTGACGCGGACATGTGTGACCGAGACGAGGTGGTGACTTGGGCAAGATCGACGAACTCCTGAACGCGGTGGTCGCGCGCGCGGCCTCGGACCTGCACTTGAATCCTGGGCGCCCGCCGGTCGCGCGGATCAACGGCGACCTCGTCTCTCTCCGGGAGAAGGTGCTCGACGACGCCGAGAGCGAAGAGCTGTGTCGTGAGCTGTGCGACGATGCGCACTGGGCCGAGGTCGAGAAGGTCGGCACCACGGATTTCGGCCGGCCGCACACCGACGGGAATCGATTCCGCGTCAGCGTGATGCGCCAGCGCGGTCGCTACACCGCCGTGCTGCGTCTCATTCCGTCGAAGCTCTTGAGCTTCGAAACGATTGGATTGCCGGAGGTTGTGCGCACGCTCTTGCGGCGCCCGCGCGGGCTGATCCTCGTCACCGGGCCGACGGGTTCCGGAAAGACGACCACGCTCGCGACCATGGTCGATTGGGTGAATCACACGATGGACCGCCACATCGTCACGATCGAAGACCCGATCGAGTACTTCCACGCGCACCACAAGGGCCTCGTCAGCCAGCGCGAGATCGGTGTCGACGTCACCGATTTCGTCGAGGCGATGCGCCGCGTGCTGCGCCAGGATCCGGACGTGATCCTGCTCGGCGAAATGCGCGACCTGCCGACCATCGCGGCGGCGGTCACGGCCGCGGAAACGGGGCACTTGGTGCTCGGCACGTTGCACACGACGGGCAGCGCGCGCACCGTGAACCGGCTGATCGACGCGTTCCCGGCCAATCAACAGGAGCAGGTCCGCGCTCAGCTCTCGGTCGCGCTTCTAGCGGTGATCTCTCAGGTGCTGCTCCCGCGAGCCGACGGCAAGGGCCGCATCGCCGCGTTCGAGATCATGGTGATGACGCCCGCGATCGCGAACCTGATCCGCAAGAACGAGACGAACAAGATTCCGTCGACGATCCAGAGCTCGCGTAAGCTCGGCATGATCACGCTCGACGACGCGCTGCTCGATCTCGTCAAACGGGGCTTGATCACGCGCGAAACGGCGATCGAGGCCGCGCAGGACGACAAGGACCTGGAGGCGCGACTGTGAGCGACGCATCGGCTGCGCCTGGCGCGGGCCGGCGTCTATTAGGACAGATCCTGAAAGCGCACGGCCGCGTCCGTGAAGGGCAGATCCAGGAAGCGCTGGCCGCGCAGCGCAAACACGGCGGACTCCTCGGTCAGTGCCTGATCGAGCTCGGCCACTGTACGGGCGCCGACGTCGCGCGCGCGCTCGCGGAGCAGGCGGGACTGGAAGCCGTGGATCTCGCGTCGATCGAGCCCGAGAAAGCTGCGCTCGCGCTCGTCGACGGTAGCGCCGCGCACACGTACGGCGTGCTTCCGATGCGCGTCGAGGGCCGGACGCTGGTCGTCGCGATCACCGATCCGCTCAACACGGCGGTGCTCGAGGACCTGCGCTTCTCCACGGGCCTTTCCGTGCGCGGCGTGCTCGCCGACGGAACGTTGCTCAAGGCGCTCGTGCAGAAGCACTACGGCGAGGAGGCCTCGCTCAAGGACGCGATCCGCGACGCGGCGAAAGCGGTGGCGGGCGGCGACGTCGTCTCCGCGGCGCAGAGTGCGCCGGTCGTGCGTCTCTTGAACTCGATCCTGCACCGCGCGATCAAAGACCGCGCGAGCGACGTGCACTTCGAGGTGTACGACCAGGAGTTCCGCATCCGCTACCGCGTGGATGGTTCGCTGTACGAGATCGAAGCGCCGCCCGCGCACCTTGCCTTGCCGCTCATCGCGCGCATCAAGGTGATGTCCGACCTCGACATCACCGAGACGCGCATGCCGCAGGATGGACGCATCGAGCTCGCGATCGACGGCCGGCCCGTCGATCTGCGCGTCGCGACGCTGCCGGGCGTGGCGGGCGAAGGCTGCGTGATGCGCGTGCTCGATCGCAGCGCGGTCAGTCTGGATCTCGCCGCTCTGGGCATGCCGCGCGAGGCGGAGGAGCGCCTCGAACAGCTCACGGAGCTCCCGCACGGGATCGTGCTCGTCACGGGGCCGACCGGCTCGGGCAAGACCACGACGCTGTACGCGATGCTCGCCTACGCCAATCAACCGGAGGTCAAGATCATCACGACCGAGGATCCGGTCGAGTACGACATCGAAGGCATCGTGCAGGTGCCGATCAACGAGGACATCGGCGTCACGTACGCGCGCGTGCTGCGCACGGTGCTGCGGCAGGACCCCGACAAGATCTTGATCGGCGAGATTCGCGACCGCGAGACTGCGGCCGTGGCGGTCGAGGCGAGTCTCACGGGTCACACGGTGTTCTCGACGCTGCACACGAACGATGCACCGAGCACGATCACGCGTCTCATCGACATGGGGATCGAGCCATTCATGATCACGGCGACGCTCGAAGCGGTCGTCGCGCAGCGGCTCGTGCGCACCGTGTGCACCGACTGCCGCACCGAATACGATCCCGAAGACGATGCGCTTTTCGAGCTCGGCAAGGATGCCGAGAAGCTGCGTGGAAGGCCGTTCTCGTACGGTCGCGGCTGCGACCGCTGCCACCACACCGGCTATCGCGGTCGCTCGGGCATCTTCGAGTTGATGATCGTCGACGACGAAATCCGGCGCGCGATCCTGGCGCGTGCCTCGACGGAAGAGATCCGTGCCGCAGCGATCGCGGGCGGCATGCGCACCCTGCGCGAAGCGGGCGTGCAGCTCCTCGTCGAAGGCCGGACGACGATCGAAGAAGTGCTGCGCGAGACCAGCCTGTGACACCCCGGGCGATGGCCGCACGCGGGCCGCGCGAAGACTGGGGGAAATCGAGAAGAAGGGCGCGGCGGAGCATATAGTTCCGGCCAGCTCGCACGATGGCGAAGAAGATCCAACGCACCGCACCGCGGCCTCAATCCGCACCGTCTCCTTCGCAACCCGCCGCCGCCGCTCCCGCTGCGCGGCGCGCGGGCGATACCGGCAAACGCAAGGTCGGACGCGTCTCCGGTCAGCTCGTCACGGATTTCACGATCCAGCTCGCGACGCTCACCGAGGCCGGCATTCCGATCGTCAAGTCGCTGACGATCCTGGAAGGGCAGACCGCGCCCGGCCCGTTCAAGACGGTGCTCGGCGATCTCGTCGAGGACGTTTCGTCCGGCACGCCGCTGTCGGAAGCGCTCGCGAAGCACGAGCGCGTGTTCGACAAGTTGTACTCGAGCATGGTGCGCGCCGGCGAGGCGGGGGGCGTGCTCAGCCAAGTCCTGCAACGCCAGGCGATTTTCCTCGAGAGCGCGGCCGCGGTCCGCGCCAAGGTCGTCGGCGCGATGATCTACCCGACCGTGATCGTGACCGTCGCGATCGGTGTCGTCAGCGCGGTCGTCGTGTGGGTGATCCCGAAGTTCCAGGAGATCTTCCAGTCGTTCAACATCCCGCTGCCGCCGCTGACGCAGTTCCTCCTCGACGTCAGCTACTTCACGGTCAATTACTGGTACGTCGTGTTCGGGCTGCCGATCGCCGCCATCGTGTTCCACACGATTTTCCTGCGTC
The DNA here is from genome assembly GCA_031413895.1 of Planctomycetota bacterium. Classification (GTDB taxonomy): domain Bacteria; phylum Planctomycetota; class UBA1135; order UBA1135; genus JANLUN01. Next base: position 3,555 of record JANOFY010000240.1, on the reverse strand, counting down.
GCAGCCAGCCGTACCGGTACCGCGTCCATCGCCTGCTCTTGAAGCTGCCTGCGATCGGACCGGTGATCTCGCGCTCGCTGATCGCCGCGTTCGCGCGGACCTTTGGAACGCTGATCCAAGCCGGCGTGCCGCACCTCGACGCGCTCTCGATTGTCCGGGAAGCGACGCGCAACGAAGTGCTCATGGAAGGCGTCGAGGCCATCCGTCGCACGGTCCGCGAGGGCGAGGGCATCGCTCGACCGATGGGGGAAACGGGCCTCTTCGACGATCTCGTGACGAACATGGTCGACGTGGGGGAAGCGACCGGCGAACTCGATCGGATGCTGCTCAAGGTGGCGGACGCCTACGAAGTCCAAGTCGATCGCAAGATCAACGCGATGTTCAAGCTGATCGAGCCAGCGCTCCTCATCGTAGTTGCGGCGTTCGTCGGCGTGATCGTCGTGGCGCTATTCCTCCCACTCATGGAAATCATGTCGCAAGTCGGCAACATGTAGTCCGCGACGGGTCCCTTCCGGCCGGTCCGCGCCATGACGATCTCCCTGCGGTTGCGCGTGCTCGTCCTGGTCGCCACGATCAACGTGGCGGTCTTCGGCGCGGGTCTGTACTTCCTGATCGAGCGGCTCGCCGATCAACGCGCCGAGCAAGCGCGGGAGTTTTCCGAGCTCCTCGACTACACGTTGCCCGCGACGATCAAGCCCGGCGGCGAGCTCAAGGTGGCGCAGATCCTGCGCTGGCCGCACTGGAAGCATTTCGCCGACGCGATCCTCGTCGACCGGAACTTCGACACGGCGCGCGGCGCGATCGTTCCCCAGGGCGTGTTCCTGAATCCCGTGGGAAGCCGCAACCGCCGCGCCGATTTCGATCGCGAGGCGGTGCTGCGCGAGATCTCGCGCGCGATCGAACGGCAAGAGCGTCAGGTCGGCGCGCTCGGCACGGCGGTGCCGATCCTCGATCCGGAGGGACGCGTGTGGGGCGGGTGCTGGTATCGAACGGAAGTCGCGGTCGATACCGCGGCGATCACGGCGAGTCTCCTGCCGTGGTTCCTCGTCTCGACGCTGCTCCTCACGATCGGAACGTTCTCGATGCTGCGCCGCTTCGTGCTCGATCCGGTGGCCGACATCGCGCGCGGCGCCGAGCGCGTCGCGGAAGGCGATCTCACCGTTCGACTGCGCGAGCCTGAGCGCAAGGACGAGATCGCCGACTTGATCCGGCGCTTCAACACGATGACCGCGACCGTCCAGGGCTTCAACGAACGCCTGGCGCGCGAGGTCGAGGACGCCACGCAGAAAGTGCGGCGCGCCGAGACGGCGGCGATGACGCAGCGGCGATTGGCGGCGATGGGCGAGCTCGCGGCGGGCATCGCGCACGAGATCAACAACCCGCTCGGCGGATTGCTCAATGCGGTCGAGTCGCTCTCGCGCGGCAATCTGCCGCCGGACAAGCAGGCGCAGTACCGCGGCCTCTTGCAGAGCGGCCTCGAGCGCATCCAAGCGACGGTCGGGAAGCTTTTGCGACTCGCTCCGCGCGCATCGCGCGCTGCGCCGCTCGCGCTCGTGGATCCGGTGCTCGACGCCGCGGGACTCGTGCAACACCGCGCGGCGCGGCAAGGCGTGACGATCGACATCGCGCCGCTCGGCGATCGCGTGAGCGATCCCGCGGCGAGGGCGGCGCAGTTGCGCGCGCTGCCGCTCGTGCTCGGCGAGCAGAACGAGCTCGCTCAGGCGGTGCTCAATCTGCTCGTGAACTCGCTCGACGCGCTCGAACAGAAACCGTCTGGCGAGGGACGCATCGACGTGAGGCTCGGCCTCCTCGGCGACGACGTCGCGATCGTGCTCCAGGACAATGGACTCGGCGTTCCGCCGAGCGAGCTCCCACGCGTCGCGGATCTCTTCTACACCACGAAGGACGTCGGGCGCGGAACGGGCCTCGGACTCGCGCTCGTCCACGCGATCGTCGCGAGCCACGGAGGTCGCGTCCATCTCTCGAGTCCGCCGGGCGCGGGCTTCCGCGTCGAGATCGTGCTGCCCGCGTGGCGTTCCACGTCGGCGAATGAAGCCGACCGGCCGATCGCGCCCGCATGAGCTTCCCGATCGAGTGGTTCGTGATGCCGCTCCTCCTGGCGAGTTCGGCCATCCTGAGCGCCAGCGAGGCCGCGCTGTTCTCGCTCTCGGAGCCCGATCGCAAGAAGGCGGGCCGAAGCGCGGAGCGCCTGATGAGCGATCCGCAAGGACTGCTGATCGCGGTGCTGTTCGCGAACCTCGTCGCCAACGTGCTGTTCTTCGCGTTCGCGTCGGGTCTCGCGAGCGGACGCGAGCGTGCCCTGGAGCTGGGCTTCATGTTCGGCGCGCTCGTGACCATCGTCATGTTCGGCGAGATCCTTCCGAAGACGCTCGCGCTGCGCGCGCCTGTCGGCGTCGCGCGCTGGACCGCGTTGCCGGTCACGCTGCTCGTCCAGGCCATGCGTCCCGTGCGTCGGACGCTGCAAGTGCTGCTCGAGATGGTCATGCGCATGCTCGGCGACCTGGCGCGCGAGGAGCAGGGGCTCACGACGGAGTCGCTCGCGGAAGTGCTGGAGAGCAGCGCGCGTCACGGACTGATCGAGGACAGCGAAGCGGACCTGCTCGCCGAAGTGGTCGAGCTCGAGGGGATTCGCGTGCGCGAGATCATGTCGCCGCGCGTCGACGTCCTCGTGATCGACGTCGCGGCCGACGAGGATCAACAACTGTTCGTGATCGCGCGCGCGCTCGCTCGGCGGCTCACGTGGCTGCCGGTGGTGCGCGAAAACGCCGATCGCGTGCTCGGTTGCGTCCGCATGCGCGACGTGCTCGCGCGCAGCGACCGGCCGCTCAAGGAACTCGTGCAGCGCGTTGAGTTCATCCCCGAAGTGGCGAGCGTGCTCGATCTGTTGCGCGTGCTACGCGACAAGCAGGCGACCGAAGCGGTCGTCGTCGACGAGTACGGCGGCACGGCCGGGATCGTCACGATCGAGGACATCTTCGAGGAGATCGTCGGCGATCTGCGCGCCGAGGACGAACGCGCGATCGCGCCGGTGATCCCGCTCGGGGAAGGACGCTTCCGCGTCGCGGGCAGCCTCGCGATCCGCGACTGGAACGAGCAGTTCGGACACGAAGTGGTGCCGGCCGGTTTCGAGACGGTGGGCGGTTTCGTCACGGCGCTGCTCGGACGGATTCCCAAGGCCGGCGATCGCGTGCGGCTCGGAGGGCTCGTGAGTCAAGTGCACGAAGTGCGCGGCCGGCGCGTGCGCAGCGTCGACATGTACATCGACCCGGTCGCGGGAGACGGCGCATGATCCCCTGGATCGACCTGGCGATCCTCGCGGCGTGCCTGGTCGGCAACGCCGCGTACTCCGGGAGCGAGACGGCGCTCTACACGGTCTCGCGCCTGCGCGTCGACGTCGAAGCGCGCCACGGGAAGCGCAGCGCGCGGATCATCCAGCGACTTCTCGCGGACGACGTGTCGCAGATCATCGTGCTCGTCCTGGGCGTCAACCTGTGCGTCGAAGTGATGACGTTTCGGGCCGAAGGGCTGGCGGTC
>JANOFY010000239.1:0-4104 GCA_031413895.1 Planctomycetota bacterium | reverse complement strand
TAGCAATCGTCGCAGATCACCCAGATTCCGCTTTCAGTCAACCGTGTTCCGTTCTCATCGCTCCCGAGAACGCCAGCTCGCGCGCGGATGCGGATGGTGATTTGGTGACGCCGAATGCACTGACGGAGGAGGAGAGGACCCTGATCTTTCGTCACTTGCTCAGTCTCACGTACCGAACTTTCCCGGAACCACCGGATGAGCCGCTTCCCGACTGGGCTCCGACCTACGACTGGCGTGACTTTCGGAGCGGGGCGCTTCTCGCGCCCGGCCTGGTCCGCTGACTCTCGATTCGAATTATGGAAACTACTCCCCAAATCCTCGTCGTCGGTTCTGACCCTCTCCTGCGCGGTGAGTTCGAAGCTGCGGTCTCGTCGCTGCGCAAGTGGCGGCCGGTTCTCCACTTCGTCACCAGCACGCGCCAAGCGATCGAGTTCGCTCGCAATCGCCGGCCGGAGCTCGTGTGCGTTCAGCTCGAGTCGGATCCGCGCACGCTGAAGACGTTCTCGGAAGAGATCAGCACCGTCGCGCCGGGTTCATCGGTGGTCGCGCTGTACCGCCCCGAGAACTTGGGTTTCGGCGAATCCGAGCACACCGTCATCATCGAGGCGATGCGTGCTCAGGTGCAGGACTTCCTGCGCCGTCCGCTTGCGATGCCCGAGCTGCAGCAGCTCCTCGATCGCATGCTGCGCAAGCCCGCGGACATCAAGAAGGAGATGGGCAAGGTCATCTCCTTCGTCAGCAACAAGGGCGGCGTCGGCAAGTCGACGCTCTCGGTCAGCACTGCGTGCGCGCTCGCGAAGAAGCATCCGGGCAAAGTCCTCCTCATCGACGTCTCGCTGCACCTCGGCAGCTGCGCGCCGATGCTCGACCTTCAGCCGTCGACCGGTCTCGCTAGCGCGGCGCGCGAACGCAATCGCCTCGACGAGACGCTCCTCAAGAAGCTCGCGGTGCACCATGAGTGCGGCCTCGATCTCCTTGCCGCGCCTATCGACGCCGTCGAAGCCGCCGACATCGACGACGAGAGCATGTCGCGCACGCTCACGCTCGCACGCCGTGTGTACGACTACGTGATCGTCGACACGTTCCCGATGCTCGATGGACTCGTTCTCGCCATCCTCGATCTGTCCGACCGCGCGTACGTCGTCGTGCAGAACACGGTGCCGAACGTCGTCGGCGGCTCGCGCCTCCTGCCCGTTCTCGTGCACCTCGGATTCCCCAAGGAACGCACGCGCGTCGTCCTCAACAACAACTTCGAGAAGGTCGCGGGCGGCTTGACGACCGAGGACGCTGCCGAGCGACTCGACCGCCACATCGACCACGTCATTCCTTATCAGAAGAAGCTGATTACGGCGCTCAACACGGGCAAGCCGTACATCCTGCACAGCACTTCGCTCTTCGGTTTCGGCAAGGCGATCAAGCGCATCGTCGAAGAGATCGAGGCGTCCGGCGCGACGGAATCCGCACCGGCGTCTAAACCGGAAGTCGACGAGCCAATGGCCTCGACCGCCAAGTTGATCCCGAACCCGCGGCCCGGCTGATCCGGCGAACGACTCAATCCATCCCACACGCACGACTCCGACCACGGCATCCCTCCTCAGCTCGAACTCACTGCCCGAACGCCCCCTCCCGATGGAACAACCGATCGACAGAGAACAGTTGCGCGCGAAGTTCAGGCGCAATCTGGCGACCGACGTGACCGCGCGCCTGCGGGCGGACGATCGCGACACGTCACTCCACTCGGGGAACGGACGTGACTACGCGGTCGACGCGCAGGTTGTCGGCAATCGCGCGCCGAACGTCGACTACATGTCGATCAAGGCGCGCCTGCACAGCCGGCTGCTCGACGAGATCGGCGAGCGCAGCATGTACGGCAGCGGTGAGGAGACCATCGCGCGCGCCGTCCAAGAGTTCGTCACGCGCGTGCTCGAGACGGAGAACGTTCCGCTCAACCAGCAGGAGCGCGAGCGGCTGTCGGACGAGCTCACGCAAGAGACGCTCGGCGTCGGTCCGCTCGCTCCGCTCATGGCCGATCCGGCCGTGACCGACATCCTCGTCAATGCGCCCGACAAGGTGTACGTCGAGCGCTTCGGCCGTCTCACGAAGACAGAAGTCCGCTTCCGCGATCACGAGCACATCATGCGCGTGATCGAGCGCATCGCGGCGCGCGTCGGACGCCGCATCGACATGGGATCGCCTATGGTCGACATGCGCCTGCCGGATGGAAGCCGCGTCAACGCCACGATCCCGCCGGTCAGCATCGACGGACCCACGCTATCCATTCGCCGATTCGGTCGCCAGCGTTTGCGTCGCGAGGACCTGCTGCGCCTCGGGATGCTCTCGAAGGAGATGCTCGGCTTCCTCGACCACGCCGTCATGGCGCGCCGCAACATCCTCGTCACCGGAGGAACGGGCGCGGGCAAGTCGACGCTGCTCGGCGCGCTGGCCGAAGCGATTCCGAGCCACGAGCGCATCGTCACGATCGAAGACACGGCCGAGCTCATCCTCGATCAAGAGCACGTCGTCCGTCTCGAGACGCGCCCGCCGAACATCGAGGGCCGCGGTGTGATCACCGCGCGCGACCTCGTCATCAACTGCCTGCGCATGCGCCCCGATCGAATCATCGTCGGCGAGTGCCGCGGTCCGGAAGCGCTCGACATGCTCCAGGCGATGGACACGGGCCACGACGGTGGCATGACCACCGTGCACTCGAACTCGCCGCGCGACGCGCTCAACCGTCTCGAGACGATGGTGCTGATGGCGGGCATCGAGCTGCCCTCGCGCGCCATTCGCGAGCAGATCGTGTCCGCGCTCCACTTCGTCGTCAGCGTGCGCCGCTGCGACGACGGCGTGCGACGCGTCGAAACGATCGCCGAGATCACGGGCATGGAAGGTGGCACGCCGCTGATGCAGGACCTGTTCCGCTATCACCAGACCGGACGCAGCGGAAAGAAGCTCATCGGCAGCTTCCTCGCGACCGGCGTCGTCCCGCGCCTCGTGCACGAGCTGCGCGAGAAGGGCCTGGAAGTGCCGCTCGATATCTTCCAGCAGAAGGACGCGGACGCGCATGCGTGAGATCCTCGTCCTCGGCGCGTTCCTCGCCGTCGCGTTCGTCCTGGCCTGGGCCTTCCGGCACCAGCGCCTGCGGCGCATCGCGCGCGAGCGCCTGAACGAGGACGTCGTCGTCGCGGAGCGCACGTCGTCGACCGGGCTCACGCCATCGCTGCGGCGCGCGCGCTGGCTCCCGGTATTCGTGTGGGTCGTCGTCGCGCTGATCGTCCGGATCGTCCTGGGCCTAGACCTCGTCTACGCGGTCGCGCTGGGCGTCATCCTGGGTGTCATCGCGTACTTGATCGAGGGCTGGGTGCACACGCGCAACCGCTTGCGCCTCGAAACGCAGCTTGCCCACGCGATCGACCTGATGGTCGCGGCCCTCGGCGCCGGCTCGGGGATCATGGAGGCGATCGAGGGCGCGGCCAACGAAGCCGGCAAGCCCTTGAAGGCGGAGCTGCAGGAGACGCTTGGCCGCATCCGCTTCGGCGAGACGCCCAAGCAGGTTTTCGAGGATCTGGCGGTGCGCGTGCCGCTCGAAAGCTTCCGTCTGTTCGCCTTCACGATGGCCGTCCACGGCGAGACCGGCGGCAGCCTGGCGCCCACGCTCGCGACGGTCGGCCGCACGATCCGCGACCGCATCGAGATCGGTCGGCGCGTGCGCGCGCAGTCGACGGAGGCGCAAGCCTCGGTGATCGGCATCGTCGTGATCACGTACTTCCTGGGCCTCCTGATGTGGCGCACCAACCCGGTGAACTTCGAGGAGTTCCTCGCGCACCCGGTCGGCGCGAACGTCATCGCCGCCGCGATCGTCCTGCAGGCGATCGGGCTCCTGTGGATCACGCGCTTGTCGCAGATGCGCTACTGAGCTCCACATGGCACTGCCCCCCCTCGCACTCGAAACGAACTGGCGCCTCCTCAGCGTGCTGGGCCTGTGGGTCCTGGCGCTGGCCGCCGGCTGGATCGTCTACTCGCGCTGGCGCGCCGCCGAGATGGCGCGGCGCCGGGCGTGGGCCGAGGACGAGGCGCTGGACGACGCGCGCGACACGATCGAGG
>JANOFY010000238.1:0-16441 GCA_031413895.1 Planctomycetota bacterium | reverse complement strand
CCGGCCGCTACCTCGTGCTCGGTAACAACGCCGATAGCGCGACCAACGGCGGTGTGCCCGTCGACTACGCGTACAGCGGATTCGGACTCGGCAACGCCGCCGATCAGATCATCCTCTCGCGTCCGAACGGGAACGTGCTCGACCGCGTCGACTGCGACGACGGCGTCGTGTGGCCGGATTCGGGCGGACGCTCGGTCAGCGTGAAACTCTCGGCGCGCGACCAGTTCCTGAACGATCTCGGCACAAATTGGTGCGATTCGAGCACTCCGCTCGGCGGAGCCGGCAACGACACGGGAACTCCCAGAGCCGACAACGACGCTTGTCCGTAACCACGCCTGTCCGTGATGGGGAGCCGCGCCCCGAGGAGAGCGGAGTGCGGGCTCGCGAGGTGGCGCCACCGAAAAAGGGTGAGCGTCACCTCGCTTTCGCGTGCCGGGTCACGCGGCGATCGAGTCGGAGATGCGGCCGCGGTCCGGACGCCGCGCCACTCGCGATGCGATGTGCGTATCGTGACGCGCCGAGCGCGATGGAACGCGCGGAGCGCTACGCGACGCGTTCGGCGGGAACTCGCACGCGTCGGAGGTGCGCCGCACCCAGCGCCGGGTCACCCTGCCAACGCGGCAGCAGCTCGGAATCATCGCGATGTCGGTCTGCCAAACTGGCGCGGTGAACACCGCCTTCCAGTGCCCTAACTCCATAGTTCGTCGCCGCTTGTAGACCTGCCACAGGTGGCACGGAGTTTGGAGGCCGGCGGGCGCCCGGATCCGACAACCCGCGCTCCGCGGCCCCTTCATCATGAGCAACAAGAGCAAGATCATCGGCATCGACCTCGGCACCACCAACTCCGTCGTGGCGGTCATGGAGGGCGGTGAATCGGTCGTCGTCCCGAACCTCGAGGGCGCGCGGACGACACCTTCGGTCGTCGCGTTCCTCCCCGACGGCACCAAGCTCGTCGGCGCGCCCGCCAAGCGGCAAGCGGTCACGAACCCCACGCGCACGATCGCGTCGATCAAGCGCTTCATGGGCCGGCGGCACCACGAGGTCGGCAGCGAGGAGAAGTCCGTCGCGTACAAGCTCGTCGGCGGCGCGGACGAGCTCGTGAAAGTCGATATCGACGGCAAGCGATTCACGCCACCCGAGATCAGCGCGGCGATCCTGTCGCACTTGAAGGAGGCCGCCGAAGCGTATCTAGGCGAGAAGGTGACGCGCGCCGTGATCACGGTGCCGGCCTACTTCAACGACTCGCAGCGCCAGGCGACGAAGGACGCCGGCACGATCGCGGGCCTGACCGTCGAGCGCATCATCAACGAACCGACGGCTTCGGCGCTCGCGTTCGGCCTCGACAAGCGCAAGAGCGGCAAGGTCGCGGTGTTCGACTTCGGCGGCGGCACATTCGACATCTCGATTCTCGAGATCGGCGACGGCGTGTTCGAAGTGCTCGCCACGAACGGCGACACGCACCTGGGCGGTGACGACTTCGACAAAGCGCTGATCGATTTCGTCGCCGAAGAGTTCAAGCGTTCGAGCGGAATCGACGTCCGCACGGACCCGATGGCGCTCCAGCGACTCAAGGAAGCTTGCGAGAAGGCGAAGATCGACCTCTCGTCGGTGCCGCAGACCGATATCAACCTCCCGTTCATCACGGCTGACGCGTCGGGTCCCAAGCACCTCCAGATGCCGATCACGCGCGCCAAGTTCGAGCAGCTGATCGACACGCTGGTCGATCGGGCGAAGAAGCCCTGTCTGCAAGCGCTCAAGGACGCGAGCCTTGAACCGTCGGCGATCGACGAGGTGATCCTCGTCGGCGGCTCGACACGCGTGCCGGCGGTGCACGCTCTCGCGAAGCGTCTCTTCAATCGGGAGCCGAACAAGAGCGTCAACCCCGACGAGGTCGTCGCGGTCGGCGCGGCGATCCAGGGCGGCGTACTCTCGGGTGAAGTGAGCGAGGTCGTGCTGCTCGACGTAACGCCGCTCTCTCTCGGCATCGAAACGTACGGCGGCGTGTGCACTCGTTTGATCGAGCGCAACACCACGATTCCGACCTCGAAGAGTCAAACGTTCTCGACGGCCAGCGACAGCCAACCGAGCGTCGAGATCCACGTGCTCCAAGGAGAGCGCGAATTCGCCCGCGACAACCGCACGCTCGGCAAGTTCCACCTGGACGGCATCGCACCCGCGCCGCGCGGCATGCCGCAGATCGAAGTCACGTTCGACATCGACGCCAACGGCATCTTGAGCGTCAAGGCGGTCGACAAGGGCACGGGCAAGCAGCAACAGATCCGCATCGAGTCCTCTTCCGGCCTCTCGAAGGAAGAAGTGGAACGCATGCGACGCGACGCGGAAACGCACGCGGTCGAGGACAAGGCCAAGCGTGAGGTGATCGAGCTCAAGAACCAAGGCGATCACCTGGTCCACGAAACCGAGAAGCAGCTCGCCGAGCACCGTTCGAAGCTCAAACCGGACGACGCGAAAAACGTCGACGACGCGGTGAGCGAGCTGAAGCAAGCGCTGACCGCCGAAAACAAGGATGCAATTCAGCGCGCGATCGCGAACGTGCAATCGAAGGCGCAGAAGCTGGGCGAAGCGGTGTACGCCGCGAACGCGACGCCGGGCGGCGCCGCTCAAACGGCTCCGGAAGGACCGCAGGGCCCGAGCGGACGATCGAGCGACGCCCAGCAGAAAGACGACGCCGTCGACGCCGACTTCGAAGTGAAGGCCTGACGAGCGCGGCGTTCGCACGCGCCGAGCGCGTGCGCTCACTGCCAGCGTCGATTCAGCGCGCGACCCATCGTCCACTTGCGGCGGCGGGTCGCGCGCGTTCATTGCCGTGAGCGTCGCTCGGGTTGAGGCCTGAGAGCGCGAGGGTTACGCTGCGCGACGTGATCCGTGTTTCGCAGTTGACCCGTCGCTTCGGGTCCGTCGTCGCCGTCGATTCGATCTCGTTCGAGGTCGCGCGCGGGGAAGTCGTCGGCTTCTTGGGACCGAACGGTGCCGGAAAAACCACGACGCTGCGCGTTCTCGCCGGCTATCTGCCGGCCAGCTCGGGCGCGGCGAGCGTCGCGGGTTTCGACGTGCTGCGGCAATCGATGGAAGTGCGCCGGCGCATCGGCTACTTGCCCGAGAGCGTTGCGCTCTACCGCGAGCAGCGCGTGATCGAGATGCTCGAGTTCCAGGCGCGGCTCCACGACATGCCGCGCAGCGTCGCGAAGAGCCGCATTCCGATGGTGCTCGAGCGCGTCGGCATGACGGACCGCGCCCGCGACCTCATCGGCAATCTCTCGCGCGGTTTGCGGCAGCGCGTCGGCCTCGCGGTCGCGTTGCTCCCCGATCCGGAAGTGCTCATCCTCGACGAGCCGACGAGTGGCCTCGACCCGATGCAACGCATCGAAGTGCGCGCGCTCATCCGCGAGCTCGCGGCGCGTCACACGGTGATCCTGTCGTCGCACATCCTGCCCGAGATCGAGGCCGTTTGTCCGCGCGTCATCATTCTTCACCGCGGCCGCATCGCAGCCGACGGAACCCAAGCGGAGCTCGTCAAGCAGCTCGCGCAGCGGAGCCACGTCCGGCTCGAAGCCGTGGTCGGAGCCGACGTCGCGAGCGCGATGCGACTCATCTCTACGCTTCCGGGAGTTCGCGCGACCCTGGATCGAGGCCGCGTCGGCGTTCACCATCAGTTCGACATCGTGTGCGACGAGGACTTGCGCGAAGACGTGGGAGCGCTCGCGCAGATGCGCGGCTGGGCACTGCGCGAATTGTCGTGGCGCCGCCCGACTCTCGAAGAACTGTTCGCGAAGATCGCACTGGGAACGCACGAAGAGCCGGCGCGCGCCGACCACCGTGCGGCACTGTCGTCCGCCGCGGCATCTGCTCCCGTGGCGCCCGCGAGCTTTGCAAGTCTGCCGCTCGCGCCGACACCGCCCGATGCCGCGAGCCCCAACGCCGTGCGCAAAGTGGTCTACAACCTGAACCCGTTCGACATGGGTGCGACTCGCGATCTCGGCCGGCCCAAGAACGTCGAAGCGCGCGCGCCCGGCGAAGCGCCGCGGCCTCCAACGTCCGAAGGATCGACGGCCACCGACGCGCCCGACACGACCCGCGAGCCGCCGACGAGCGCGTGCGACACGCGATGAAGGGTCTCCTCGCGATCTATCGACGCGAGCTCTCGGGTCTGTTTCTCGGACCGCTCGCGTGGATCTTGCTCGGTATAGCGCTGCTTCTCAACGGCTACCTGTTCACGCTGTACTTGAAGAGCGCGGCCGGCGATCTCGACGTGGCGATGCGCTACTCGCTGGGGGACTCGTTCGTTTTCTGGGTCTTGGTGGTACTCGTGCCGCCATTGCTCACGATGCGGATGATCAGCGAGGAATCGCGCAGCGGAATGATCGAGTTCCTGCTCACGGCTCCCGTCAGCGACGGGGCCGTCGTCGTTGGGAAATTCCTCGCGGCCACGACGTTCATGGCACTGCTGTGGGGCGCGGTTTTCGTCTACGTCGTGACGGTGGCCGCCGTCGGTCCGGCGGCGGATTGGGGCGCGCTCGTCAGCGGTTTCGCCGGAGCGCTGCTGGTGTCGGGTCTCTTTACCGCCATCGGACTCTTCGCGAGCAGCTTGACCGGCACCCCGATCGTCGCCGCGTTCGCCGCGATCGTGTTCAACCTCGTGCTCGTGCTGCTGCCGCTGTTCGCGGGACTCTCGGACCTTCCGTGGCTCACACGCCTGGTCGCCCACGTGCACGTGATCGATCACCTGAAGAGCGCGTTCCTCATCGGCGTCCTCGATTCGGCATACGTCGTGTTCTTCGTTGCGTGGACCGCCCTGTTCCTCTTCGCAGCCGTGCGCGCGCTCGAAGCGCGCCGTTGGAGCTGACCCGCGGCCATGCCGAGCGAACCGACACGGCTGCGATCGACGAGCCGATCGACGCGCGTTTGGATCGGACTCCAAGTCGCCGGGATGCTCGTGCTCGCCGTGACCGCCGTAGCGCTCGTCACGTGGCTCTCCGAGCGCCGGGGTCTGCGCGTGCGGTTCGATCTCACCGCGGCGAAGCAGAGCACGCTCTCGCCCGAGACGATCGAGATCCTCGGCCGGCTCAGCGCGCCGATCGAAGTCGACATCTTCTTCCGGCCCGGCGAAGGCTCGCTCCAAGGCGTCGTGAGAGACGTGCAGGAGCGCATGAACACTCTGCTCGTGCTCGCTCGCGATGGCGCGCCGGGGAAAGTCCAGATCACTCCCCACGCGATCTCCGGCGGGATCGGCGCGGGGTTCGCGCGCGCGCAAGATCGCATGCGGGAGCTCGGACTCCTGCAAGTCGAACCCGGCGGCGTGATCGTCGTGTCGCAAGGCGCGCGGCGTGCGTCGCTGCAACTGCGCGGCGATCTGGCCGACCTCGATCCCGGTTATCCGGGCGATCGCGAGCAGCCGGCCGCGCCGGCGCGCATCGTTTCCTTTCGCGGCGAGGAAGCGTTCGTTGGCGCCGTACTGAAGCTCGGCGACGGATCCAAGCCGAAAGTCGTGTTCCTCACCGGTCATGGCGAGCGCGACGTGCTTGGCGCCGACGAGCGCGGCCTCACGCGCCTCGTGCACGAGCTAGAGATCGACGGATTCGAAGTGCAGACCTGGTCCGCCGCGGGCCAGAAGCCGCTCCCCGAGGATTGTGCGGCGATCGCATGGATCGGCCCCGAGCAACCGCTGGCGACGGGTGAGTTCGAGGAGCTCAGCCGGTTCGTCGAATCCGGCGGCGCGCTCGTCGTCGCGCCGGGTACGAAGGAGATCCAAGGACGCGACGCGCTGCCGAGTTTCCTCGCCCGCTACGGCATCCGGGTCGAGTCGCGCGGTTGGATCGCTCAGGTGCAGATCGGCAGCACGGGCGCGCCGATCACCGGGGATCCGCGCTGCGGACTGATCTACGTCGGCGGCGTCGGACTCTCCGCGCAGGCGCTGACCGATGCGCTGCGGCGCGCCGATCGGCGCGTCGTGTTGCCGTTCCCGAAGAGTCTCGAGATCGGCAAGCCGCCAACCGGCGGCGTCGTGCTGCCACTGTTGCGCACGTCCGAGGACTGTTGGCGCGACATGCCCGACGTCAACGATCAACCCGACTGGCTTCCGCAGTCGACCGAATCGCGCGGGCCCTTCATCGTCGGCATCGAATCCAAGTTCTCGCCGCTCTGGCCCCTGCCCGAGGGCCGCGCCCTGCCCGAGGGAGCCCGCCCCGAGTGCCGCGTGATCTGCCTCGGCGCCGCGGAGGCGTTCAGCAATCTCGCGTTCGACACGAACCGCGACTTGCTCCTCAGCATCTTCAATCACGCCGCCGCGCGCGAGTTTCGCGTCAACGTCGTGAAGAGGAACGTCGAAGAGCGCCGCATCGATCTCGGTTCAGCAAGCGCGCTCGCGACCGTGCACTGGATCGCCGTCATCGTGATCCCAGGCGCGTGCCTCGCGCTCGGGCTGTTCACGGCCTGGAAGCGGAGACACTGATGCAGCGCTCGATGCTCCTCTGGCTGGCCCTCGCGGTACTAGGGCTCGCCGCGCTCTTCTGGTGGCAAGAGAGGCGCGAGCAATCGCATGCGCGCGAAGAGGGCACGCCGCTGTTCGAGGGTCTCGACGTTGCGGCCGTCACAGCAGTGCGGATCGAATCTGTCGAGCGCGACGTGCACCTGCGCGCGGAAAGAGATGCGAACGGCACGTGGAACCTCGTCGATCCGATCGCGGCCCGCGCGCAGTCGGAGCTGTTCGACTTCCTCGTGCAGTCCGCGCTCACGCGCCGCGGCGCGCTCGTGCCCGAGTCGGAGGGCGACGCGCAGTCGCTGGGGTTCGAACCGCCGCGCGTGATTCTCGAGCTGGAGAGCGATTCGAACGGGAAACCCGCGCGGCAACGGCTCGAGCTCGGCGCGCTCGACCTCGACGGAGCGCGCGTGTACGTGCGCGTGCGCGGGCGCATCCTGCGCACACTGCGCGACCTGGACACGACGCTGGCGCGGTCGATCGACGACTTCAAGTCACGATCCGTCGTCGAACTCGATGCGCGGGACGTCGTCGAGGTGCAGCGCGCTGGCAGGACCACGTTCGAGCGCGGAGTGGATCCACATGATCTCACATTGCACGCGCTCGTCGACGACGAGCAGTGGCGCGCGAGCGAGCCCGTGCGCGCGGCGCTCGATCCGGTCGCGATGAGCTTGTGGGTCCAGGGCGCGACGCGACTCGAGGCCGGGCGGTTCGTCGAGGACGGCGCGGCAGCGCTCGCCGACTACGGGCTCGATCCCTCCGAGTTCAGCGTCGAGCTCGTGACGTCACGTGACGCGCGCGAGACCGTGCACTTCGGCCGACCTGGCCACGCGCCCGGGGCCGCCTGGTTCGCACGCCTCTCTGGTCAGACGCCTGTGTGGGGGATCGATGAGCAGTCCGTGCGGCTCCTCGCATCGCCCATCGAGGATCTCCTCGATCACAGGCTCGTTCGGCGCCGGTCCGCAGCGATCGACGGCATCACGCTGCGCTCGAACGATCGCGAGCTCCTGCTCGCACGCCTGGGCCGCGTGTGGAACGTGTGCGAGAAACGCGGGCACGGGAGCTTCACCACGCCGCGCCCCGCCGAGCAGGGGCGCGTCGACGACTTGCTTGGCCGTATGGAAGCGCTCGAGTTCGCCGCTTTCCTGCTCGATCGACCATTCGAAGCGTCGTCTGGCGGCGAGACTGTCTCGATCGACTCGGGAGCGGACGTGCAGGGCGGATCGATCGGCGCGCTGTTCACGAGCGCGAGCGGCGCGGCGGCGCGCCAGTTCCAACGTCCGGGCGAATCGGTCGTCGCGCTCGTCGATCCGAGCCTGCTCGAACTCGTGCACACGCCGCTCGAAGAACTGCTCAGCCTGCGGCTCCTCGACATTCTCGAGATCGATCAAGCGTCGCTGCGCATTTCGGGCCTCGGCAGCGAACGCCGCTATGTGCGCGGTCGCGGAGGCGTGTGGGCCGCGCCCGATCTCGCGGTGCGCGCCGAGGAGCTCGATCAGGTGCTCGACCCGCTGCTGTTCCTGCGCGCGGAGAAGCACCGTCGAGCCGGGGCCGAGCTGCCCTTCATCGATCCGATCCAGGTCGAGTTCACGAACAAGAGTGACAAGCGGACGGTCTTCACGCTCGGGCTCACACCGCGTGACGACGGCCAAGCTGGCGCAGCCGAGCAAGAGGTCGACGTCGAGATCGACGGGCTCCGCGCGCTGCTCGCGACGAAGGACCAAGGCCTCTATGGGAAGCTCGCCGCTCTCCTGAAGTAGCGCGAGTGGGGCCTTGCTCGGGCGGGGGGCGTCCCCTAACGTCTCCCTAACCACCACCGGCGGCGCGCCGGAGGGGGCTCGAGCGTGGTCCAACCCCCGAAATCCCACTCCTCGGAGTCCAGCGACGTCACGCGACCCCGCGAGCGGGCGCGTGCACCCGCCGACGGTTCGCGCCGCCGATCGAGGGGACGTGAGGGTCTCGAGGCGATCCTCGAGCGGCTGAAGAGCGATCCAGCGTTGGCGCAGGGTTTCGATCACTGGCACGTCGAGCCGCCGCGCGCAGCGCGCCTCGCCGATTTTCCCGCCGGACTCGATGCGCGCCTCGTCGAGCTGTGCGCGGCACGCGGCATCGCGAGCCTCTACGACCACCAAGCGCGCTTCGTCGAGCTCGCGCTCGCGGGACACGACGTGCTGGTGGCGACGCCGACCGCGTCGGGGAAGACGCTCTGCTACACGCTGCCCGTGTTGCAGTCGCTGCTCGAAACGCACGGGGCGTCGCGCGCGCTGTTCCTGTTTCCGACGAAGGCGCTGAGTCAGGACCAGTCCGCCGTGCTGACGGCGTGCGTCGAGGAGCTCGGCCAGGACTGGCACGCGTTCACGTACGACGGCGACACGCCGCCCTCGGTGCGCCGCACGCTGCGCGAGCGCGGCCATCTCGTGCTGACGAATCCGTGGATGCTCCACGCGGGGATCCTGCCGAACCACGCCAAGTGGTCGGAGCTCTTTCAGGGATTGCAGTTCGTCGTGATCGACGAAGTGCACACGCTCTCGGGCGTGTTCGGGAGCAGCGTCGCGAACGTGCTCCGGCGACTCGTGCGCATCGCACGTCACTATGGATCGAATCCGCGCTTCCTGTGTTGCTCTGCGACGCTCGCGGAACCGGCGGCGCACGCGCGCCGTTTGCTCGGACGCGACGTCGCAGTCGTCGACGGCAGCGGCGCTCCTACAGGACAACGCGTCTTCGGCGTGTACAACCCGCCGATGCTGAATCCCGTCGCGGGTCTGCGCGCCAACGCTCTCGAGGAAGCGCGGCGGCTCGCGCTCTCCGTGTGCGGCCCGAGTCACCAGACGATCTTCTTCTGTCGCCAGCGCACGGCCGTCGAAGTGCTCACGCGTTATCTCAAGGCGCAAGCGAGCGCGATGGGCCTCACGCCCGACGAGATCCACGGCTACCGCGGCGGCTATCTCCCGCTGCTCCGCCGCGAAATCGAGGACGGACTGCGCTCCGGACGCGTGAAGGTCGTCGTGTCGACGAATGCGCTGGAGCTCGGCATCGACATCGGAGCGCTCGACGTCGCGGTGCTCGTGGGCTACCCCGGCTCGCAGGCTTCGTTCTGGCAACGCGCCGGCCGCGTGGGACGTCGCGCATCGCAGAGCGTCGTGATCCAGATCGCGCAGTCCGATCCCGTCGATCAATACCTCGTGCGCCACCCGGAGATCCTCTTCGGCGCGCCGCGCGAGCGCCTCGGACTCGATCCCGACAACCTCGTGATCCTCTCGGATCAAGTGAAGTGCGCCGCGTTCGAGCTGCCGTTTCGCGCGAGCAGCGCGCACGACGTCGATGACGCAGGATTCGGTGAGGCGCGCGACACCGCGGCGATCCTCGACTACCTCACCGAGGAATCGCGGCTCCTCCACCGTCAAGAGGGCACGTGGTACTGGATGGCGGATGCGTATCCGGCGCAGGACGTGTCGCTCGGCGGCGGCGCGCCGGATAATGTCCTGATCCTCGACGCGCAGACGAAGCTCGCGCTCGGTGAAGTCGACCGCGCGGGTTCGATCACGAGCGTGCACGAAGGCGCGATCTACCAGGTCGAAGGCGAGACCTGGATCGTCGAGCGTTTCGACTACGAGAACCGCCGTGCGTACGCGCGTCGGGTGGACAGCGACTACTTCACGGAGGCCGAGGTCGACACCGACGTGCGCGTGCTCCGCCTCGAGGCGCGTGAGACGCGCGAACGCGTCGGCTCTCCCCGCGCGGAAGACTACTCCGTGTGGCGCGGCGAAGTGCACGTGACGACGCTCGCGACGCAGTACAAGAAGATCCGCTTCTACACGCGCGAAAACGTCGGGGCGGAAGACATCCATCTGCCGCCGGAGGAACTCGACACCGAGACGTTCGTGCTCACGCTGTCGAACGAGAGCGCGCTCGCGCTCGGACTCTCCGCCGCCGATCGCGGCCGCACGTGGCATGGCCTGGGCACGCTGTTGCGCCGGGTCGCGCCGCTCTTCCTGCGCTGTCAGCCGCGCGACTTGGGTCTTTCGACGCAGGTTGCGTCACCGCACTTCAAGCGGCCGGCGCTGTTCCTCTACGACAGTGTTCAAGGCGGCGTCGGGCTTTCGGAAGTGCTGTTCCGCGGGCACCGCGCTTGGTTCGAGGTCGCGCTCGACGTGGTGACTCGTTGCGCCTGCAGCCAAGGTTGTCCGGCGTGCGTCGGACCGGCGGAAGCGCGCGGCGCGCGCGGCAAGGATCTCGTGCGCACGATCCTCGCGCACTTGGTCGACGGTTCGTCCCCGGTCCCGAACGAGTCGCTGTCGCCGGAGGAGGATTGAGCAGCGATCCGTTCCGCGACCGCCTGCGACGCCTTCGGCGCGATGGCGAGTGCGCGAGCTCCGCGCCGCGCGTCGAGCTCGACGAGGACGAGTCGGCTGCGCGACGAGCCTCGGTCCACGAACGTCTCGCGCGCCGCGAACCGGCAGCGCACGACACGCTTTCAACCGTCGACAACGGCTCGGGTCGGCGATCGCTCGGTCCTCCGGCGCGCCTCGAAGAGTCGTGGGTGAGCGAGGGCCGCCTCACCGTGCGCTCGACGCGCTTCGATGCGGATCACCTCCATGGTTCGTTTCGATTGCGGGAGGTGCACGCGATCGACGCGGGCGACGTAGCGTTGATCGGCTGCGATCCCGCGCTTGCGCGTATCGATCTTTCTCGCGCGCTCTACTTCGATACCGAAACGACCGGGCTCTCCGGCGGGGCGGGCACCTATGTCTTCCTCGTCGGACTGGGAGCCTTCGACGAACGTGGATTCGCGCTGTGGCAAGGCTTCCTCGCACATCCCGCCGACGAGCGTGCGCTGCTCGCGGAGGTCGCGCGGCGCATCCGGGCGTCGGGGGCGATCGTGTCGTTCTTCGGCAAGTCGTTCGATCGCCACCGGCTCGAGGACCGGATGCGAGTCCACGGGATCGCGCCGCCCTTCGGCGAGGTCTGCCACCTCGACCTCTTCTATCCGCTGCAGCGTTTGTATCGGGGCGCGCTCGCGGACAATCGCCTGTGCACCCTCGAGGCAGCACTCTGTGGAGTCGCGCGCGAGCACGATCTCTCCGGCGCGTTCGCGCCCGCGGCCTGGTTCGATTTCTTGGCGGGGCGTGCGCACGATCTCGAAGGTGTGATCGCGCACAACCGGGATGACGTGCTGAGCCTCGTGACGCTACTCGCGCACCTCGGCCGTTCGACCTCCGAGCGCGCGCCCTGTGGCGCGCCGCTCGGCGGACCGGAAGCCGCACGCGCACACGGCATCGCGAAAATCCTCGCGCGCAACGCGAGTCACGCCGACGCGGCGGCGTGGTTCGAGCGTGCGCACACGCGCGCGCTGGCCGCGTCGGCGCCGCCGTCGACCGTGCGCCGCTTGCTGCTCGCGGAGGCCGAATGCCTCGCGAAGAGCGGCGCGAGCGACCGAGCGCTCGACGCGCTGGTCCGCCTGTGTGCCGAGCCGGAAGACGAATGCACCGCGTGGGCTTGGTCGCGGCGCGCGGAGCTGTGCGAGCGCGCGTTCGGCGACATGCACGCCGGACTCATCGCGTGCGAGCGCGCCCTGGATGCGGCCGAGCGCTGGCACACAGGCCGAGAGCTCGCGCGCCTCGAGCGTTCGTGCGGAGTACGTCGGCTTCGTTTGGCGCGCCGCGTGCGCGTCAGCGCGGCGATCCCCGGTGCGCGAGCAGGACCATCTGCACGAGCTCGGGCAGGTTCTTCGCCTCCATCTTCTTCATGATGCGGAAGCGGTGCGTCTCGACGGTCTTCTGACTGATTCCGAGTCGGATCGCGCTGGTCTTGTTCGAGTCGCCCGCGACGACGCGCTCGAGGACCTCGGCTTCGCGCGGCGTCAATCGCGCGAGACGATCGTGCACGCCGCGCAGGCACTGCGCGTCGTCGCAGCGCTCGCTGCACTCGGCCAGCGCCTTTTCGATCTTCTTGAGCAGCGTGCTCGGGCTGAACGGCTTCTCGATGAAGTCGTGCGCGCCGTTCTTGATCGCCGTGACGGCGAGCGAGACGTCGGCGTGTCCGCTGATGAAGACGATCGAAAGGCTGCTGCGCCGCTGGTTCAGCTCGTGGTGGAGCTCCATGCCCCCGATGCCGGGCATGCGCACGTCGAGCAATACACATCCCGGTTGATGCGCGGGGACGTGCTCGAGGAATTCCTCGCCGGACGCAAAAGCGAACACGGTGTACCCGGCTCCGCGGACCAGCGCGGTGATCGAATCGCGGACCGCCTCGTCATCGTCGACCACGTAGACGGTCGTCGCCTCGGTTTTCATGGAACTCCTTGTTTGCGGATGGGAAGCGTGAAGCTGAACGTCGCGCCGCCTTCGGCGTTCGCGTTGGCCCACAGCCGTCCGCCGTGTCCTTCGATGATCGACCGGCTGATCGAAAGCCCCAGGCCCAAGCCTTCGGGCTTGGTCGAAAAGAACGGCTCGAAGATGCGCTCGGCGGCCTCCGGTGAGAGGCCGGCGCCTGTGTCGGTGATCGAGATGTGCACGGTGTCGGGATCGTGCAACTTGAGCTCGATCGAGACGCGTTTCCCCGCGCGGGAAGCCGCGGCATTGCCGGCCGTCGATTCGATCGCGTTACGCAGCAGGTTGATGAGCACCTGCTCGATCTGCACGCCGTCTCCCAGGATCAACGGGATATGCTCGTCCACGTGAATGGACGCGTGCACTCCGGCGAGGCGCAGTTCGTGGCCGAGCAGCGCGACCGACTCCGTCACCATCTCCTTCAAGTTGACGGTGGACCAGTGCGGACCGCGCTTGCGAACCATGTTGCGCATGCGCCGGATGATCTCGCCCGCGCGGACCGCTTGAGTTTCGATCTGCTGGAGCATCTCGGAAGGAGACTCGCCCGCGCGTACCGTCGCCTGACAGGCCGCAGCGTAGTTGGCGATCGCCGCCAGGGGCTGATTCAGCTCGTGCGCGATCCCCGACGCCATTTCGCCCAGCGTCTTGAGCCGCGACAGGTGCGCGATCTCCCATTGACGCCGGTGTTCGAGCGCTTCGAGCCGCTTGCGCTCCGAGATGTCGCGCGTGATGGAGATGATCGCGCGCGGATGCGTGCCGTCCCGCACGGTGCGGGTGGTAGTTTCGAGCCACGCGTAGTCCCCGCACTTGCGCCGGAAGCGGTAGCTGACGACCTGCATGCCCGTCGTCTCGAGCACGTTGATATGACTGCTCTCGATCGCCGTGAGATCCTCGGGATGGAAGAAATCGTAGGGATCTCGGCCCACGAGCTCGTCGGGTTCCCATCCCAGGAGCGTGCGGCAGGCGGGGGAGACGTAGGTGTAGATCCCGCTCAGCGTGTGGGTCGAGATCATGTCCGTGGCATGGTCCGCGAGCAGTCGATACTGCTCCTCGCTGCGCCTCAGGGCGAGGAGCAACCGCTCGTGCTCGGCGATCTCCTCCTGCAGCCGGACGTTGGTCCGGTGGATCTCGTCGGTGCGTTCCGCGAAGCGCCGCTCGAGCTCGGTGATGGTGCGCTGTTGGATCTCTTCGAACTGCTTGCGCTCGGTCACGTCCTCGGCGATGCCGGCGATCAGGTGGATCGCGCCGTTCTCGTCGAAAATCGGGTAAGCGCGGTCGCGGATCCAACGCATGCTCCCGTCCGGCGTGACGACGCGGTACTGGAAGGTCGTCGGCTGGCGAAGCACCAGGCTCTCGCGCAACTGTTCGGCGGCGGCCGCGCAGTCATCGGGGTGGATGCACTGCCGTAGCAAAGCCGGCGCGCGCGAGATCTCGTCGCGCGAACGGCCCCAGATCTGTTCGAACGCCTGATTTACGTACAGCGTCTTCGTTGCATCCGCGTTGGCGAGATAGAACACGTCGCGGATGTTGTCCGAGATGTAGCGCAGGATTTCTTCGCTCTCGTGCAGCGCACGCTCGGCGCGACGGCGGTCGCTGATGTCTCTGCAGAGCGCGAGCCACTTCGGGGCGCCGTCGATCGAGATCGCCGTGGCGTTGATCTCGATCGGCACGGCCACGCCGCTCGGCTGGACGTAGTCGATCTCCAGACTGCGGACCACGCCGATCGTGGAGCACTTCTCGAGCTCGCGGATGTTGCGCTCGATGTCGTAGGGCGCGGTCCATTCGAGCACGCACTTGCCGCGCACTTCCGCCAAGCTGCGTCGGCCGGTGAGACGCACGTACTCCTGGTTGGCGTCGAGCACGACGCCGCCGCCGTCGACGATGACGTATCCCGTCGTCGTCGTCCGGACCAGCGCCTGGTAACGGGCCGCGATCTCGGCGGACGAATCGGCGCCGCGCGTTGAACTCTCTGGCAGGGTTTCGTCGCCTTGAGGCATAGAGCGCGTGGCGCTGGCAGCGGAGATGGACCGCCGCTCTCTGGGACCTGAGTTGTAACGCTCGTCCGGGACCACATTTGGTGGATTGGACTGCAGCGCAGGATAACGCGCGGTGGGGGCCATGCGGAAGTCGCCCTGCAGGAGCCGGCGCGCCCGATCGGCGCGCGCGCTCGAGCGCCATCTCAAGCGCCATCTCAAGCGCCATGAGGGGCGGCGGATCGACGGACGAACGCTGTACCGTCCGATGGTGGGCGGAGCCTCACGCCGGCCGGCGACAAGCGGGCCGGCGGTCGAAATGGATCCGCAGCGCCTCCGGGAGCGCGATCCTCTCTTCTTCGAAGACGCGCGCCGCCAAGCCTTCCGGCGAGTCTCCGGCGAGCACGGGCACGCAGCGCTGGAGCAGGATCGGACCCGCGTCGTATTCGTTCGTCACGTAGTGCACCGTGCAGCCGGTGAACTGCACGCCGCGCGCGAGTACGGCCTTGTGCACGCGCTCGCCGTAGAACCCTTTTCCGCCGAACGCCGGCAAGAGCGCCGGGTGGATGTTGAGCACGCGTCCTTCCCAGGCTGCGGGAATCACGAGTAGACGGAGAAAACCCGCGAGCACGGCCGCATCGCATCGAAAACTGTCGAGCGCGAGGAACACGTCCCGGCTGAATTCGGCGGGGGACTGCCGGCGATCGGGATCGATCACGACCGCGGGCAGGCCGTGCTGGCGCGCGCGCTCCAGCGCGAACGCGCCCAATGCGCTCGAGACAACGAGCGCGATCTCGCAGTCGAGTGCGCGCGCGCCGATCTTCTCGACCAGGTTCTCGAGAGACCGCCCGTTCCCCGAGACCAGGACACCGATGCGGGGCGTGCCGTTCATTCCTCGATCGTGAGCGCTGCGGCGGCAGGTGCGAGCTCGGGGCCCAGGCGCACGAGCAGATCCTCGAGCGCGGGAGCCAGCTTCTCGACCGCGGCGACGATGCGGCGCAGGTCCTGCACGCCCTCGCCGCGGTCCGTGACTGCGACGATCGAGAGAACCGATAGGCCCGCGTGCGCACAGGCGAGGAGCGGATCCGCGAGGTTCTGTACAGCGACGCCGGCTCCGGTGCGCGCCCAGTACGCGCGCTCGGCGGGTGTCTCCAGGGTCGGACCGAGCGTGCACGCCGCGACGGTCTCCGCGAACGGCACACCGAGCTTCGACAGGATCTCCGCGGCGTGCTTGCGCAGCGCGACATGGTGGAGCGAGCTCGTGTCCGGAAACATCGGTCCGAGCTTCGAATCCCCCAGGCCGATGAGCGGTGATCGGCCCGAGAGATTGATGTGGTCGGTGACGAGCGCCAGCGATCCCGCGTCGACGCGGGATCGCTCAACGCCCGGCCCCGCGTCGACGCGTGCGACTTCGCCGGGGACGCCCGCGGGCAGCGCGACGCCGGCGGACGCGTGAATGCACACCGCGGCGCCCGCTTGGGCCGCGAGCCAACACGGGAACGCGCGTGTCCATGCGGGCCCGTTCGTCTCGTCGAGCGAACGATCTTCGAGCGTCCACAGATCGAGGTCGTCGAAGCGCCCGCTGACGAGGCGCGCGGCGCGCCACGGCTCGGGCACACCGGGCACCGAGGCGAGTTCGATCT
>JANOFY010000237.1:0-3687 GCA_031413895.1 Planctomycetota bacterium | reverse complement strand
GCAGCACCACGGTTCCCGAACCCGAGTCGTTCGCGCCTTGAAACGGTTCGATGCCGCGCTACGCGTCGAAGTGCGTGACGAGAAGTACGGTCTCCGCGCTCGTCCCGTCGCCCGGAAGGTCGGCGTAGACATTGGCCATCGCGATCGGGCCGGCGGGCGTCGTCGCCGTGAAGCTCTCGCGCACGGGTTTCAGGCCTGCGGCCGAAAGCTCGCGCTCGATCAGCTCACGCGTCTTCTCGATACCGGGCGATCCCGAGATCCGGGATCCGAGCGCGACGAGCGACTCGAGGTCTTGCCATGCGCGCGCGGCGTCGAACGTAGGCGGCGCGCTGTTCGCGTTCGTGCGGTCGCAACTGAAATGCGGAACGGTCGCGCACAGCGGTGCGATCCACATCGCGAGTTGTGCAATCCGGCGGGGCCGTGCCTGCGTGGGGGAATTCCGATGCGCATCTGACATCGTCGTGAGCATAGCCAACGCGTGGGCCTCTCGGACAACCACACGGGGAGCCCCTAGAAACGCGTCGCTCTAGGGCTACGGGCAGCAGGGGCGCGGCGGAGCGCGATCGGCACGCGAGCCACGCTCAGGTTGGGGGAGCGCTCCGGACGACAGGGAAGACGGATCTCCCTGCTTTTCGGTCCAAGGCCCGACTCTGCCTCCCATGCACGAACAATCCTCCCCAATTTTCCGCATCGTCCAGGAGAGCTTCCGTCCCGATCGATTCGCATCGCTCAACTGGGAAGGAAGCTTCGAGGAATACCTGCACATCGTCGACGAGCGTCCCGCTGTGGCGCGCAACGCGTGGCAGCGGCTGATCGACATGGTCGAGAGCCACGGTTTCGTGAAGGCGAAGAAGGCGGGAGCGGCGCGGCGTTGGCGCATCTTCGACGACCTCTTCAACGACGGCGAAGACGCGGTGTACGGCCTCGATGAGCCGCTCGCACAGCTTGTGCAGACCATTCGCGCCGGCGCGAGAGGGCTCGGACCCGAGCGCCGAGTGATCTTGCTGCACGGCCCCGTCGGGTCCTCCAAGAGCACCATCGCGCGCCTCCTGAAGCGCGGTCTCGAGGAATACTCGATGACGGACGACGGCGCGCTGTACACGTTCCGCTGGGAGATCGACGGCGAGGTGACGCACTCGCCGATGAATCAGGATCCGCTTCTTTTGGTTCCGAACGAAGCGCGCCACGCGGTCGAAACGCGGCTCAACAAGAAGCTGCGTGCGGAGTACCGACTCGCGATCGCGGGCGAGCTCGATCCCGTCAGCCGCTACTTCTTCCGCATCTTGATGGAGCGCTACGACGGCGATTGGCACAAGGTCGTCGACCACGTGCGCGTGCGCCGCTTGCTTCTCTCGGAGAAGGACCGCGTCGGCATCGGCACGTTCCAACCCAAGGACGAGAAGAACCAGGACTCGACGGAGCTGACGGGCGACCTCAACTACCGGCGCATCGCCGAATTCGGGTCCGACTCCGATCCGCGCGCGTTCAATTTTGACGGCGAGTTCAACATCGCCAACCGCGGTCTGCTCGAGTTCGTCGAAGTGCTGAAACTCGACGTCGCGTTCCTCTACGACCTCCTCGGCGCGACGCAGGAGCACTGCATCAAGCCGCGCAAGTTCGCGCAGACGCACATCGACGAAGTGATCATCGGGCACACGAACGAGCCCGAGTACAAGAAGCTCGCGAACAACGACCTGATGGAGGCGTTCCGCGACCGCACGATCAAGATCGACATCCCGTACAACTTGGCGGCCAGCGACGAGGTCGAGATCTACCGTCGCCAATTCGGCCGCCGTCGCACGCAAGGCCGCACGCTCGCGCCGCACACGCTCGAAATCGCGTCGCTGTGGGCCACCTTGACGCGCCTCGACGAACCGACGCATCCCAATCTGACGCTCCTGCAGAAGGCGCGCCTGTACGACGGACAGGAAGTGCAGGGTTTCTCGCGCGATCAGGTCAAGGAGCTGCGCGAGCAGTGCCCGCGCGAGGGCATGCAGGGGATCAGCCCGCGTTATGTCCAGGACCGCATCGCGACCTGCATCGCGTCGGACAGCCCGAGCGTCAGCCCGCTCCACGTGCTGGCCGCGCTCGAGCACGGCCTGCGCCACCACAGCATGGTGAGCAACGAGGAGACGCGGAAGCGCTACATGCAGCTCATCGCGACCGCGCGCGAGGAATACGAAGAGATCATCAAGCGCGAGGTCCAGATGGCGATCGTCGCGGACCGCGAGGCGATCGATCGCTTGTGCGGCAAGTACATCGACAATCTCAAGGCGCACATCACGCGCGAGAAGGTCGTCGACGCGAGCGGCCGCGAAAGCGACCCCGACGAGCGCTTGATGCGCTCGATCGAGGAGAAGATCGACATCCCCGAATCGCGCAAGGGCGACTTCCGCCACGAGTTGATGAACTACATCGCGGCCGTCCATCTGGAAGGGCGCACGTTCAACTTCCGCGAGAACGGTCGTCTGACGCGCGCGCTCGAGCTGAAGATGTTCGAGGACCGGCGCGACACGATCCAGCTCACGAGCCTCGTGTCGACGGTCGTCGATCCCGACACCCAAGAGAAGATCGGCGTCATCCGCGACCGATTGATGCGCGAGTTCGGTTACGACGAAGTCAGCGCCGACGGCGTGCTGCACTACGTCGCGGGCCTGTTCGCGCGCGGCGACGCGAAGCGCAGTCCGTCGGAGGCGGCCTAAGCGACTGCGGCGTCCGCCGCGGTCGCGTGTCCAACGGTGGAACCCGAGAGCTACTGATGTATCGCATCGAACGAGATCGTCATGAAATACGGCGTCAGACACTTTCTTTCACCTTCGCCGGCAAATCGCGGCGTTGTGCGAGCCGCGCCCTGCGAAGGTGAAAGAAAGTGTCTGACGCCGTATTTCATGACGCCGGATTTCATCTTCACGCCGCCTACGCCCAACGAGAGCTTCTGACGACTCATGTACCGCATCGAGAGAGACCGCGCTCGCTTCCGAGAGATCGTGCGCGGCAAGCTGCGCAGTGATCTGCGCAAGTACCTCTCGACGAGCGAGCTCCTGGGCCGGCGCGGCGAGCGCACCGTGTCCATTCCGGTGCCGCAGATCGAGCTGCCGCGCTTCCACTTCGGCGAGAATCAAAAGCGCGGCGTCGGACAGGGTCCGGGTGAGAAGGGCGAGCCCGTCGCCGGCAGTCCGCAGGAAGGCGACGGCTCGTCCGGCGCCGGCGAGCACGGCGGCGCGCACATCCTCGAGGTCGACGTCGAGCTCACCGAGCTGGCGGAGATGCTGGGCTCCGAGCTCGAGCTTCCGAACATCCAACCGCGCGGCGATCGCCAGCTCTCGGCCGATGGTGGCCGCTACACCGGCGTGCGCAACGCAGGGCCGAAGTCGCTGCGACACTTCCGGCGGACGTATAGACGCGCGCTGCGGCGCACGATCGCCGCGGGCGAATGGGATCCGCTGAAGCCGCGCGTCGTGCCGATCGGTGACGACGAACGCTTCCGCGCGCGCAAGAGCTGCCCGCAGCCGGATTCGTCGGCCGTGATCTTCCACATCATGGACGTGTCCGGCTCGATGGGGCGCGTGCAGAAGGACATCGTGCGCATCAAGGCCTTCTGGATCGATACGTGGCTGCGCAGCCAGTACAAGAACCTGGAGGTCGTGTACATCGTGCACGACGCCGTGGCGAAGGTCGTCGACCAGG
>JANOFY010000236.1:0-1868 GCA_031413895.1 Planctomycetota bacterium | reverse complement strand
TCAACGAGTCGGCCCTCATCGCGAAACGCAATCGCAACGTTGAGTCGCGCGGTCTGGACGGCCGGATCTTCCTCCGGCAGCACGGCGACCAGCGAATCGAGGCACTCCTCGTAGAGCTCTCGCGAGGCTGCGAGCTCGCCGAGATCGCGGAGCACGGTGGCCAGGTTCGCGCGTGCGAACTGGAGGCTGGGATGGTCTTCCGGAAGCGTGCCGGAGAAATTCGCGACAGCCTTCTCGAACAGCGGCCGCGCCCCGCGCGAATCCCCAAGCTTGACGAGCGTGGTGCCCAGGTTGAGGCGAACCGCTTGCAGATCGGGATGGTCGTCGGGGAGCGTGCGTGTACGGATGTCGAGCACGCGCTCCTCCAACGCACGCTCGCCGGCAGGATCGCCCGTGGAACCGCGGGCTTGGGCCAAGTTCACGCGCAATCGCTGGAGCTCGAAATCGTCGTCGGGGAGTATCCGTTCCTGGATCGAGAGCAGCTCTTCCAAGATCGAGCGCGCCTCCTCGTGCTCTCCGCGCTTCTGCAAGAGTCCGGCGAGATTGAAGCGCGCACGCAGGAGGTTTGGATCCTCCGCCGGCTGAGTGCGCGTCAGCTCAGCGACAGCTTTCTGCAAGAGCTCGCTCGCGCGCTCCGATTCCCCGAGGTCGGCCAACGTGGACGCCAGATTCATGCGGATGCGCTGGAGCCGAACATCGTCCTCGGAGAGCGTCCTGGCACGGACGTCGAGCACATGCTCCTCGAGGTCGCGCGCGCCGGCGAGATCGCCCAGGGCGTTGAGCGTGATCGCGAGGTTGAGCTTGGCGCGCTGCACCTCCGGATGCTCCGCAGGCAGTGCGCGAAGGCGGGCGGCGAGCACTTGCTGGTTCATCTCGCGGGCCGCCGGCAAGTCACCGAGCTGCCGGAGCGACTCCGCCAGCGCACTGCGCACTTCCTGTATCTCCGCGTGGTCGAAAGGGAGCGTGCGCTCGCGCTGGACCAGAACTCGTGACGAGGCGTCACGCGTCGAGCTCGGCACGTTGAGATCGAGCGCAGAGCGGGCCAGCAGCCAAAGCGAATCCGCAACTGCGTCGCTGTATTGGCCGTCCGGCAACGCGGAAAGCTTCTCGATCGCCTTCGACACGCACATGCGGGCATCGCTCAACTCGCCCTTGGCGCGCAGTGACTCGGCCGTCGCGAGCTGATTGCGCGCCTCCAGAGCTGCGGCTCGTGTCGCGTCGGTATCCGGCGCGGATGCGATTCGGACTTCAACGTGACCGGCACCGGTCGGTGCAGTGGCGGCAATGACGATCGACAGCTTCGTCCCTGGTTTGACCTCCACGCTCACGTACGGCGTCGGCTCTCCGCCCGAGTCGTCGTCCTGAGCGATGAGCTCACCCGTCTCACGCTCTACGCGCAGGAACGTGTCGAGGTCGCCCTCCGCGCTCGTCCAAACGTGCAGAGCGCCGACAAACGCGATCGCGTGATCGAAACGCTTGCACGGCCCGTGACCCTCCAGGATTGGATCGTCCGCTGCGAGCTCGAGAGAAACGCGCGTGTCGAACGGCCGCGACGGCGCGGCTGGCGGAACCTGACCGGTGGAGAGTGCGAGCAGAGCGATGGATTTCGTTCCGAGGTCCATGTCGACGCTGGGGCTCGCGGCGCCTGAGTCCGAACTCACAGCGCCACCGAGAGCGCGCGGTAGTCTAGCCGAGCACGATCACGAGAAGGTCACGAACCGAACTCGCTATCCGAACACCGACCACCTCACGATCGCCCACAGCGCGATTACCGCGTCCTTCGCTCCGATCTTCTTCCCTTCGCTGTAGTCGCGGCCGGAGTACGTGATCGGCACCTCGTACACGCGCGCGCGCAGCTTCGACACCTT
>JANOFY010000235.1:0-3030 GCA_031413895.1 Planctomycetota bacterium | reverse complement strand
CGCGCGCGTGCGACTCCGTGAGTTCGACTCCGCGATCGAGCCACTGACCCGCGCGCTCGATTCCGCGACGCGCGTGCAGGCTCGTCTGCGGGAGCAACGCGAGGTCGCCAACGTGGTCGGGGAAGACACCGGCGTGCACACGCTGACGCTCCTCGCGCGCGCGAACGCGGAGCTCGGTCGCGGCGTCGAAGCCGCGCGCGTGATCGAGGCCTACCAATCGCTCTCGCTTCGAAGCGCGCTCCAGGAGGGCGCCGGCGCGCTAGAACGGCGCGATCTCGAGAGCGGCGACGTGCTCGCGTGGGCCGAGCATTTCGAGCGCGGACTCGTGACGTGGGTCGTCGGTCCCGACTCGACGGTCGTCGTCCACGTCGCAGCCGATGGACGCGCGCTCGCATTGCCGGTCGAGGCCGGCCGCAAGTCGATCGAGGACGCCGTGCGCAGGCTGCGCGAAGCGACCATCGCGGGCGACGACGGCGCGCGCGCACGCATGTTCGGCGAGATCGCGACGAGACTCTTCCCGGCCGCGCTGAGGGAGTCGATCGCGAGCACTCCGAGCGGCCGTCTGCTGTTTCTCTTGCACGGTCCGCTCGAACGCCTGCCGGTCGAGCTCTTCGAGATCGACGGCGCACTCGTCGACGCGCCGCTCGTGCCCGTGATCTTGCCGGGGCTCCCCGAGCGCAGACCCGGTCCGGCGCTCGCGCCCGCGGAGTTCGAGGGTTGGTCGATCCTCGGCAGCCCAGTCGATGCCGCGGGCGTGATGCGACTGCCCGGTGCGAGCGCGGAGCTCGCGGAGGTCGCCGCACTCCACGCCGGCGCTGAGCTAGCGATCGAGATCGCGTTCACGCGCGACACCGCGATCGCCGCGCTGCGGACGGCGCGCGCCGCGCACATCGCGACGCACCTCGCGCGCGGCGTCGGTTCGCAATCGAACCGCCTGGCCGATGTTGGGCTCGAGCTCTCCGGTGACGATGCGCTCTCCGCGGAGGAGATCGCGTCGATCCGACCGCGACTGCCGCTGGCCGTGCTGCTCGCGTGCGAGACCGGCGGCGGAGAGTTCATCGACTCGGAAGGCTTGCACGGCGTCGCGCGTGCGTTTCTCGAGTCCGGCACGCGCAATCTCGTCGTCACGTCCTGGCCCGTCGCGGACCCGGCCGCGCGCGCCTTCGCGGTCGCGCTCCACGGGTCGCTGAACGCCGGCTCGAGCCCGTCGCAAGCCACCGCGGCAGCCCGCGCGGCCTTGCGCGAGGCCGGTTTCCAGGCCGTCGAGTGGGCCGCCTTCCGGGCTCTGGGGCGCGAGTAGCGACTTGGGCGCGAGGCCGCCTCAAGGGGGCGGTCAACTTTTCCGATAGAGGTCCGTGCCAGGCCGTCCCCTGCCCGGCATTCCATCGGAAGGAGTTCTCATGCTCTTCAGTTTCTTGGCACCGCTGGTGTGCGCGGCAGTTCCCGCACTCGACCCGCTCGACTTCCAAGCTGCGGCAGCGCTCGGACGCGCGCCGATCGTCGCCGGCATTCACGTGACGGCGACGCAGTTCCGCGCGCGCAACTTCTCGTCCGTCCCGCAGCTCTTCGTCTTCAAGGAGACGTCCGGCGGTGAGATCGCCGTGCGCCCCCTCTTGGCCGGGGGCGAGATGGCGTTCTCCTTCCCCGCGGATGCGCTGGCTGACTTCGAGGTCGAGGTCGCCTCCAAGGATCGCGGCGTGTGGAGCAACACCGGCCTCTTGAAGCTCGATGGCCTGAACACGCACGACGGATCCCTGGTGTGGATCGAATCGAACAACGGCCGCGCGAGCGCGTGGCTCGAGTCGAGCGGCAGCTACCTGCCGCTCGAGTCCGGCGCGAGCGAGCTCCCCGGGCGCGTCGTCGAAACCATCCGCGAAACCGAATCGCCCACGCACGTTCCGGTGATCACGCCCAGTGATCATCCGAACGGCGATCTTCCGCCCAAGCTGGAGGAGCGTCCGCTGCCTCCGGTCTGATCGAGCACTCCCACGTGGCCCCGTGTCACGTGGAGACAGCAGAGAGCAAAAGGCCGGCGCACACGCGCCGGTCTTTTGTTGGATGCGGACGCAGGCCGCGCAGCTTCCGGCACGGGGTCCGCGCTGGATTCGCGCGCACGCATCGGGAATCATCGGTCCATGGCCAAGCGAGGCGTGCTCGAGGTCGCGCCCGCGTGAGCGCGACGGACCTCGCACTCGCGGCGCTCGCACTCGTGGCGATCGCACTCGTCGGTCGAGTCGCCCTCGCGCTGCTCCCGCCCGGGCCGCCTGGATTCCACGGCCTCGCCGACCTGCCCATCACGTGGGCGGCCAGCCATCTCCTCGGGTCGCTCGTCCTCGTCGCCGAGGCTGATTTGACCGGCGCGCTGGGACTGCGAGTGAGCCCGGCCTTGCTCTTGGCGCCGTGGGCGCTCGTGCTCGTCGTGCGCTGGCTGACCCTGCCCGGTGGCTTCGTGCCACGCCACGCGCCGCGCGCTGAGGTCGCGAACACGCTGGCTCGCGCGATCACTTTCGCGGCGTGTGTGCTCGCAATCGCGTCCGCCTCGGCACAGACATCGGGGGCAGCCTCGCTCCTCCTGGGAGACCGCTCCGCGGTTTCAATGACTCTCGCAGCGGCCAACGTGCTCGCGACGCTGTGCATCTGCGACGCGGGAATGCGCGGCGCGCGGCGTGCGCCGCTCGGCCGCAGCGTCGTGGTCTTCTCGCTGTCGGCGACGCTCGCGCTCCTCGCCACATCCGCCGACGGCGACGGGGATCTGTCGTCGATCGTGCTGTGCTGCGCTGGCGGCGGCGCCTTCGCGATCGCGTGGTTGCGCCGTGCGGACAAGCGCGCGCGCATGCTCGCGATCTTGGCGAGCGCGGGCGCAGCGCTGCTCGGTGGTCTGGGCTGGACGTTCGCGCTCGCTCTCCTGACGGGGCTCGTCGTGCGCACCGCGGCGCCAGCGCGCGCGCGAACGGCGGCGATCTCCGCGCTCGTCCTCGCCATCGCGGTCGCGCTCGCCTGCGTGGGCGAGCGCGAGCTGGCGTACGGACC
>JANOFY010000234.1:0-2722 GCA_031413895.1 Planctomycetota bacterium | reverse complement strand
CCGACGTCACGCGCGCGACGAACGCGGCAACCGCGAAAGACTTCTCGTGTCCCGGTAGCGTGCTGCGCGGCATTCCCGAAGAGTCGCCGTGGACCGTCGGCTTGCCGGATTCCGTCGCGCTCTTCTTCTCGCGTTCCGCGGCGTACCGCGAGCTCGACGAAAAGGAACGCGAAGCCGCGGGCCTTCCGAAGGAGCTCAAGATCAAACCGCAAGTGCTGCTCCGCTACGCGCCGACGCGGCTCCTACTCTCCGGCTGGATCCAAAAACCAGAAACGATCGCGGGACACGGCGCGTGGCTGCGCGTTCTGCACGGCGAGGGACGCGTGCACTTGTTCGCGTTCCGCCCGCAGTACCGCGGCTGGTCGCAGGCCGCGTTCCATCTCGTGTTCCGCGCGATCTTGTTCGAGGACCGGATCGGAGAACGCGAGTGACGCAGCTCGGTCGAGTCGCGTGGCTGCTCGTATTCGCCAGCACGCTCTGCGCGTGCCGCTCCGAAACCAATCTCGGAAGCTCGCCGATGTCGGCACGCCCGGAGAGCAACGCGCGGCTCGAGGTGCGACGCAAGCACGATCCCGACACGGGCAAGTTGCTCCACGAATGGACGCTCGCGTACCCGCCCGGCAAGTCGTCGGTGAAGCACGGCAAGGAGACGATTTGGAACGCGAACGGCGTCAAGCAATGGGAGCGCGAATACAAGTACGGCAAGCCCTACGGCGCGTGGCGCAGTTGGTACGAGAGCGGCAAGCCGCGCTCGGAGTGTTTCTACGGCGATCCGGAAGTCGACACGCGCATGACGTTCTGGCACGCGAACGGACAGGTCTCGCTGCAAGGCCCAGCGCGCAACGGATCACGTCGCGGCGAATGGAAGATCTGGTATGCGAACGGCCAGCTCGCCGAGCAGGGAACGTTCGTCGACAGCCAACGTGAAGGCGAATGGCTGGCGTGGAGCGAGGACGGGAGCGAAGCGTGGAAGCGCACGTACAAGCGCAACATCCGGATCTCGCAGGCACCGGTGACGAGTGCGGCGCCGACACCGGGCGCGGTTGTCGTGCCCGAAGCCGCGCCGATCACGCCCGAGCAGCACCCGCCGGACGGCTAACGCTGAGAGGTACCCTCGTCATCGCCACGACCGAGTCCGCGGACTCCCAGACGATGACGCACGTGGCGACGCCCGGCGGCGCGGAGTCCGCGCACGGAGCGCGCGTGCGCACGAACAACCCGCTGTTCCCGGTGACGCCGTGGACCACGATGGCGTGGAACAACGTGACCGAGACGAAGCTGCGCGTCGGACCGTTGCCGGCGACGCGCGTCGCGCACTGAGCGAAGAGCGCGCGCTGCGATATCGACGGGTTACTCCGCGAAAACCCGCACGACGCGCAACTCGAAAGGTGCATCGATCGACTGCGCGTCATGCGCGGAGTCGCTCGGCGCGCTCGCGCGCGCTCAGTGCTCGCCAAGCGACTCCGGACATGCGCCTCGGAGTCTCGATCTAATCTCGCAATTCGCCACTCGGGAGGAAGCATCGCGCGTAGCATGGTGCGTCTGCGCTTGCGCGAGACGCTCGCCGCGCCCCTCCCGTCGATTGGAGACGATCTATATGCGCAGCGGCCTCTTCGTGCTCGTGTCGTTGGTTGCTTCGAGCCTGCTCTCGTTCGCGCAAGCGCCCGTCCGGCCGCAGCTCGGTGGTGACGAAGCAAGCTCGGCGTGGACAGCCGTGGTCTCGGACAAGATTCAGCGCGAGGAGTACAGCTACCACGCGTTGACAGCCGAGCCCGCCGTCGTGTCGGCGCCCAATCGTTCGCACGAGCTGCGCAGTCGCGTGTCGGCTGCCGGCCTCGAAGTGTTCCCGCGCGCGACGAGCGCGGACGGCGCCGGCGCGGAGTGGAAGCTCACACTGCGCACGACGATCTTCGGACGCGTGAGCGCAGATCACGGAGCGCTGGCACTGCACGAGCTCGGCGACGCACGCATCACGACGAGCGCGAATCGCGTCGAGCTCGACCACGGCCTGCTCACGGAGTGGTTCGTGAACGACGAGCGCGGCATCGAGCAGGGCTGGACGATCTCGGAGCGCCCGCGCGGCGTGGAGCCGTTGTGGATCGGTCTCGACTTCGGCGGTGATGTCTCGCTGCGCATCGACGACGGCGGACGTTCGGGAGTGCTCGTCGATGCGTGCGGCCAGACGAAGCTGCGCTACCGCGATCTCGTCGTGTTCGACGCGACGGGTCGAGAGCTCGAGGCACGCATCGCGCCGAGCCCGCTCGGCGTCGGCATTCGCGTCGACGACACGGACGCGCTCTATCCGGTGACGGTGGATCCGGTGCTCACCGGACCGGCCTGGACGGCCGAGAGCAATCAAATGAGCGCGGAGTTCGGTTGGTCCGTTGCGACTGCGGGCGACGTGAACGGCGACGGCTACAGCGACGTGATCGCCGGCGCGCGGTTCTTCGACAACGGCGAGTTGAACGAAGGCCGTGCGTTCGTGTACCTGGGTTCTGCGACGGGCTTGAGTGCGACCGCCGCCTGGACGGCCGAGAGCAATCAAGCGTTCGCGTGGTTCGGTTGGTCCGTTGCAACGGCAGGCGACGTGAACGGCGACGGCTACAGCGACGTGATCGTTGGTGCGCTACGGTTCGACAACGGCCAGACGGACGAAGGCCGCGCGTTCGTGTACCTGGGTTCAGCGGCGGGCTTGAGTGCGACCGCCGACTGGACGGCACGG
>JANOFY010000233.1:0-1530 GCA_031413895.1 Planctomycetota bacterium | reverse complement strand
CATCGCTGCGCCAGGCGCCGCCACCGTTGCCCGAACCGCTGTTAGACATGGTCAGTCCTCCCGACTGTGCATTCCCGCAGCAGCACATGGGAACCGGCGGCGTGCTTGCAAGGTCTCGCGCCGGCGCCAGATAGCCTCTGGGAGCTTCCGCAAGGATCTCTTTTACCGCCTGAATGTGATTCCAATGCACGTGCCGTCGCTGCGCGAGCGGCGCGAGGACATTCCGCAGCTCGCGGGGCTTTTCCTTCGGGAGATCTCGAGCCTCATCGGTAAGACGCGCGAGACGCTCTCGCCCGACGCGATGCGCGCGCTTCTCGACTATCGCTGGCCGGGAAACATTCGCGAGCTGCGCAACGCGATCGAGCACGGCGTCGTGAAGAGCCGCGGACCGAGCGTGATGCTCGAGGATCTTCCGCGCGAGATCATCGAGGAGACCGCGACGGTCGCGTCATTCGCGCGAACGCCTGTCGCCGACGAGAGCCCCGAGGTAGCGGAGGTTCGCGAAGCGCTCGAGCGCAGCGGATGGCATCGCGGACGCGCCGCGAAACTCCTCGGCGTCGATCGCGCGACGCTCTGGAGGCGGATGCGCCGGCTCGGGATGAACGAGGCCGTGGAGCAGCGCGGCACGTAGAAGCGCACGCGCGTACTCCCGACGATCGCCGACGGCACCTCCACCACGCATCATCGAGCCGCCGCAACACCACGTTGCACGCGCGGCCCCGGCGCGCCGCTCGCCGACGCCTCGCACGCGCCACCGTCGCGCGAACTCGTTCGCGAAACTCGTTTTCCACACGCGGGTCGACGTTGTCACGAATCATGCAGTGCGTCTCGCGCGAGCCCCGGCCCGATGCACGGTCGCCGGAAAACACGTGCTCGAGACGAGGAGAGATCACCATGTCACAAGCCGCGGCGGTCACGGACGCCGAGTTCGACAGCAAAGTCATCGCATCCGACCTTCCCGTCATAGTCGATTTCTGGGCGCCGTGGTGCGCGCCCTGCCGCATGCAAGCGCCCGTGCTCGACCGGCTCAGCGACGAGATGCAAGGGAAGGTGCGCATCCTCAAGCTCAACGTCGACGACAACCCGTTCGCCGCTGGGCGCTACGAGGTCCGCGGAATCCCCACGCTTCTCTTTTTCAAGAACGGCGCGATGGTCGACAGCGTCGTCGGCTTCAGCGCGGAGGACGCGCTGCGGAAACGGATCGGCGCGGCGTTTGGAATCTCGTAACGCGAGACCTACTCCGGCCGCACGAGCCCCTTGGCCTTCATTTCGTTCCACGACATCGGCGCGCGGCCCGTGTCGATCTCGGCCATCGTGATGCAGCTTTCGACGGGGCAGACGAAGTAGCAGAGGTTGCAACCGACGCACTCGACTTCGTCGACGACGAGTTGCGTGGCGCCGTTCTTCTTCTTGGGATGGATGCATTGGTGCGCGCCGTCCCAGCACGCGACGTAGCAGAGCTGGCAGCCGATGCAGGCCTCGGCGTCCACGGCCGGGGCCCACGGGATGTCGGCGCGGGGGATGCCGTGC
>JANOFY010000232.1:0-4672 GCA_031413895.1 Planctomycetota bacterium | reverse complement strand
GGACAAGGAGCCCGAGGTCGCGGACGAGGCGCAGATGGTGCTGGGCGGCGTGAAGGATCCCGAGCTCGTCGACGAGCTCCTCGGACGGCGCGGGCTCGGCGCTCAGGATGCATGGGTGCGGCTGCGAGTCGCCGAATCGTTCGGTCGCATGGCCATCGAGATCGACGGGACCGAGATCGCTCGGCATCTCTCTCCGCGCACTCCCGAAGTTTCGCGCACGCTCTTGTGGTCGATCGACCGATTGTTGGCGGCGAAGCGTCTGATTGGCGACCGAAAGAAGCTCACCAAGGCCGTCGTCGCTCTCTACGAGTGTCCCGCGGATCCGGGGCTGCGTGGAGCGGCGCTCGTCACGTTGTCGGCGCTCGACTACTTCACGGCCGAGCCGCTCGTGCGGGACGCGCTGAAAAACCGCGAGCGTACGTTGCGCTGCGCGGCGGTCGTTGCGACTCGCGGCTGGATCGAACAGGAGTGCCTGTCGGTTGCGCAGCAGGTGCTCGGCGACCCGGAGTGCATCGTGCGCGCCGCGGCGATCGAGAGCTTGCAGAACTTGTCGACGCGAGAGTCGATCCTGTCGCTGGTGCGCTGGATGGAGCTCGAGAAGCGATCGCGCTTGCGCTGGCAGATCCTCGATTACTTGCAGCGACGCTCGGGGCTGAAGCACGGCTTCGATCGAGCGGCGTGGGAAGCGTGGGCGGGGACCGTTCAGGGTCGATGGACGACGGGCGGCGGGAGTGAGGCGGCTTCGGTCGCGCTTGGTGACACCCAAGTTGGCTTCGCGGGACTCAACCTGATCTCGGACCGCGTGTGCTTCCTGATCGATCTGTCAGGCTCCGTGTGGACATCGAAAGTCGGCGACAAGACGCGCAAAGAGGTCGTCGACGAGAAGCTGCGTGCGGCCTTGCAGGCGTTGCCGGAGGACACGCTGTTCAACGTGATCCCGTACACGAGTCAGCCGATTCCATGGGAACGGCGGCTCGTGCCGAGTACGCCCGCGAACATCAAGAAGGCGATCGACTCGTTCGAACGCTGCCACCAGAGCGGGCGCGGCAACTACTTCGACGCGGTGCAACTCGCGCTGCTCGATCCGGATGTCGACACGATCGTGGCTCTGACGGACGGCGTGCCGACCGGAGGTCACCGGTGGAACTTGGAGCTGATGGTGGAGCTACTCGTCGAACAGAACCGGTTTCGGAAGGTGGCCTTCGATTCGATCCTCGTGGATTCGAAGCGAGCGCAGCAATCGCGATGGGCCGACCTGGCGCAACGCACGAACGGCCGGTCGATCGCGGTGGCGCTTGCGGTGCCCGGATCCCAATGAGCCGCGGGGAGCACGCGGCGACTGGCAGGCCGACGAGAGTGGCGTCGCGCGCGTCGCTCAGTCGAGCGTTTGCCGGTAACGCTTCACACCGATCAAGAGCGCCACCGCGGCGAAGACGGCAATCGGCCACAGTTCGCGACCGACTTCGTTCCACCCATTTCCCTTGAGCAAGATCCCGCGAACGATGCGCAGGAAGTGCGTGAGCGGCAGGATCTCGCCGAGCCACTGCGCCCAGCGCGGCATCCCGCGGAACGGGAACATGAACCCGGACAGCAGCATCGACGGTAGGAAGAAGAAGAACGACATCTGCACCGCTTGCAGCTGGTTGCGCGCGACCGTGGAGAACGTGATCCCCATCGCGAGGTTGGCGACGATGAACACGAACACGATGGCGAGCAATAGCCCGACGTTTCCGATCATCGGCACGTGGAAGAGCAGGTGTGCGGCGAGCAGGATCAAGATCACCTGCGTGTAACCCACGAGGATGTACGGGACGATCTTCCCGAGCAGAACCTCGAACGGCCGCGTCGGCATCGAGAGCAGGTTTTCCATCGTGCCGCGTTCGCGCTCGCGCGTGATCGCCAAGCCCGTGATCATCACGAGCGTCATCGTGAGCACGACGCCCATGAGACCGGGCACGATGTTGAACTGGGTGTTGGCCTCCGGGTTGTAGAGCGCGTGGAGTCGCAGCTCGAACGGATCGGGCATGCTCGCGAGGAAGGCGAGCGGTCCCTTGAAGTCATTCTTGAGCGCGCTGAGGATCCCCGTGCGGATCGAGTTCATCGCGTTGCTCGTGGCTGCGGGATCCGTGGCGTCCGCCTCGACCAGCAAGAGCGGCCGGTCGCCGCGCAGGAGCTCGCGCGAGAACTCCGGCGGGATGCTGATCACGAATTGGACCGTGCCGCGCGCCAGCGCGTCGCGCGCCTCTTGCTCGGTCGAGAGCTCACCGGCGAAGTCGAAGTAGGTGCTGTTCCGCAGGCCCTCGAGCAGCGTCCGTCCGTGCGGCCCGCGGTCGGCGAGCAGGACCGCGGCGGGCAAGTGCCTGGGATCGGAGTTGATCGCGTAGCCGAAGAGCACGAGCTGGATCAGCGGGATTCCGATCATCATCCCGAACGTGACGCGATCGCGGCGCATCTGGATGAACTCCTTCGCGACCATCGCGAAGAAGCGGGAGATCGAGAAGGCACGGCGCGCGCTCATGACGCGAAGTTGTCGCGCGACCTTTCCATGAGGTGGATGAACACGTCTTCCAGTCCGGAGCGGACGCGCGTCCACTCGTAGGGAGCGACTCGCATGGGAGCGATCGTCGCTTCGAGTGCTGCGGCGTCGGCGCCGCTGACGTGCAGCGCGGCACCGAACGCCACCGCCTGCTCCACGCTGGCGCTCTCCCGCAGCCGAACCGCTAGGCGCGCCAAGTCGGGTCCGCGCACCGACCAGGTCGTGAGGTTCGCGCGGTCGACGACCTCTTGCACCGTGCCGCTCGCGAGCAGCGAGCCGTAGGCGATGTAGGCCAGGCGATGACAGCGCTCGGCCTCGTCCATGTAGTGCGTCGTGATGAGGAACGTCAGACCGTCCGCGGAGAGCCGATGGATCTGTTCCCAGAAATCGCGGCGCGCTTTGGGGTCGACGCCGGCCGTCGGCTCGTCGAGCAGCAACAGCTTGGGATCGTGGATCAAGCACGCGGCGAGCGCGAGGCGCTGCTTCCATCCACCGGAGAGCTGACCGGCAAGCTGCGTCTGCCGGTCGCCGAGTCCAAGACGCTCGATGCTCTCGCTCACGGCCTTCCGGCGATCCTTCATCGAGTACATCCGCGCCACGAAGTCGAGGTTCTCGCGAATGCTCAGGTCCTCCCAGAAGCTGAAGCGCTGCGTCATGTAGCCGACGTGGCGTTTGATCTCCTCGCTGTCGCGAATCACGTCGAAGCCGAGGCACGTGCCGCTGCCTTCGTCCGCGCGCAGGAGGCCGCACAGCATGCGGATGAACGTGGTCTTGCCGCTGCCGTTCGGACCCAGGAAACCGCAGATCTCGCCGCGCCGCACCTGGAGATCGATGCGATCGACGACCACGCGGTTGTCGAACCGCTTGGTCATCCCCCGCACGTCGATCGCCAGGTCGTCCGCCATGTTCACGGACCGAACGCGACGTCGACCGGCTGACCGGGATGCAATTGCGCGGCGGTCGCGTCGTCGAAGCGTGCCTCGACCATCACCACGAGCTTCTCGCGGCTCTCCTTGCTGAAGATGACCGGCGGCGTGTATTCGACCTGGGGCGAGATGAACGTCACGCGACCGACGTAGGGTTCCGCGACGCCGTCGACGAAGACGCGCACAGGGTCGCCTTGATGGATCGTCGCGACGAGAGCTTGCTTGGCGAAGACGCGCACCTTGATGTTCGGCGGAGGCAGCAGCACGACGACGGGCTTGCCGGCCGCGACCCATTCGCCCGCGCGGTAGAGCGTGTCGAAGACTGCGCCGTCTTGCGTCGCCGACTGGCGTTTTTGCGCGAGGTCCCACTCGGCTCGCGCAAGCGCGGCCGCGCGCGCTTTCATTTCCTGCTCCGCGGATTCGATGAGATCGACGCGCGAGCCGAGCCGCGCGGTCTTCAAGTCGGCATCGAGCTCTGCGACACGGCCCAACACTTGGTCGTGCGCGCTGCGTGCGCGATCGAGGTCCGCGCTCGGAGTGGCGCCGGTCTTGGCCAGGATCTCCTGTCGCTTGAGCTCCAGTGTGGCGAGCGCTAGCGCCGCCCTGGACTGATCCAGCTGCGCTTCGAGGGACTCGATCTCGGTGGGCCGCTTGCCCTTCTTGGCGTCCTCGAGATTTGCTCGCGCTTGCCCGAGCCGGCGCTCGGCTTCGTCGCGCGTTGCAGTTTCGGAGGTGCACTCGAGCGCGAAGAGCAGATCGCCGTTCTTCACTTGTGCGCCGCGCTGCACAGCGAGTTGCTCGAGTTCGCCTGCGAGTGGGGATGCGATGTAGACGAACTCGCCCTCGACGTAGCCCTGCACGCGGTCGGAGGGGGCGTGGGAGCAGGTGGGCGCGAAGAGCGTGGCGGTGAGGAACAGCGCGCAGGTGCGCCGACGGGATCGCGGGGCGCGTGATGGAGGGTTCCGACGGCCGGTCATTCCGTCACAGTACAGAGCGCGCGGTCGGGGGCGAACGGCGAGGCGGGTGGGAGGCGCGGGCGCCTCAGATCGCGGCGTTCGTAAGACCGATCCGTCCGGACGATGCGTGTGTGTGCGAAAGGCCGGCGCTGCAACGCAGAACATGCCACTCCGTGGCGAGGCCGCAGTAGAAGCTGGTGAGGAATGCGGGCGAGTGGCGGGGACTGCGCGGCGGGGACGCCGCGCGCGAACGG
>JANOFY010000231.1:0-2875 GCA_031413895.1 Planctomycetota bacterium | reverse complement strand
GGAAGTTGCTCAGGCTCCGTACTCCGACGCCGTACTCCGACGCGCTGCGGCCGCAGTCTTTTCAGCTCTGCGTCCGCGCTCGCCGCGCGCGCCAGATCTCGAACACCGCGGGCAGCACCGACACGACGATGATCCCGAGGATGACGTACTGGAAGTTGCGCTTCACCGCGGGAACATTGCCGAACGCGTAGCCCGCGACGACGAACAGCACGACCCACGCGATGCCGCCGGTCACGTTGAACATCGCGAAGCGGCGGTACTGCATGCGTCCAATGCCCGCGACGAACGGCGCGAACGTGCGCACGATCGGGATGAAGCGCGCCAGGATGATCGTCTTCCCGCCGTACCTCTCGTAGAAGCGCTGCGTCTTCGTCAGGTGGTCGGGATTGAAGAATCGCGACTTCTGCTTCGAGAAGATCCGCGGGCCGATGCGCAGGCCGATCGAGTAATTCACCGCGTCGCCCACGATCGCGGCCACGATGAGCAGCACGATCACCTCCCCCACGTGGATCGGCGAGCCGCTCGTCGCCGCCAACGCGCCGACCGCGAAGAGCAGCGAGTCGCCGGGCAAGAACGGCGTGACGACGAGCGCCGTCTCGCAGAACACGATCGCGAACAGCACGACGTAGAGCCAGGGCCCGAGATCCGCCGCCCATTGGTTCAGGTGTTGATCCAGGTGCAGGAAGACGTCGATGAACTGGTGCAGGAGTTCCATGGGGCTTTCGGCCGGGGAAAGGTAGCGGGCAGGGTCGCACCGATCCACCCTCGGTGCCCGTGATAGGATCGAACGCGATGCACCGATCGCTCCAGTCAAACCCGGCCTGGTTTCTAGCGGCCGCACTCGTAATGCTCGCTTTCGAGGGCAGCGCGCACGCGCATCCTCAGCACACGAGCGCGCCGCCGCACGTTCCCGCGACGCGCACGTTGAAGTCCTGGCGCTGCGTCGGCATCGGCGACTACGGCTTGGCGGGACCGGATGAGCTGGCCGTGGCGAACCTCGTACACGCTCTCGCGCCGGACATCGTGATCACGGGCGGCGACAACAACTACAACACCGGCGCGGCCGCCACGATCGACGTCAACATCGGGCAGTACTACCACGACTTCATCGCGCCCTACACCGGCAACTTCGGCCGCGGCGCAGCGCGGAACCGCTTCTTCCCGTCGCTCGGCAATCACGACTGGCTGACCCTAAACGCAGCGCCCTACAAGGCCTACTTCACGCTGCCGGGCAACGAACGCTACTACGACTTCGTCCACGGTCCGGTGCGCTACTTCGCGATCGACAGCGATTTCCACGAGCCCGATGGGACGAGCGCCGATTCGATCCAAGCGGCCTGGCTACAGAGCGCGCTCGCGGCGTCCACGTCGCCGTTCAACGTCGTGTACTTCCACCACTCCGCCTACTCGAGCGGCCCCCACGGATCCGAAGACGGCATGCGTTGGCCGTTCCGCGAATGGGGCGCGGACCTCGTGCTCAGCGGACACGATCACCTGTACGAGCGCATCGTGCGCGACGGCTTTCCGTACATCATCAACGGCCTGGGGGGCGCGGCGCGCTACGCGTTCGATCCGCCGATCGCGTGCAGCCAAGTGCGGTACAACGCCGATTTCGGCGCGCTCACGATCGACGCGACGAATGAGCTGATGACGCTGCGATTCATGACGGCGAGCGGCAACGTCGCCGACACGCTCACGCTCGTTCCCGGCGGCGTGCATTACAACGAGACCGACCTCGTCGCGGCGGGCGCGGATTGGTCGTATCTCGACGACGGCAGCGATGCAGGCACGGCGTGGCGCGAGCTCGGATTCAACGCTTTTCCGTGGCCCACGGGACCGGCTCCGCTTGGCTATGGCGACGGCGACGAAGCGACGGTCGTGAGCTTCGGGCCGAATCCCGACCTCAAGCACATCACGACGTACTTCCGCCGGCGCTTCACGCTCGAGGACCCAGCGGCCTACCGCTCGTATCGCATCGAGCTCGTCCGCGACGACGGGGCCGTCGTGTACCTGAATGCTGTCGAGGTGCAGCGCACGAACATGCCGCTCGGCACGATCGACTTCATGACGATCGCGTCGAGCGCGGTCGACGGCGCGTCGGAGAGCGCGTTCTACTCCGTCGACGTGCCGGCGTCGCTCTTCATCGCGGGGACGAACGTGCTGGCGGTCGAGCTTCACCAACGCAGCTCGCTGAGCTCCGACGTCTCGTTCGACGCGCGGCTCGTCGGCACTCCGGCGGGGCCGGCGCTTTCACCC
Organism: Planctomycetota bacterium; assembly: GCA_031413895.1. Taxonomy (GTDB): domain Bacteria; phylum Planctomycetota; class UBA1135; order UBA1135; genus JANLUN01. The sequence continues at coordinate 619 of JANOFY010000231.1, read as the reverse complement.
GCGGGGGCGACGTGGAAGTACCTCGACGACGGCTCGAACCCGGGGCTCGCGTGGAAGTCTTCCGGCTTCGACGATTCGGCGTGGGCTGCGGGTCCCGCGCAGCTCGGCTACGGCGACGGCGACGAGGCGACGGTCGTGAGCTTCGGGCCGGATCCGAACGCCAAGCACATCACGACCTACTTGCGTAGAAGTTTCTCCGTGTCGAATGCGGCGCGGATCGGCGGGCTCTTGCTGCGGCTCCTGCGCGACGACGGCGCGACCGTGTATTTGAACGGCACCGAGGTGTTCCGCATGAACCTTCCGGCGGCGAACTTGCAGCCGAGCTCGACCGCCGAGCTCGACCTCTCGGGCAGCGACGAAACGACGTTCGTCGAATCGCTGATCGATCCGCGCCTCTTGGTCGATGGTCCGAACTGCATCGCCGTCGAGCTTCGCCAAGTCAACGGGCAGAGCGCGGATCTCAGCTTCGATCTCGAGCTGCTCGGCTTGTGAGCCGAGCGGCGCGCGTAATCGACGCGGCGCGCGTCATTCCAGCGCGACCCGTCTATTCGACTTCACGTCGATCCACGTCTTCGCGATCGTCGAGGCGAGGATGACCGCTCCGCCGACGAGCGCCCAG
>JANOFY010000230.1:0-2662 GCA_031413895.1 Planctomycetota bacterium | reverse complement strand
GTCGAACTCGCCGCGAGTTCGCGCCACAGCGTCGCGCGGCGCAGCGACGGCTCGGTCGTCGCGTGGGGTTCCAACGCCGCCGGTCAGTGCAACGTGCCCGCCTTGCCGCCGAGCGTGACGTACGTCGAGATCGCGGCCGGCTACGAGAGCACGATGGCGCGACGCAGCGACGGCACCGTCGTGGCGTGGGGTGACAACACCCTCGGCCAGTGCAACGTGCCTGCGCTGCCGCTGGGCACGAGCTACGTCGAGATCGCGGCGGGTGCGGAGTACACGCCCGGCAGTTGGACGCGCTCGAACACGCTCGCGCGCCGCAGCGACGGAATCATCGTGGTGTGGGGCGACACGGCGACCGGCCAGGCGAACGTTCCCGCGATTCCGTCGGGGTTGAGGGTGACGCAGATCTCCGCGGGCGGTCTCTTCACGGTCGCGTGCCTCGCGCGTGAGTCGGATTGCCCTTCACCTTCGAACTACTGCGTCGCGAAAGTGAACAGCTTGGGCTGCACGCCGTCGATCAGCTGGCTCGGTGAACCCACGCAGAGCGGAGCGGACGACTTCTGGATCACGGCGAGCAACGTGCTCAACAACAGGTACGGCCTCTTGATCTGGGGACATGCGCCCGCGAACGATCCGTTCTTCGGAGGCACGCTGTGCCTCGCGGCACCGATTCACCGCAGCGGAGGTCAGTATTCGGGCGGCAGTCCGTCGGGGAACAATTGCACGGGAACGTACAGCTTCCATTTCTCGCACGCGTACATGCAGCAGCACCTCCTCGGCGCCAACGTGACCGTGTACGCGCAGTACTACAGTCGCGACGGAGGCTTCCCGCCGCCGGGCAACTTCGGATTGACAGGCGGGTTGAGCTTCGTGATCTGTCCGTGAGGCAGGGCGAACGGTGCACCCGTAGCACCCTGTAGGAGAGCCCAGCGCGCCGAATCTCAGAGCGGCATCCAAGATCCGAATTGCTCCGCGAGGCTGCCGCAAATAGTCTCCGCCTATGAGACTCGAACAAGTGCCCGCGTGCGTACTGCGCTTGATTGCGCTGCCGCTGGCGTTGTCGTGCGCCAACGTGAAAGGCGCGGAGGTCCGCTCACTGGCCGAGCGGCTGGGCTACACACCCACCGACAGACTGCTGATCGTCAACGGCGACGATGCCGGTATGTGTCACACGGCGAATCTGGCCACGATCGAGTCGCTGGAAAAAGGGCAGATGACGTCGGCCACGATCATGGTGCCGTGTCCGTGGTTTCCGGAGATGGCGGCCTACGCAAAACTTCATCCAGAGAAGGACTTTGGCGTCCACCTCTGTCACACGTCGGAGTGGCGCGGGTATCGCTGGGGTCCGATCGCGCCGCGCGAACAGGTGCCTGGCTTGGTGGATCCGCAGGGCTATTTCTGGCGCGACGTCGCCGACGTCTACGCGCACGCCACGCCGGAGCAAGCGTTGATCGAAGGCCGCGCGCAGATCAAACGAGCATTGGCCGCGGGCGTCGATGTCACCCATCTGGATTCGCACATGGGTGCGCTTCAATACGACCCCGAGTACATGAAAGCGTACTTGCAACTCGCCGTGGAGTTCGACCTCCCGGTGAGGATGGCTGCGCACGAAACGCTCGCCGCACGCGGACACCCAGAAGTGCGCGAGCAATTCGCCGCACGTGGAATCGTTTCTCCCGATGCCTTCGTCTTCGACGAATTGAAGAACGCTGAGAACGGTGTGAGGGACTTCTGGCTCGGTGTCGTGAAGAACCTGAAGCCAGGTCTGACCGAGTTGTACATCCACGCCGGTCTCCCAAGCGACGAACTAAAGGCCATCACGAGTTCGTGGTCGAAGCGGGCGGAGGAGTTCGAGGTCTTCACGCACTGCGATGAAATGAAGCAGCTCATCGCCACCGAGAAGATCATTCTCATCGGCTACCGCCCCTTGCGCGATCTCCAACGTAAAGAGCGGGCTCGAACGACCGAGCGTTGACGGACGTACCGCGCGCCGCGGGAGTCACAGCAGTCGAGGAGCAGGAAGCGATACCGCTCCGTTCTCCGAATGTGGACCGAGCGTGGATCGTCGACCGCGTGAGCTCAGGGCCTGCCCGCCGCGAACTTACACGCAAGCAGTACGGAGAACTTCGCTCGAGGACACGTCGCGCTCATTCGACGAGTCGTGTGCGACTGATTCGTGCCGTCCTCTTCAGATCTTGCGGTTCGTTTGACTCACCCGATCTAGTTTGCGTCGTAACGATTCGTCACGAACGAGCGAATGAGAACATGCGAGAGCGTAAGGTCCCCGATGCAAGTCCCCCTGCTGCTGTGGAATTCGACGGGCGAGCTTGCGTGCGGTGAGCACGCGCCGGCCCCTGGTTCAGAGACGTGGGTCTCGCGCCGCTGGCACGCGATGACCGAGGCCGACGTCGAGGCATTCGAGAGAGAACACCGCCACGTGCCGACGTGCGCGATGTGCGCCGCGATCGAACGGCGAAAGGGCGGGCGCGCAGCCGACGACATCTGGCACGCCATCCGCACGGAAGGCGGATGGGATATCCAGGACGGCAACCGAGTGGTCGTGGCCGTCGTACCGGACGCGCGTCGGGCGCAGGGCTGACCGCGAGCGAGCCGAGCTCGGCCGGTACCGTACGGGCCCGCCGATCGACTTCGATGCGATCGCGAT
>JANOFY010000229.1:0-3366 GCA_031413895.1 Planctomycetota bacterium | reverse complement strand
GGCAGACGGTGCGTGAAGATCTCCCGGCGCTCGTGCCGAAGCTCGAAGCGATCCAGGAACGCGAAGGCTGACGCGCGATTCGAAATTTTCGCGCATCGCGATTCCATTCCCTCGCGGCGGCGAAGATCGCGCGCGTACGGCGACGCGAGTACGGAGCCCGCCTCCGTCATTCGCGCAGTCGCGCGCGCTGACCGGCTGCGAGTACCGGAGTACGGCGGCGTACCGAACCAGCCTCCGTTATCCACGCAATCGTGGACGCGGGGGGACCTCTCCTGCAGGCCGGCCTCCGTCATTCGCACAGACGCGCGCGCTGGCGAACTGCGGGGACCCGGACGACGCGTACCTTCGCTAGCTCGTGAGTCGCGCACGTCGACTTCGCAAGTAAGCTACGCGCCTCACTCGCCATGGATGCCCCCTCTAGCTCGCCCTCGCCTGGACCTGACAGCCCACAGTCCTTCGCCGCCCGTCTGCGCGCCAAGTACGGCGCGGGCGTCGATCCCGAGGTGTCGCTCGGTGCGGCGGCGAGTGACGCGCAAGAGCGCCCGCCGAGCGGTGCCTCGAGCGAGCTCTTGCGCCGGCTGTCCGAGCACAGCCTGAAGGAATCGCGCTACGCGCTGGAAGGCGAGGTCGCGCGCGGCGGCATGGGCGCGATCCTGCGCGTGTGGGACGCGGACCTGCGACGGCATCTCGCGATGAAGGTGATCCTGGGCCGCGGCGAGGCTCCGTCGCAAGGCGGCACACCGCAGGTCGAGCCGACGCAGCTCGCGCGCTTCCTCGAAGAAGCGCAAGTCACCGGTCAGCTCGATCACCCCGGCATCGTGCCGGTGCACGAGCTCGGCCTCGATAGCGAAGGGGGCGTGTACTTCACGATGAAGCTCGTGAAGGGGCGCGACTTGAAGGCCGTCTTCGATCTGGTCTTCGAGTCGAAGGAAGGCTGGAACGAGACGCGCGCGCTCTCGGTGATCCTGCGTGCCTGCGAGGCGATGGCCTACGCGCACAAGAAGGGCGTGATCCACCGCGACCTGAAGCCCGCCAACATCATGGTGGGCAACTTCGGCGAGGTGTACGTGATGGACTGGGGCCTGGCGCGCGTGCTGGGCCAGAAGGACCGCCACGACATCCGCATCGCGCCGGAGTCCGCGAGCTCGCTCGCGCCCGTGAAGACCGAGCGCAGCGAGGAGCGCGAAGAGCTCTCGGACTCGCCGCTCGTGACGCTGGACGGCGACGTGATGGGCACGCCGACGTACATGGCGCCGGAACAAGCGCGCGGCGAGATCGAACGGCTGGGCCCGCGCTCGGACGTGTACTCGATGGGCACGCTGCTCTACCACTTGCTCGGCCGCCGCGCGCCGTACACGCAACCGGGGATGCGGGCCAGCAACCGGACCGTGCTCGCGATGGTGCTCAACGGTCCGCCGACCAAGCTGTCGGCGCTGCGCAGCGACGTGCCGGCGGAGCTCGTCGCAATCGTCGAGAAGGCGATGGCGCGTGAAGCGTCGCAGCGCTACGCGGACACGCTGGCGCTGGCGGAGGACTTGCGCGCGTACCTCGAGCACCGCGTGGTCGGCGCGTACGAAACAGGCGCCTGGGCCGAAACGAAGAAGTGGGTGCAGCGCAACAAGCCTCTGGCGGCGTCGCTCGCGGGAGTGATCGTGCTGCTCGCCGGCGGATTGACCACGAGCCTCTTCTTCAAGGCGCGCGCGACGGAGCACGAGCGACTTGCGACGGAGCGGGCGAACGACGTGTTCTCGCTCTCGGCCGGCCGGGATCTCGAGGAGCTGATCGCTCGCGCCGACGGGCTCTGGCCGGCGAGTCCGCAGAAGGTCGCGAGGTACGAAGACTGGCTGCGCGACGCGCGCGCGTTGATCGAAGGCCGGCCCGCGGACGAATCCAAAGGCCTCAAGGCCAAGCCCGGGCTGTCCGCGCACAAGCAGAAGCTCGCCGAGCTCGAAGCCCGCGCGCTGCCGCAGCCCGGTCGCGAGTTGTCGAGCAGCGAGGATCGCTGGTGGCACGTGCAGCTCACGACGCTGATCTCGAGCCTTGAGCGCTTCACGGACCCAGAGCACGGGCTCTTGTCATCGGGCACTTCGGCGGAGCACGGCTGGGGCGTCGAGAAGCGCGCGCAGTTCGCGCGGACGATCGAGGGACGGAGCATCGGCGGACCCGACGCTCGCGCGCGCTGGGAGGAAGCAATCGCGTCGATTCGCGACAAGGAGAAGTGCCCCAGGTACGCGGGCCTCGTGCTGACACCACAGCTCGGCCTCCTGCCCATCGGTCGTGACGAGGAGTCGGGTCTGTGGGAGTTCGCGCACCTGCAGAGCGGTGATCCTGCGACGCGAGGCCCCGACGGAGAGCTGCTCTCGACCGAGGCGACCGGGATCGTCTTCGTGCTGATTCCCGGCGGCACGTTCACGATGGGCGCGCAGGCGGCAAATCCGTCCGCGCCGTACTACGATCCGCACGCGGATGCCAATGAATCACCTCCGCACGAGGTGACGATCGGTCCGTACTTCCTCTCGAAGTACGAGATGACGCAGGGAGAATGGCTGCGGTTCGTGGGCAAGAATTCGAGCCAATACCGACCCGGCCTCAACAGCGGGGACGAGACGTACGACCTGCGCCATCCCGTGGAGCAGGTCAGCTTCGACGACTGCGAGACGGTGCTCCAGCGCATGGAGCTCGTGCTGCCGACGGAAGCGCAATGGGAATTCGGCGCGCGAGCGGGTACGACGACGCCGTGGTGGACGGGTGACGATCTGCACTCGCTCGACGGCGCCGCGAATCTGGCGGATGCGACCCTCCGGAGAAATGGAGGGCCGGAGAGCTGGACCTACGAGGATTGGCTCGACGACGGCTCCATGGCGCACGCACCGGTCGGGACGTATCGCGCGAACGCGTACGGCCTGCACGACGTGCTCGGCAACGTGTTCGAGTGGTGCAAGGACGCCTACGCGGAGTCCGACGATTCGGCGCGGACAGCCGATGGCGAACGAGCGTCGATCCAGACGGACATCCGTTCGTTCCACGGGGGCAGCTTCGTCAATGCCGGGAAAGAGGCACGATCGGCGATGCGCAACAACTCCACGCGCGAGCTTCGCAACAACGTGCTGGGGCTTCGTCCCGCTCGAGCAGTAGAGCCCCCGCGCTCCACGACTTCGGCACGCTGAGAGTCATCTCACGCGCGTCGCCGTTCGCGGCTCGAACCGACTCCCGCGGCGGGGGGGGGTACGGAGATGGGATGAGCAGGCCGTCCACCGCCGCGGCTTGCTGAGCTGTTAGCTCTGCTCGCTGAGGCGCACTTTGTGGCCTCGACGCACTCGTGTGGTGCAAGCGACGGAGGACGGTAATGGCGAAGACTAGCAATGT
>JANOFY010000228.1:0-19409 GCA_031413895.1 Planctomycetota bacterium | reverse complement strand
TCCGGGGTGAAGTCCGGATGATCGAGCAGGCTCGAAAGGAAGACCGATGCGCCGGTGCCGCCACCGATGCGCGCGCTCAGCATCACCTCGAGCGCGTGCCCGGGATCCCAGCGGTCGATCAGGTGGATGGCCTCGCCGGTGGCCAGCGGGCCCAGCACGGCACCGAGCATCCCGGTCGCGTGCGTGACCGGCGATCCCATGAGCCTCGGGTTGTCCGGTGTCATCCAGTCCGCCATGTGACGCAGCTCGCTCAGCAGAGTGTGGTGATCGTGCAGCACGCCCTTGGGCTCGCTGGTGGTGCCCGACGTGTAGGCGAGCACCACGATCTCGTCCGCAGCGACCGTCGACAGGTCGCGCGAGCTGGGCGATCCGGAGAGGGTGCTCCTCGACGCGCACGGCAAGCGCGTGTCGATCCACGCCGAGACGGCTCGGATGCTAGCGTAGGCGCGATGAGCGAAAGCCAAGCGGCGCGCGCGCACGCGGCTGGAGACGTTCGACCGGAGCGCGAGCTCACTCTGCGCGCCATCATCGTCGCGCTGCTCGTCGCGGTCCTCATCGGCGCGTCGTATCCGTACGTCGTCCTGAAGCTCGGTTTCGGACCGAACATCGCCGTGGTGTCGGCGTTTTTCGGCTGGATGGCGCTGAGCGTCGTCAGCCGCGGGGCGAGCATCAAGCGCGAGAGCAATCTCGCGCAGGCCGCGGGAATGATCGCGGGTCAAACCGCGTTCCTGTGCACGGTGCTGGCGGCGTTCGACTTGCTCTCGATGGATCCCTCGGTCGGCGTCGACTTGCGGCTCACGAAACTGCAGACGTTCTTGTGGCTCACGACGGCCGGCGTTCTGGGCGTGCTGCTTGCCGTTCCGTTGCGCCGTCACTTCGTCGTCGACGAGAAGCTGCCGTACGCCGACGGCTTCGCCGCGGGCGAGACGCTGCTCGTGCTCGATGCGCGCGGCCCCAGCGCGGTGCGCGCCGCGCGCGCGATGATCGGCGGCCTGGTTGCATCGGGATTGCTCGCGTTCGGCACGTTGCGTCACCTCGTCATCGAGGAGCTTCCGCTCCGATTGAACGCGTTCTCCGCAGTGACCGGCGTCGGATTCTCACTGAGCCTGCTCAACCTCGGCTCCGGGATCATCATCGGGCTCCGGATCTGCGTGAACATGGCGATCGGGTTGACGCTCTCGTGGATCATCGCGCCGGTGCTGCTCGCGAACGCGGGCATCCTGCAACCGGGAGCGCGCAAGACCGACATCCTCCTGTGGGTCATGTGGCCTGCGACCGGAATGATGATCGCGGGCGGTCTGACCGCGCTCTTCTTGAAGTGGAAGCTCCTGACGAAGACGTTCCGCCAGATCTCCGGCGCGAACGTGAGCTCCGAAGACTTTCCGATGCGCTGGGTCGTGATCGGATCGATCCTCGCGGCCATCGCGCTCGTGCTCGTGCAGCGCTTCAGCCTCGGGCTCCCGATGTGGCAGACCGCGCTCGCGATCTTGTTCACGCTCCCGTTGATGCTCGTAGGCCTGCGCGTCCTCGGCGAAACGAACTGGGGTCCGATCAGCGCGCTCTCGAACCTGATGCAAGGCGTGTTCGGCGCGATCGCACCTGGAAACGTGCAAGCGAATATGCTCGCGAGCGGCGTGACGGGCTCGATCGTGGCCGAATCCGAAGGCCTGATGCAGAGCTACAAGACCGGCGAGATGGTCGGCTCGACGCCGCGCTACATCACGTACATCCAGTTGATGGCCATCCCGGTCGGAGCGGTCGCGCTCTCGTTCACGTATCCGATCCTGCGCGACACGTACGGCATCGGCGGCGAACACGGCTTGCAGAGTCCGATCTCGCAGAAGTGGTACGGCTTCGCGAAATTGCTCTCGCAAGGCGTTCACGTGCTGCATCCGAGCGCGCTGTGGGCGCTCGTCATCGCCGCGGTGCTCGGCATCGTGTTCACCGTGCTCGAGCAGAATCCCAAGATCCGCACGTGGGTGCCGTCGCCGACGGGGATCGGCATCGGGATGCTCGTGCCGGCCAGCGCCGTGTCGACGATGCTCCTCGGCGCGTTGATCGACTGGTTCGCGCGGCGGCGCGATCCGAAGACGACGGACGCGTGGATCTTGCCGCTGGCCGCGGGCTTCATCGCTGGCGAAGCACTCATCGCGATCCTCCTGCCGCTCTTGATCGTGCTCGGGATCCTGGCCGTGAGCTGAGCGAGTTCACAGCGTCTCGCCTGCGACGATCGTGAAGGTCTGCGGGTAGCGCGAGCCCTTGCGCATCTCGCCGGCGCCAGCCCTCGGCGGCCTCGCCCCTTGCGCATCGGGCCGCAGCACTCGACAACACACGGTGGCTGGCCATGGAAGAAACCGGAGCGCAGGGTCGGCGGAAGAAAACCTCGCGGGAGAGCGGGCACCCGCCCGGCACGCGTGCAACCCACTCAGGCGGCTCGCGGTCGAAGGCTCCGACTCCGGAGACGCGCACCGCGCCGACATTGGAATCATTGCAGGCGGCACTGCGCGAGCGCGAGGCTCACTATCGTGCGCTGCTCGAGTCCATCCTCGATCCACTGATCGCGATCGACGACCACGGGACGATCCGCGAAGTGAGCGCGTCGGTCGAGCGCGTGTTCGGCTACGCGCCGGCCGAGCTCGTCGGCCGCAACGTCAAGGTCTTGATGACCGAACCGCACTTGACGCTGCACGACGAATACCTCGCGAACTACCGCCGGACGGGCGTCACGCACATCCTGAATCGCACGCGCGAGTTCGAGGTCGTGCGCAAGGACGGGTCGACGCTGAACTGCGAGCTCTCCGTGTCGCGCGGCGACCCCGATGGCGATGCCGAGACTTTCTTCGTGGGCACGTTTCGCGACGTCACCGATCGCAAGCAGGCCGAATCGGCGCTACGCGACAGCGAGCGGCGCTTCCACGCGATCTTCGACGGAACGTATCAACACCTCGGGCTGCTCACCATCGAGGGCAAGATCCTCGAAGTCAATCGAACCGCGCTCGATGCGACGCACGTGCCGCGCGACGAGCTCATCGGGTTGCCGTTCTGGGAAGGGCCGTGGTGGTCCGACGCCGCGACGCGGGAGCGGATCCGCGGCGCCGTGGCCGAGGCGGCCGCGGACAAGTTCGTGCGTCTCGAGGTGGAGATCTGCACACGACACGGAGCGCCGATCGACTTGGATTTCTCGTTGAAGCCCGTGAAGAACGAGCACGGCGACGTCGTGCTCCTCATCCCCGAAGGACGTGACATCACCGACTTCAAACGCGCGCAGCGCGCCGAGACCACGATGCTCCGTGCCCTGGCCTCGATCGGGGAATCGGCGGCCCTGCTGGCACATGAGATCAAGAACCCGATCACCGCGGTGAACGTCGCTCTGCGCGCCGTGGCCGATCAGCTCGGCGAGGATCACCGTGCGATCCTCGAGGATCTCGTCGTACGCATGCAGCGCGTGCAAGCGATCATGCAACGCACGCTGTCCTTCGCCAAACCGCTGGATCTGCGCCTTGCGGTCTGTGACGTCCGCAAGCTCGTCGAGGACACGATCCACCACGTCGGCGCGCAGATCGCGCAGGCCGAAGCAACGGTCGACGTCGATGTCGAAGAGGATCTCCGGCTGCGCTGTGACGTCGGATTGATCGAAGAAGTGCTGTCGAACCTGCTCGTGAACGCGATCGAAGCCAAGGAGCAGGGCGCGATCGTGCGCGTCAGCGCTGCGTCGATCCGCCCCTCTAGCGTGGAGATCGCGATCGACGACGACGGTCCCGGCGTGAGCGAAAAGCTGCGCGCGTCGCTCTTCAAACCGTTCATGTCGACGAAGCGCAAGGGCACGGGACTCGGTCTCGCCATCTGCAAGAAGGTGATCGACGAGCACGGCGGTTCGATCCGCATCGAGAACAGTTCACTGGGCGGCGCACGATTCGTGATCCGCCTTCCGCGCATGCCCAAAGCGACTGCATGACCATGGAAACTCGACCTGCCATCCGCGTGTACCTCGTCGACGACCAGACGATGATCCGCGCCGGCTTTCGCAGCATTCTCGGCCGTGACGAGCGCTTCGCGGTCGTGGGCGACTCCGGCGATCCACGCAAAGGGGTCGAGGCGGTCGGGGAACTCCGGCCGGACGTCGTGGTGCTCGACATCACGATGCCCGGACTCTCGGGCATCGACGCGATCCCGCTGCTGCGCAAGGTACATCCGAAGGTGAAGATCGTGATGCTGACCCATCACGAAGGCGAGTCGTTCGTGGAGCAAGCGTTGCGCGCGGGCGCGGATGGCTACCTCTCGAAGGACTCGGAGCCGTCCGAGCTCGTGCTGGCCCTGGAGTCGGTGCACGCGGGCAACATGTACCTCTCGCCGCGCGTCGCCGGCGTGCTCGTGCACCGAACGCGTCAACCCAAAGCCGCGGGCGAGCTCGGCCAGAGCCGGATCGAATCGCTGACGCAACGCGAGCGAGAGGTCTTCCAGCTGCTCGCGCTCGGCAAGAGCAATAAGGAAGTGGCGCGCTCGCTCGACATGAGCGTGGGGACGGCCAAGAAGCACCGCGAGAACTTGCAGCGCAAGCTCGACTGCCACTCCGCGGCCGAGCTCGCCCTGCTCGCGATCCGCGAAGGTCTGCTGGGCTGAGCATCGCTCGAGTGCGGCGCGCGTCGGCCGCGCGTCCGCCGACTACGCACTTCGTCCCACCCGCCTACGACGGGCAACGGAGTTCGTCCCCGGCTCTGCCGCCATAGGCTCGAGTCACCCAGTCAGAGGGATGCGGCGCATCCCGGAAAGGTGACCGCAGTGAGCTTGATCCCGTGCGAGGTGACCCTGTCGAAGATCGAGCCCACGCCGGCCGCCAAAGGCCCGGTGAAGTCCGCGTGATCCGAGCGCGGAGCCGGGAGCTGAGCGCGATGCGACCTTCGAACGCCTCGATCCGATCCGGGCACATGGGTGAGCCGAGCTCGGCCGATGGTTCCCACGCGGGGGTCGCCGCCTGGATCATTCAACCCGACGACTTCCCGGTCGCCGGCAGCACGCGCGACCAGTTGCTGTTCTGCCTGCGCTACGCGCTGCTTGCTCCGTCCAGCCACAACACGCAACCGTGGCTGTTCCGAATCTCCGCCTCCGCGATCGAACTGCGCGCGGACCGCACGCGGGCGCTGCCGGTCGTCGATCCGTTCGATCGCGAACTCGTCATCAGCTGTGGCGCTGCCCTGTGCAACTTGTCGATGGCGATTTCACGCTTCGGGTGCAGACCCGACGTCGAGATCTTGCCGGACGCGGGCGATCCCGATTTCTTGGCTCGCGTTGCACTCGGCGCGCCGGTGGAAGCATCTCCGCTGACGCGCCTCCTTTTCGACGCCATCGTGGAGCGGCGCACGAATCGACAGGTCTTCGACGGTCGTCCGGTCGATCCGCAACTCGTCAGCGCACTGCGCCGCAACGCGACCATCGAAGGCGCCTGGCTCGAGGAAGTCGCCGGTGCGCAAAAGGACGCCGTCGCGGATCTCATCGCGGAGGGCGACCGGATGCAGATGCGCGACACTCACTTTCGCCGCGAGCTCTCCGCCTGGACGCAAGCCGATGGATACCCGCGTCGCGACGGCCTCCCCGGCTACCCCATGCCGGCGGAGGATCTGGATTCGATTCCGGCGACACTGCTCGTGCGCACCTTCGACTCCGGTCTGCCGGGTCGTGCCGCACGCGATCGAGCGCTGGCCGCCGGATCGCCGCTCTTGTGCGTGCTCGGCACGGACCACGAGGAACCGCAAGCCTGGATCTCGGCCGGACAGGCGCTCGAGCGTCTGTGGCTGTGCGCGACGGTCGCGGGACTCTCGGTGTCGTTCCTGAATCAGCCGATCGAAGTGCCGGCGCTGCGTTCTCGATTGCGCGGACTCCTCGGACGGCGCGGCTTCCCTCAGCTCGTCCTGCGCGTCGGCTACGGCCGTGCGCAGCATCCGACGCCGCGGCGCGAGCTCGCGGCCGTGCTGCTCTAGAAGCGACGCGCCCGCAGGGGATCTGCCGATGCGTTCGATCGCTCCCGAACCTCGAGGCTCGGCACGACCACTGCGCCGCACTACGCACTTTGGCTGGCCCCTCTACGCAGATCGTCCCTACGCTTTCGCCTCAGAGCTCGTTGTAACTTGGCGCCGTACCCGGCAGTCTCCGCTCCTGAGCGAGGCATTGATGATGGACCCCGAGCGCGCGCCGCCCCCCGACAACGCTCCCGCATCTCCCAACCGTCGCGGCGTGATCGCCGGCGCATCCTCGCTGGCGATGGCCGGCGGACTCGCGGCCGGATACGGCGCGCTCGCTCTCGTGTCCGCGCGTTACCTGTTCCCCGCGCGCCCGCGCGAGCTGGCGTGGATGTTCGTCGTCACGACCGCCGACCTGCCGTCGGGCAGCTCGCTCGTGTACCGCGCTCCAACCGGCGAGACGATCGCCATCGCGCACCAGGGCGCGGGCGATGCCGTCGACGATTTCGTCGCACTGTCGAGCACGTGTCCCCACCTGGGTTGCCAAGTGCACTGGGAGGCGCACAACGCGCGCTTCTTCTGTCCGTGTCACAACGGAACCTTCGATCCTGCAGGCCGAGCCACCGGCGGACCTCCCAAGGATGCGGGCCAATCCTTGCCGCGCTACCCGCTGAAGATCGATCGCGGGCTGCTCTACATCGAAGTGCCGACCGAACGGCTCAGCGCCGGATCCGGGGAGTTGGCGGGCATTGTCCCATCCGTGCCGACACCGTCCGGTCCCGGTCACGATCCGTGCTTGCAAGCTGCTCCGCAGCGCCCCGCCTGAGATGGGTGTGGTCGTCGACTGGGTCGCGTCACGCATTCCGATCCGCGGCAAGGATCTGCGTGAGTTCACCAACGAACCGGTACCCAACCACCTGAAGCGTTGGTGGTTCTGCTTGGGCGGGACGCCCGCGTACTTGTTCGTCGTGCAGATCGTCACGGGCATCTTGCTGGCGTTCTACTACGAAGCCTCGCCCAAGACCGCCTACGCGTCGGTGCGGTACATCACCGAGGAAGCGGCCTTCGGTTGGTTCTTGCGCGGACTGCACAAGTGGGCCGCGACGCTGATGATCGCGACGGTGATCCTGCACCAGATGCGCGTCTTCTTCACGGGCGCGTACCGCAAGCCGCGCGAGATCAACTGGTTCGTAGGCATGCTCCTGCTCATCACGACGCTGACGCTGGGGTTCACGGGCTACAGCCTCGTGTACGAACAGCTCTCGTACTGGGGCGCGACCGTCGGCGCCAACATCGCCGAGAGCGTGCCGTGGATCGGCGTGTTCCTGAAGCGCGTCCTGCTCGCGGGAGACGTGTACAACGATCGCACGCTGTCGCGCTTCTTCATGTTGCACGCGGCCGTGCTGCCCGTGTGCACCGTCGCGCTGCTGATCGTGCACATCACGATCATCCGACTTCAGGGCGTGACGGAGCTGCACTTCGAAGACGAGCGCAAGGACGAGCCGGCGCACTTCAACTTCTTCCCCGATCACCTCTATACGGAGCTGATCATGGGCCTCGTCCTCATGATCATCCTGTCCGTGCTGGCGACCGTGTTGCCGGCGACGATGGGGCCCGCGGCGGATCCGCTCACGACGCCCGAGGTCATCAAGCCCGAGTGGTTCTTCTACGTGGCGTTTCGCTGGTTGAAGCTCTTCTCGGGCACCGCGGCCGTGCTCTCGATGGGCTTCGTCGTGTTCGTGATGTTCTGCTGGCCGTTCATCGACGGTTGGTTGCGCCGCAAGAACCCGACCCGCGAGACGAGCGTGTGGATCGGGATCGTGGGCGTGCTCGCCATCATCGCGTTGACCGTGTGGGAGGCAGCCGTCGCTCACTGAGCGCGCGGCAGAATCTATGACTCTGAAATCCAAGCAGTGGATCATCGCGATCCTGGGCGGTTTGTTCCTGGTCTCGCTGATCTTCGTCCAGTGGATGGAAGTCGCTCGCAAACGGGAGGAGGCCGGCCTCTCCAGCGCGCACGTCGCCGTGCCGGCGAGCTCGAAGAGTTGCGTCGAGTGCCATGCTCAGTCGACGCCTGGAATCATCGATCACTGGAAGGGCAGCACGCACGCCGAGAAGGGCGTCGGTTGCGTCGAGTGCCACCAAGCGGAGGCCACGGACGTCGACGCGTTCACGCACTACGGTGCAGAGATCGCCACCGTCGTCACGCCGCTCGACTGCGCGCGTTGCCACCTGCAAGTGTTCGACGAGTTCGAGCGCAGCCACCACGCCGCCGCCGGCAACATCCTGGCATCGCTCGACAACTTCCTGGCCGAGACGGTCGAGGGCTCGCGCGAACCGTTCAACCCGCACTCGCCGACACCCGGCATGGCCGTGCAATCCGTCAACGGCATGGCGAGCTCGTTCACGGGTTGCCAGCAGTGCCACGGGAGCAAGGTCGCGCTGCAAGCCAGCGACGGCGGCATGATCACGGTCGACGACCTGAAGCCCGACGCGAAGGGCAAGCCGACGAACCTCGACGCGCTCGCGCGCATCGTGAAGGACCAGAGCGGTCGTCCGCTGTTCCACGCGGCAACCTGGCCGAACACCGGCATCGGCCGCCTGAACCTCGACGGCTCGCGTGGCTCGTGCTCGGCCTGTCACAGCCGCCACGACTTTTCCCCGCGACGCGCGCGTCAACCGGAAAACTGCGGCAAGTGCCACCTGGGGCCGGATCACCCGCAGAAGGAGATCTACGAGGAGAGCAAGCACGGCGTCGCCTACCGCGATCTCAAGGACACGATGAACCTCGACGGGGACTCGTGGGTGCTCGGCCAGGACTACAGCCAGGCGCCGACCTGCGCGAGCTGTCACATGTCGGGGAACATCCGCAACGGCGGACGGATCACGCACGACCCGGGTGAGCGCATCTCGTGGACCAACCGTCCGCCGATCAGCTTGGTGATGGACACCGACCTCGCGCACAAGGTCGTGACCGAGGTCGATCCCGCCAAACGCGCGTCACTCATCGCCGATACCGCGCAGGCGAAGCGCGGACGGATGAAGGAAGTCTGCTCCGTTTGCCACACCGGCGACTACGCGAACGCTTTCTACAAGCAGTACGACGACTTCGTCGTCCTCTACAACGAGAAGTTCGCGAAGCCGGGCAAGAAGATCATCGACGCGCTGCGCAAAGAGGATTTGCTCACGAAGACCGAGTTCGACGAAGAGATCGAATGGACTTGGTTCTATCTGTGGCACCACGAAGGCCGGCGCGCACGGCACGGAGCCTCGATGATGGCGCCCGACTACGCGCACTGGCACGGGATGTACGAAGTGGCCGAGCGCTTCTACATGCAGCTGGTGCCGCAGGCGCGCGAGATCGCCGAGCACGCGGGCGAGGCCGGCAAGCGCTCGCAGGCGACGGCCGTGCTGAACGTGATCGACGGGATCATGAGCCGCTCGGAGCACGTCTGGCAGCAGAACGCCTCGTCCGGTGAAAAACGATGAACCGCAGACAACTCCTGCAAGCGCTCGCGACGGCGAGCGGCGGCATCGCCGCGTACTCGTGCAGCGATCGCGCGGAGGCCGAGCGGGTCGCGGCGCGCGAGCAGAATGCGAAACCAGCCGCCGACGTCCAGTGGAGCAAAGCTCCGTGCCGCTACTGTGGCACGGGTTGCGGCGTCGAGGTCGGCGTCACTGCGGGACGCGTCGCGGCCGTGCGCGGTGACGTCGCGAGCCCCGTCAACCGCGGCCTCTTGTGCGTCAAGGGCTACCACCTGCCGTCGATGCTCTACGGCGAGGACCGGCTGCGCTTTCCGCAACGACGCAAGCCCGACGGAACGCTCGAGCGCATCTCGTGGGATGCGGCGATCGCGCTCATCGCGGAGCAATACGGAGCCGCGCTGACAGCGCACGGCCCCGATTCGGTCGCGATGTACGGCTCGGGACAGTGGACCGTGTTCGACGGCTACGCGGCGCTCAAGTGGGTCAAGGCGGGGCTCAAGACCAACAACCTCGACCCCAACGCGCGACTGTGCATGTCGAGCGCGGTCTCGGGCTTCCTCACGCAGTTCCAGAGCGACGAGCCGATGGGCTGCTACGAAGACCTCGACGTCGGTCACGACTTCGTTCTGTGGGGCAACAACATGGCCGAGATGCACCCCGTGCTTTTCAGCCGCATCTTGGAGAACAAGCGCCAGAACCCGCTCGTCCGCATCGTCGACATCGCCACGCGGCGCACCCCGACGAGCGATTACGCCGACATGTACGTCGAGATCAAGCCGGGAACGGATCTCGCCCTCGCCAACGGCGTGCTCCACCTGCTGGTCGAGAGCGGCCGGATCGACAGCAACTTCTTGGCCGAGAACCTCGTGTTCAAGCGCGGCATCGAGGACGTGCAGGCGATCGGCTACGGCTGCTACGGCGAGCAGGCGCACCACTACGACTTCCAAGACGAAGCGCGCAATTCCTCGCTGGAGGAGTTTCGCGAGTTCTTGAAGAGCTACTCACCTCCGGAAGTCAGCGCGATCACCGGCGTGAGCGAGGCGCACATCCGCTCCTTGGCGGATCTCTACGGCGATCGCACGCGCGGCACCGTCAGCCTGTGGTGCATGGGCGTGAATCAGCATGTGCGCGGAACCTGGATGAACAACTTGATCAACAACCTGCACCTCGTGACGGGCAAGATCAGCCGGCCAGGCAACAACCCTCTGAGCTTGACGGGACAGCCGTCCGCGTGCGGAACGGTGCGCGAGGTCGGCACGCTCCAGAATCGGTTGCCGGCCGACATGGTCGTCACGAACGAGGACCACCGGAAGAAAGCCGAAGCGATTTGGAGCTTGCCGCCGGGAACGATTCCGGCGAAGCCTGGGCTGCACGCGGTCGACATGTTCCGCGCGTTCACTCGCGGCGAAGTCAAGGTCATGTGGATCCAGACCACGAACCCGTGGGTCACGATGCCGAACCTCTCGCGCTTCGAGCGCAAGCCGGGCGACGGCCGGTTCCTCGTGGTGAGCGACATCTACCCGACGCCCACGACCGACGTCGCCGACCTGATCCTTCCGTCGGCCGCGTGGGTCGAGCGCGAGGGCGTGTTCGGGAACACGGAGCGTCGCACGCAACAGTGGGACAAGCTCGTCGATCCACCCGGTGAAGCGCGCGAGGACGCGTGGCAGATCATCCAAGTCGCGCGGCAGATGGGCATGGGGAATCTCTTCCCGTGGCCCGACGACGACTGGCACACGCCGATGTTCGAGGAGTACCGCAGCTTCACCACCGGCACGGGCAAGGATCTCGCGAGCTACGCCGATCTGCGCAAGACGCGCGGAATGCTGTGGCCCGTCGTCGACGGAAAAGAGACGCGCTACCGGTACGCCGCGGGTCACGATCCGTACGTCAAGAAGAAGAGCGGCGTGCACTTCTACAAGGCCAAGGGCTACGGCGAGCGCGCGGCCGTTTGGCTGCGCCCCTACCAACCGCCGGCCGAAGTGCCCGACGAGAGCTTCCCGTTCTGGCTCAGCACCGGCAGAGTTCTCGAGCACTGGCACACCGGATCGATGACGCGCCGCGTGCGCGAGCTGCACCAAGCGGTCCCCGAAGCCTACGTCGAGATGAACCGCGCCGACGCACAGGAGCTCGGTGTGAAGTCCGGTGACCGAGTGCGGCTCTCCAGCCGGCGCGGCAGCCTCGAGATCGCCGCCCAAGTCGACGGCCGCGGCAAACCGCCGCGCGGCTCGGTGTTCGTGCCGTTCTTCGACGAGCGCACCAAGATCAACCTGCTGACGCTCGACGCGATGGACTGCATCAGCAAGGAACCCGACTACAAGAAGTGCGCGGTGAAGGTCGAGCGCATCTGAGACCGTGGACACCTCCCATCGATCGACGCTCGCTTTCGTGCTGAGCTGCGCGCTCACCGGTGCGTGTCATCACGAATCGCAGGCCGACGTCGCAGAGAAGAGCGCCGCGTCGGTGCGCGCACAGCGCCGCGCGTACGACGGAGCTCCGCCGACGATCCCGCACGCGGTCATGGGCGTCGCGTGCACCGCTTGTCACAACGAGCGCGGGATGGCGGTCGCCGGCGTGGGATTCGCACCGCCCACTCCGCACGAGTTCACGCCGGGACTCTCGTTGACGAGCCGCTGCGAGCAATGCCACGTCTACAAGCACACCGGCGAGCTGTTCGCCGCGAGCGAGTTCGTGCCACTCGCGCAGGACCTGCGGCGCGGAAAACGGCTTTACCCGGGCGCGCCGCCCGTGATGCCGCACGCGATCTCGATGCGCGACAACTGCAGCGCGTGCCACACCGGACCGGCCGCGCGCGAGGAGATCCGCTGTTCGCACCCCGAGCGATCGCGGTGCGGTCAGTGCCACGCGCAGTCGTCGACGACGGCGGAGTTCCAGCGACTCTGATCCGCTAGTTCTTGCCGGAACGGGCGATCAAGAGGAGCAGGCTCGCTCCGAGCACGAGTGAGCTCACGAAACCGAGCAGCGCGTTGCGCACGCTTGCAGTCGCTGCGCCAGCGAACGCGGCTCCGTCATGACGTGGGACCTGCGTTCCGCGCCGGTTTCGCGGCTGCGCGCTCGAGGCACGCGAGTACCTCTTCGTCGCTCGTCGGTTGGAAATCCGCGTACCACCGCCCCACGGATTCGAACGGCTCGGGCTGCGCGACGCACACGCAGACGTCAGCCACATCCGCGAGCCCGGCGCAGGCTTGGTGCGCCGCGACCGGTACGGCGACGAAGATCCGATCCGGTTGTTGCGCGCGCACGGCGCGCACGGCAGCGCGCATCGTGGAACCGGTCGCGAGCCCGTCGTCGACCACGACGACGGTGCGGCCGGCGAGCGACAGGGGCGGACGGCCGCGACGGTACGCGAGCTCGCGTCGGTCGAGCTCCGCGCGCTCGCGCTGCATGACGGTCGACAAAGCCGCCTCGCTCACGCCCAGGTGTCGGATCAGCCGCGCGTCGAGCTCGGCGACACCGCCGCTCGCGATCGCGCCCATCGCGAACTCCTCGTGACCCGGCAATCCGAGCTTGCGCACCACGCACACGTCGAGCGGCGCGCCCAGCGCGATCGCGACCTCCGCGGCCACGGGCACTCCGCCGCGCGGGAGACCCAGGACGACGACGTCGTCGCGCTCTGCCAGAGGCAGCAGCTTCACCGCGAGCGCACGACCAGCATCTCGCCGATCCGCGAACGGCAGCGTTGAATCGTCGACGCGTCGGCGGGCGGTGCATCGATCGTCCTGGTTCCTCACTTCTTCAGTGTCGAACGGCGCGGCCACGCGTGCTCTAGCTCATTGAGCGAGATTCGACCGGTCCAAGTGCGTAGTCTCGCCCTGTAGGCCGCGCGCCGCCCCGCCCCCTCGATCTACGCGCTTCGGCCCACGCAACTGCGACTTCGAGGGCATGGCCGAAGGCGCTCCCGCAGTCGACAGTCCGTGAAGATGAAGGATCCCTCGTCCCCTGTGCCCGTTCGAATCCAGGCCGCGGGCGTCGATCTCGACGGCGACCTTTTCGTTCCGGTGTCCGCCACCGGGATCGTGCTGTTCGCGCACGGCAGCGGCAGCAGCCGCTCGAGTCCGCGCAACCGCGACGTCGCGCGCACGCTGCAGTCCGCTGGATTCGCGACGCTGCTGCTCGATCTCTTGACCGTCGCCGAGGACGAGCGCGAGCAGGCGGGCGGACGTCTGCGATTCGACGTCGCCAAGCTCGCCACGCGCCTCAGCGGCGCGGTGGAGTGGCTCGCCCGCGAGCCGTCGACGCGCGACCTGCCCTTGGGAATCTTCGGTGCGAGCACCGGCGCGGCCTCGGCTCTGATCGCGGCCGCGGATCAGCCTGCTCGCGTGCGTGCCGTCGTGTCGCGCGGAGGCCGGCCCGACCTCGCCGGCGGCGCGCTCGCGGCGGTGCACGCGCCGACGCTCCTGATCGTGGGCGGCGCGGACCATGACGTCATCGGTCTCAATCGCGAGGCACTCGCAGAGCTCCAGTGCACGAAGCGACTGGTGCTGGTACCGGGCGCGACCCACTTGTTCGAGGAGCGCGGCGCGTTGAAGGAAGTCGCCGCGCTAGCGAACGGCTGGTTCCAGCGGTACCTGCCGGCTGCGGCGGTGAACTCGCAGGGGCTCGAGCGCGCGCGCACGGATCCGGAGTACTGAGCGAGCGCGCTCGTTCTCACTTCGACACCATTACATACGCCCTCCGGCGCACAGACGGTCGATTCCCTGGCCCCTACGGTGGGCCTTCACAGCCCGACGACGGGCGAGGGCGCCCGCGGCCGGCCGGGCACTCGAGGGCTGAGGCCCTGACGACCTCGAACAACAGGACTGGACGACATGAAAGCGAAAGACGTGATGGTTCGTGACGTGAAGGCCTGCTCGCCGGGCGACACGTTGAACCGCGCAGCGCAGCTCATGTGGGAGCACGACTGCGGGAGCGTTCCGGTGATCGATGCCGAAGAGCGCCTGGTCGGGATCATCACCGACCGCGACGTGTGCATGGGGGCCTACACGCAGGGCCGACCGTTGGCTTCGATTCGCGTCGACGAAGTGATGACGCGGGACGTGAAGTCGTGCCGCAGCGACGATGCGATCGCGGACGTCGAGGCGACGATGAGGAAGCACCGGATCCGGCGCGTTCCTGTGACCGACCCGATGGGTCGTCTGATCGGCATCGTGTCGATGAACGACCTCGCCCGGCAGGCCGCCGAACGCCCGCAGTCAGCCGACGGCATCACCATGACCGAGGTCGCCGAGACGCTCGCGTCCGTGTGCCGGCCCTGGTGCGAACTGGCGTCGGCGCCGGCGTCACAGAAGCAGGCCGGCGCGAAGGGTCCCGCCGTCCTCGTTCCCCAGCGCTCGCGCTGAGATCTTCGACGCTCGCATGGAGCCCCCCATGAGTCACCGTGCCCAGAGCGGCGTCGCGACGAGATGGATCGTCGACCTCGGCGACGTGCGCGGTGACATGCTGCGCGAGGTCGGCGGCAAGAACGCCGCGCTCGGCGAGCTGATCAGTCAGCTCGCCGCCGCCGGCGTGCGCGTCCCGGAAGGGTTCGCGCTCACGACCGACGCCTTCCGTGCGCACATGGCCCAGGCCGACTTGGCGGAACGGGTTCGCGCACGCCTCGCGCAGCTCGACGTGCGCGACGTCGCGGCGCTCGCGGCTGCCGGCTGCGAGATCCGCACGTGGATCACCGAGCACCCGCTGCCGGTGGAAGTGGCGCACGCGGCTCGCGAAGCCTACGCCGCATTGGCGCGCCGGCTCGGCCTCGAGCGCCTTGCCGTCGCCGTGCGATCGAGCGCGACCGCGGAGGACTTGCCGTCTGCGTCGTTCGCGGGCCAACAAGAGACCTTCCTGAACATCTCCGGAGCCGATGCGCTCGAACGCGCGATCCGCGATTGCATGGCGTCCTTGTACACGGATCGCGCAATCGTCTACCGCGCCGAGCGTGGCATCTCCCATGCAGCGGTCGCGCTCTCGGTCGGAGTGCAGCGCATGGTGCGCAGCGATCTCGCCTGCGCCGGCGTCGCCTTCACGCTGGACACCGAGAGCGGCTTCCGCGGCGTCGTCCTCGTCACGGGCGCCTGGGGCCTGGGCGAGCTCCTGGTGCAAGGCCGCGTCAACCCGGACGAGTTCTGGGTGCACAAGACCACGCTCGCGCGCGGGTTTCGTCCGCTCGTGCGGCGCGAGCTCGGCAGCAAGGCCACGCAGCTCGTCTACGGAGACTCGCCCGGTAAGCCCGTACAAGAGGTGCGCGTGGAGCGTGCCCAGCGCGAGTCGTTCGTGCTCGAGGAGGAGGAAGTGTTGCAGCTCGCGCGCTGGGCGGTGGCGATCGAGCAACACTTCTCCAGCGTGTCTGGCCGCGCAACTCCCATGGACATCGAGTGGGCCAAGGACGGAGCCACCGGAGAGCTGTTCGTCGTCCAAGCGCGGCCCGAGACCGTGCACTCGCAAGTCGAGCGGCCGCGGATCGAGCTCTTCAAGCTGCGCGAGCGCAGCGACGTGCTCGTGCACGGCAAGAGCGTCGGCAACCGGATCGGCGTCGGACCGGTGCGCGTCGTTCGCACACGGCAGGACCTCGAGCACTTCCGCGCCGGCGACGTGCTCGTCGCGGAGATGACCGATCCCGATTGGGAGCCGGTCCTCGCGCGAGCCGCGGCCGTGGTCACCGACCGCGGCGGCCGCACCTGTCACGCGGCCATCGTCTCGCGCGAGCTGGGCTTGCCGTGCGTCGTCGGCTGCGGCACCGCGACCTCGGACCTGCGCGACGGTCTCGACGTGACCGTGTCCTGCGCGGAGGGCGACGAAGGGCGCGTGTACGCCGGCCGCGTCAAGTTCGACCGCATCGAGATCGATCCCGCCGAGCTGCCGCGCGCGCGGGTTCCGCTCATGGTGAACCTGGCCGAGCCCGATCTCGCATTCCGCGTGGCGCAGCTCCCGTGCGCGGGCGTCGGCCTCTTGCGCATCGAGTTCCTCGTGTCGAATTGGATCGGCGTCCATCCGATGGCGATCGCGCATCCCGAGCGCGTGCGCGACCCAGCGGCGCGCGCCCAGATCGAGAAGCGCGCCAGCGCCTGGCCCACGCTGGAGCAGTTCTTCGTCGAACGCATGGCGAGCGGGGTCGGCGTGATCGCGGCGGCCTTCCATCCGCGGCCGGTGATCGTGCGCTTCTCCGATTTCAAGACGAACGAGTACGCACGGCTCCTCGGCGGCGAGGCCTTCGAGCCCGCGGAGTCGAACCCGATGATCGGGTTCCGCGGAGCCTCGCGTTACTACGACGAGCGCTACCGTGCGGGGTTCGCGCTGGAGTGCCGCGCGATCCGGCGCGTGCGCGAGCACATGGGCCTCGAGAACTTACAGGTGATGATCCCCTTCTGCCGCACGCTCACCGAAGCGCGCCGAGTGCTCGCAGAGATGGAGAAGGCGGGGCTCTGCCGGGGCGAACGCGGGCTCGAGGTCTGGATGATGTGCGAGATCCCGAGCAACGTGATCCTCGCGGCGGAGTTCGCCGAGCTCTTCGACGGGTTCTCCATCGGCTCGAACGATCTCACGCAGCTCACCTTAGGTGTCGATCGCGATTCGCAGATTCTCTCCCACCTGTTCGACGAGCGCGATCCGAGCGTCCAGCGCTCGATCGAGTCGGTCATCGAGGCGCTCCACCGCAAGGGACGCCGTGTCGGCATCTGCGGCCAAGCGCCGAGCGACCACGCCGGTTACGCCGAGTGGCTGGCGTCGCTCGGGATCGATTCGATATCGCTCACCCCCGACTCGCTCGCCGCGGTCGCGCGCCGGCTCGCGACATCGACGGCTCCGACTGCCGGCTGAGGCTTCACCTGTTGTCGCGCGCGGCGGGCCGCAGCCGCACGGCGGTCACCTTGTACTGCGGGCACTTCGAGATCGGATCGACGTGCGCACCGACGAGCCTGTTCACGTGCGACTCGTCCCCTCGTGCGAGCACGGTTGGACCGGCTCGCGCGCGCACGCGAGCACGCAAGAAGTCCCGCCGCACACGCGCACTGCATCTGGCAAACAGCGCAGATCATCGTGGAAGGACACGATGCCGCGCACGCGTGCGGCGGGCCAATTCAACTCGACGGCCAGGCGCTCGGTCTCGTCCGGCTCGGACGCCCCGCGTCGGAGGAGCTCGAGCGCAAGAGCGCCTTCAGGCTCTCGTTCCCGTACCCACGCGTGGAGCGTACCGGGTCGAGCCCAGCGAGTCTCAACGGCCCCGCCCGGGAGTCGTCGAGTGTCGCGCAGCTTTCGTGTGTCGTGCAGCCGCGGCTTTGGGTGCGGCCGTTGCTCTCGGCACGGCCGCGGCCTGCGGGGCAGCCTTCGCCTTCGGGGCAGCCGCCGCTTTCGGCGGAACGACTACTTTGCGCGGGCTCGTCCGCCGCGCCGGCGCCGCGCGCGCGATGTGCCGCACGACGTCGAAGCTCGAGATGACGCCGCGCAACTTCCCCTGGTCCGCGACGAACACGCGGTGGATGTGCTCCTCGAGCATGACCTGACAGGCGTCCTCGAGCGCCGTATCCGGCGTGACCGAGATCACCGCTTGCAACATCCAATCGCCGACGAGATCGGGTTTCAGGAGTTCCGCGCTGTAGTCCTCTTTCACGAAGAAGATCTCACCGGGGTCGAGCTCATCGACGAGCTCGTCACCCACCGGCTCGCTCATCTCATAGCTTCGCCGGCGCAAACCGATTCGGCCGTCGGACAGGCGCTCGGCGCGAGTGATGTCCGACAACGTGAGCACTCCCACGAGGTTGTCGAGGCTGTCGACCACGGGCGCTCCACCGATGCGATGTTCCTCGAACAATTCCAGCGCGCGCTCGATCGTGTCGTCGGGAGCGAGCGTGACAACGTCCTTCCGCATCAAGTCTGCGGACTTCGTGCGATTCTTTTCCATGATCGTTGACCTCCGACGCCCATGGAATCGTCGCGCGCTCCTCGGCACCATGCGCCGAGTGACGCAGATGGCGCACGACCGAGTGCGCACGCGGGCGATTGAACCGCGGTTCCGCGAGCTATGCCCGGAAGTGCAGGCTCTTGCGGCGCGTCAGCGCATGGAAGCCGTAGTGCGACAGCGTTACGCCTTTGCCGCTGTCCTTCACTCCCGTCCACGCAAGCGACGGGTCGAGCGAGTCGCATCGATTCTGGTAGACGGTCCCGACCTGTAGCTCGCGCGCCATCCGCGCCGCTCGATCGCGATCGCGCGTCCACACCGACGCCGTCAGACCGAACTGGCTGTCGTTCATTCGCTCGAGCGCTTCGTCATCACTCTCGACGCGCGCAACGGGGAGAATCGGGCCGAAGCTTTCCTCCTGCATCACCAGCGCGTCGTTCGGACAATCGGCGATCAAGGTCGGCTCGAAGTACCACCCGGGCGTTCCCGCGAGCCGCGTTCCGCCGAAGAGAACGCGCGCGCCGCGGCGTGTCGCGTCCGACACCTGCCGCGCGAGCACGTCGAGCGCCGGCTTTCGCGCGAGCGGCCCCATCGACGTCGCCTCGTCGAGCGGGTCGCCGAGCTTGTACTCGGACATCAGCGACTGCGCGCGCTGGAGGAACTCGTCGTAGTGGCGCGCGTGCACGTACGCGCGCTCGACCGCGCAGCACGATTGCCCGGCGTTGTAGCACGCGCCGTCGACGATGTTCGCGACCGCGAACTCGAGGTCGGCATCCTCGGCCACGTACGCCGCATCTTTTCCGCCGAGTTCGAGGCCGACGTCGATGAAGCGGTCGGCCGCGGCGCGCACGACTTTGTGGCCCGTCGCGACCGAGCCCGTGAAGCACACGTGATCGACACGCGGGTCGGCGACGAGACGTTCCGCGCGCTCGTTCTCGAGCACGAGGTTCGTCACGAGCGCGGGCACGCTCAGCGACTCGAACGCGCGTTCGAAGTGCTCGCCGCACAGCGGCGGCAGCGGGCTGTGCTTGAGCAGCACGGCATTGCCGGCGAGGAGCGCGGGCACGACGACG
>JANOFY010000227.1:0-4628 GCA_031413895.1 Planctomycetota bacterium | reverse complement strand
GCGGCTCGTCGAGAGCAAGGGGCACGATCTCGTGCTCGAGGCGCTGCCGCACCTCGTGGCCGAGCATCCGCGCCTGCGGCTGTGGGTCGCCGGTGACGGTCCGCTCGCGGACGCGCTCGCCGAACGCGCGCGCGAACTGCGGGTTTCGGATCACGTCCGCTGGCTCGGAAACCGGGACGATCTCCCCGAACTGCTCGACCTCGCGGACGTGTTCGTCACCGGGACACGGTTCGAGGGACTCGGGCTCGCCGCCGCCGAAGCGCAGCAAGCAGGGCTCGCGGTCGTGGGTTTTCGCGTCAGCGGGATTCGCGACGTCGTCGTCGACGGCGAGACCGGCATCCTCGTTCCCGACGCAGACGTGCGCGCGCTCGCGGGCGCCGTGCGCGAGTTGCTCGCGGATCCCGCGCGTCGAGCGCGCATGGGCGCTGCGGGTCGCGTGCACAGCGCACGTTTCGAGATCGAGCACGCGCGCCGCGCGACGGAAGAAATCTACCGCCGCGTCAGCGCGTCTTGAGCCGGACGAGGCCGAGCAACGCGCTGACGTCCGCGCGTGTGGGGAAGAAGAGCTCGACGAGTGGGACTCCCGTCAATCGGCGGTACGCCATCGCCATCCAGACGCCGAACATCGCGTAGCACACGAGCGATGAGCACGCGGCTCCCATCGTTCCGTAGCGCGGGATCCAGACGAGGTTGAGCGCGACGTTGACGATCAGCGTGCCGATCGCCGCGATGGAGCCAGTGCCGGGATGTCCGCGGCTGAGGATGTCGCTGTTGCACAGGATGCCGACGTTGCCGACAAGGAGCCCGGGGAGGAACAGCGCGAGCAGCGTCGCGGCCGAGTCGAACTCGGGGCCGAAAAGGATCGGCACGAAGATCTGCGCCAGCGCGACGGCGACGAGCGCCAGAGGGGCCATCAAGAGCACGAACGTGCGGGTCACGCGCGGCGTGACCCGCGCGGCGTCGGCTTCGCTCTTCGCCATGATGCGTGGCGCGAATGCGCGCTCGATCGACCGCCCGAAAAGCTGGAAGAGGAGCGCGAGCGACGTGGCGAGCGAGTAGACGCCCACGTCGCGCAGGCTGCAGTTCGCGCGCACGAGGAAGAGATCGGCGCGGAAAAGCAGGAAGAGCGCCAGGCTCGACGGGAACGTGCGCAATCCGAACGCGAACGCATCGCGCATCAGCCTGCGATCGACGGACGCGATCGGCCCGGTGCGGCGCAGCACGACCCACACGGCCACCAAGTCCTGGATCAGGAACGAGAGCACCCAGGCCCACATCGCAGATGCGACGTTCGCTCCGTTCCACAGGAAAAAGAGCGGCAAGAGGGCGAGTCCGAGGACCGACTGGAACAGCTTGAGCGCGTTCGACGCGCGGATCGCGCCGATTCCCGTCAAGAACATCGCGACATACTGATCGATCACGAGGAGGGGGATCGAGAGGACCGCGAGCTCGAGCGCGATGCTCCCCTCGGGCGCGCCAATGAACTTGGCGAGCGGTGCGCGCACGCTCCACAGGATCGCGCTCGTCAGCGCGCCCGCGCTGAGCGCGACCCACAGCGCATTCGTAGCGACGGCCGCAGCGACGCGCCTGTCCTTAGCGACTTGACGCAGCGCCGCCGTCCCGAACCCAAGCCCCGCAGCGACGACGGCAGTACTGGGAATCAGCACGAGTAATCCGTATTCGCCCCGACCCTCGGCGCGCAACACACGCGCGAGCACAGTGGCGACGACGACCTGGACGACCGCCTGCAACGCCTGTGCGACGAATGTCGAGATGCTGTCGCGGAGAAATCCCAAGGCCTTGGTCCTGCGCCGGACGATAGCGCCGCGGGTGCTCGAACCCTATCCTTCCCGCCCGACTTGCGGCGACCGGCCACCGCAGTTTCGGGTCCACGAGGGAAGGAGCTCAACTCGCGCCGGCCGCGTGTCGAAAGGAATTCCCTGCGTCCGGCCTCACCGCCCTGCGGCGTCGGATCGGACCGTTCCCCGTGATGACCTGTCGATCGCTATTCGCGTGCGGCATCTTGCTCGCAGTGTCCGCGTGCGCCTCCGATTCGAAGGTGCGCCTCGACGAGCCGTACTCACCGCCGCTCGCGCGCGCGCTCGAGTCGCGCAGCGAGTTCGCTCCGGGTGACGCGATCGAGGTCGAGTACAGCCGCAATTTTCCAGCGATCGAGGCCTACCCGTTGGGCGTCGGCGACGCGCTCGAGATCGAGGTGTACAGCCACCCCGACCTCTCCCTCACGACGACGGTCGCCCCCGACGGCACGATCAGCTACCACCACATCGGCACGATCCCCGCGGCCGGACGCACGATCGAAGAGCTGCGCGCGCACTTGGCCGAGGCGCTCGCGGCGGTCGTTCCGAATCCGGTCGTGTCCGTGTTCCTCCAAGAGAGCGACGTGCGCGTCGCACGCTTTCTCGAGCTCTTGCTGCGCCATCCAACCGGCGCGCTCCGCGAAGTGAAGATCGGCGCGGAAGGCACCGTCTCGCTGCCCGGCATCGGACGCGTACAGGTCGCCGGCCTGACGGCGGAGCAGACGCAGAACCTGCTCAACGAGAGGCTGCACGACGCGCTGCCGACGCTCTCGGTCTACGTCGCGCTCAAGACTCAGGCGGACGACGTGTTCACCGTGTGGGGCGAGGTCATGAAGCCCGGGCGGTATGCGATGCAGGGCGAGCTGACGCTGCTCGATGCGCTCGCGATCGCAGGCGGCCCGACTCCGTACGCCGAGCTCGACAAGATCGTGTTGATGAACTACCCCGTGAACGGCGAGCCCGCCGTCGCGCAGCTCTACAACCTCGCCGACGCGCTCGAGCACGGCCAGTCGCTGGCGGGCGTGCTCATGAGGCCGCGCGACGCGGTGCTCGTGATGCGCTCGGGCATCGGCGACGTGAACACGTGGATCGATCAATACATCCGCCGCAACTTGCCGTTCAACATCGGGCTCACGTACCGCCTGAACCCGTAGCCGAACCCATGCCTGAGCTGAAGCGAGAAGTACGCAGATCGGACGGCATGCGCCGCATCGTGCGCACGCTGTTCGAGTGGCCCGGCACGGCGCTGGCGTTCTTCGTCGTGTTCTTCGGCTTCTTGATGCTGATCGCGTATCTGTTCCCGCCGCTGTACCAGGCGCGCGGGCTGGTGCTCGTCAAGTCGGGCGCGGAGAAGTCGCCGCTCGTGTATCTGCCGATGGGCCGAGCGCCGACCGGCAACCTCACCACCTCGCAGGAGGACGTGAACTCGGAGGTCGCGATTCTGAGCAGCCGTCCCGTGATCGAGGAGGTCGTCGACCGCCGCATCGCCGCCGGCGAAGGCGAGGAGCCCGCGACAGGCGCGCGCCTCGTGCTCGAGAACTTCCAGGAGTGGTGCCGCTCGATCGGTCTCTTGCCCGTCGTCGACGATCGCGAGACGTCGATCCTGGCGCTGCAGAACAACATCTCGATCGAGCCGCTGCCCGTGTCGAACGTGATCGAGATCTCGTACCTCACGTTCTCGCCCAAAGGCGCCGCGCGCACGATCAACTTCCTCCTCGACGCGTACCTGCGGCGCCACGGGGAGACGCACCGCAATCCCGACTCGCTCGAGTTCTTCCAGCGCGAGGCGGAAGACATCCGCGTGCGGCTCGAGGCCGTGCGAAAGGAACTCACGCAGTTCCGCGTCGACAACGATGGCGGTGACCTGTCGCTCAAGCGCTCGCTGCTCCTGCAGCAGCTCGTGACGACGCAGCAGACGCGCCGCACGCTCGAAGGCGTGTCCGAGGGCGAGGAGGAGCTGTTGTCCGATACGTCGCTCCTCGAGAACCGCGAGCTCTCGGCGAGCCGCGAGCGGCTACTGGATCTCAAGCTCGCGCTGGCGAAAGATCGGTTCCTGTTCTCTGAAGGCTCCACGCAGATCGAAACGCTGACGAGTCAGATCGCGATCGCGCGACAAGCGCTTGCGGATCAGATCGCGCGCCTGCGGGCGTCGCTGGCGCGCGACGAGCTCGACCTGAGCAATCAGCTCAAGGACGTCGAGCCGCAGCGCGCGAAGTACGAAGACCTCGTCGAAGACGAGAAGCGCTTGCAGACGAACTTCGACACGTACTCCGCGAAGGCGGAAGAAGAGCGCGTCAACAAGGCGATGGACGCGAGCCAGATGCTCAGCGTACGCGTGCTCGAGCGCGCCGCAGTTCCCGCGAAGCCGTACTTCCCGAACCGTCTGATGCTCGCCATCCTCGGGATCGTCTTCGGCGTCCCGGGCGCCATCTCGGCGGCGCTGCTCAAGGGCTATCTCTACGGACGCGTCGCGACGGTCGAAGACGTCGAGGAAGAGCTCGGCATCGCGGTGCTCGCCTCGGTCCGACGCCGGCCGTGGTGGTCGTTCAGCCGGAAGATGCCGGTCGACGTCGTCAACGCGGCGCGCAGCATCCAGTCCACGCTCGCCGCGTTGAGCGGAGCGCGCTCGAGCGTCGTCTACTTCGCTTCGGCGACGCGTCGAGAAGGAGCCGCGACTCTGGCCCGAGCCGTGGCGCAAGTCACGGCGGCCGAGCGCGGTGGCAAGTCGGTTCTGGTCGAGCTCGGGAACGCACCCGACGGCGCCCGCAAGGTGGCCGCCCTTGCGCGCGCACCCGACGCGGTGCTCGCGAG
>JANOFY010000226.1:0-9992 GCA_031413895.1 Planctomycetota bacterium | reverse complement strand
GCTGCACACGATCGGCTCCTCGTGCATGTTGAAGCTCGTGTTGATGAGACACGGCAGCCCACTGAGCTTCTCGTACTCCTTCACGATGTCGTAGTAGCCCGGATTCACCTCGCGCCGGATGAGCTGTGGACGCGCGGTTCCGTCGACGTGCACGGCGGCGGGGCAGTTCTTCTTCATCCACTCCGTGCTGTCGAACGTCATCGTCATGAACTCGGCGGTGTGCTCCGCGCCTTCGAGTCCGACGTAGCAACGCTCGCGCGCTTCCCACAACGTCACCGGCGCGAACGGCATGAACTCCGTGCGACCGAGCCGCTTGTTCAGCCACTGGTTCACCTCCGGCTCGCGCGCGTGGTAGAGGATCGTGCGGTTGCCGAGCGGCGCGCGGTCCGTACTCCATGCGGTCGTCGAAGCGGCCGATCGCCTCGCCGCGGTGGATGCGCTGTGCGATCTCTGCGGTGATTGGATCTCCGCCATGGGAACGGCTTCGCACCGCCGCCGTGAAAGATTGAAACCATTTGCGGAGCGCGGCGATCTCTCTGAGTGGCATGAGGTCGAATGACTCGCCGCACGAGGCGACCACTGCATGGTCTCCGCCTACCCGCGCGGTGGCTCAGCGGTCGCGCGAGACGTTGCCTTCGTCGGCGCGACTCACGGCGACGCTGCGCGAACGGCAGGCCGAAGGCGCGAGTCTCGATGCCGCGATTGCTGCCAACCCGACGGAGCTGGGGGATGGTGGGTAATCATTCCGATCCCGACAAGCGGCTCACGCGTGGTCGTGCTCGCGCCGAGGCGAACTTCCCCGTTGCGCCGCCGCGAGCGGGACTGCCCGCGGACTACGCGGCGGCGCTCACCGCGATCAAGACGCGCATCGCGGAAGAACGCCTGCGCATTGTCCTCTCGGCCAACGCCGCGATGGTCCTGCTCTACTGGGATGTCGGCCGGATGATCCTCGATCGGCAGAAGCAAGCAGGTTGGGGCGCGAAGGTGGTCGATCGTCTCTCGGCGGACCTGCGCGAGGCCTTCCCGGAGATGCAGGGGTTCTCACCCCGCAATCTCAAGTACATGCGGGCGTTCGCGGCTGCCTGGCCAGAGCGGGCAATTGTGCAGCGGGCTGCTGCACAAATTCCGTGGTTCCACAACTGCGTGCTGCTGGATCGAGTTCCTGATTCGGACACGCGCCATTGGTACGTCCAAGCCATCGTGCGTGAAGGCTGGTCCCGCCGCATCCTCGAGATGCAGATCGAAAGCCGCGCTCACGCACGCCAAGGCACGGCGGTGACCAACTTCAAAGCGACGCTCCCACCGGGCGACTCCGACCTCGCCCAACAGGTCTTCAAGGATCCGTACCTGTTCGACTTCCTCGGCACCGCCGATTCACGCCGCGAGCGCGAGGTCGAACAGGCGCTCGTCGATCACATCCAGCACTTCCTGCTCGAGCTCGGCAGCGGCTTCGCCTTCGTCGGACGGCAGGTCCACCTCGAGGTCGATGACCAGGACTTCTACATCGATCTGCTTTTCTACCACCTGAAGCTGCGCTGCCACGTCGTCGTGGAGCTGAAGGCCGTCCCCTTCGATCCAGGTTTCGTCGGGCAATTGAACCTCTACCTCTCCGCGGTCGACGACTTGCTGCGACATGCGGACGATCAGCCGACCATCGGCCTGCTCCTGTGCCGCAGCAAGAGCAAGCTCGTGGTCGAGTACGCGCTGCGACACTTGAAGCGCCCCGTCGGCGTCGCCGAGTGGGAGACCGAGCTGGTCGAGAAGCTTCCCAAGGCGCTCGCGGGCAGCCTGCCGACGATCGCGGAGATCGAGGCCGAGCTCTCGGATGCGAAGCGGCCCGCAAGGAAGAAGCGCGGGAGGAAAGCATGAAGCCCGGACGGAACGAGCCGCGATCGCCGGCCACCCGACGAGCTAACTCGCGGCGGGTGTGGAATGCGGTTTCGTCGCGGACGCTGACCAGTGAGCGTCAATGGTGGACGGGGGTCTGCACCGCCGTTTCACGCGCCGCGTCCGTCTTCGACGGGTGCGGTGCGAAGTACGGTCCGATCGCGAGGCCGTCGAGATGGCCTTGCAGGAACGCGCGCACCGCGTCGGCCGGGCTGCACACGATCGGCTCCTCGTGCATGTTGAAGCTCGTGTTGATGAGACACGGCAGCCCACTGAGCTTCTCGTACTCCTTCACGATGTCGTAGTAGCCCGGGTTCACCTCGCGACGGATGAGCTGTGGACGCGCGGTTCCGTCGACGTGCACGGCGGCGGGGCAGTTCTTCTTCATCCACTCCGTGCAGTCGAACGTCATCGTCATGAACTCGGCGGTGTGCTCCGCGCCTTCGAGTCCGACGTAGCAGCGCTCGCGCGCTTCCCACAACGTCACCGGCGCGAACGGCATGAACTCCGTGCGACCGAGCCGCTTGTTCAGCCACTGGTTCACGTCCGGCTCGCGCGCGTGGTAGAGGATCGTTCGGTTGCCGAGCGCGCGCGGTCCGTACTCCATGCGGCCGTCGAAGCGACCGATCACCTCGCCGGCGTGGATGCGCGCAGCGGCTTCGCGCGCGAAGTTCGTGGGCTCGTCGAACGTGAGCCCGGCGCGCTCGAGCTCGGCGCGGATCTCCGACTTCGAGTAGCTCGGGCCGAGGTACACGTGGTCGATCGTGGGGAGCACGGCTCCGTCTGCCACTGCTCGTGATGCACCCGCCGACCACAGCATCGCGAGCCCCGTCCCACATCCGCCGTCGCCCATGTTCGGATAGACGAACGTGCGCTCGACCGATTCGAGCGCATGCAAACGCTGATTCATCTTCACGTTCGCGGTGACGCCGCCGGAGAGCACGACGTTCGCGCAGCCCGTCGTCTCCACCCAATGGCGCACCAAGTTCGTGGCGACCACTTCGAGGACGTGCTGCCACGCCGCCGCCAACTCCACTTTTGGAAAGCGCGTCGAGAGGTGGCGCGAGAAGTGGACGTTGAGGTTCTCGAGGATCTTGAAGTCGCCCGGCGTCTGCTCGATGCGTCCGAGGAGCACGTCGGACAAGACGCTCGGATCGCCGTAGGCCGCGAGTCCGACGATCTTGCCCGCGTGTCTGTCCGGCTGGAACCCGAGCGAGCTCGTCACCATTTCATAGAAGGTGCCGAGTGAGTGGGGGAAGCGAAGATTATGGAGGCGCGAGAGCTTGCCTTTGTCGCCCAAGCTGATCGAACCCGCGAGTCCGGTTCCGTAGCCGTCGATCGTCACGACGAGCGCGCGCTCGAAGCCGCTCGCGATGTACGCGTTCGCGGCGTGCGACAAGTGGTGCTCCGCGCGTCGCAGCTTCCCGGACAAGCCGAGCTCGCGCAGGCCCGCGTCGAGCTCTTCCTGCCAGTGCTTGTGATCGGCGCTCGCGCGCTGCGCCCATTCCTCCGACGCGCGCCGAGCCACCGCGCGCGCGATGCCCGACGTTCCGCCCGCGGCGCGGTAGAAGAGCTCCTTCAGCGCGCCCTTCTCCATCTTCTCGTTGGGCGATTTGAGTCCGTGGATCGCGTGAGCGCGCGACGGGACGCGCGACTCCGCGGCGGCGAGCGCGCGTTGCAGATCCGGCTCGTGAAACCGCGCTTGGAACTCGGCTTCGTCCGCGACGCAGCGCTGGATGAGCTCCGTTTCCTTGTCCCACGTCAGGAACGGATACGCGACGACCTCGATCTCGTCCGGATCCGTGCCCGTCGCTTCGAGCGCCGCGCGAATGGCGCGCATCGGAAAGCCCGACGTCTGCTTGACGCGGTTGAAGCGCTCTTCGCCGGCGGCGAACAAGACGCGTCCGTCCTCGACCAGCGCGGCGGTCGCGTCCTTGTCCAGCGGGGAGATGCCGAGGATCTTCACGCGCGCGCGTCGTGCAAAATCCGCTTCAGCTCGAGCGCCGTGCGCGAGACGCCGTGCAGCTCGTTCAAGAAGAACTCGAAGTACTGCCGGCAGGAGGCGAGGAACTGCGCGCGGTCGCGCTCGTTGCGGACGTACGGCGTGGATCCCGGTTGGATCGACGAGCTGTGCATGTTGAACGTGAACGTGCGCACGCCGCGCTCGAGCAGCGCGTACGTCAAGCGGCGGTGGTCGTCGGGGCGGAATCCTTCGGGCGAGAGCAGCATGCGTTCGACCGCGCCGCTGCGAGCCAGGAACGCCGGCGCGCGCAGCCGCGAGAAGAACGACTTCGTCGCGAGTCGGTACAGACCGTTGGCGCGCTGCGAAGCGAACCCGACGAACGCGCCCGTCGTCGGGATCGCGAGCATCTGCGAACGCGAGCCGAACCACGACGGCTCGGGCCCGAAGTTCGAGTAGTCCGGCCCGCCGTCAGAGGAAAAATCGAACGCCGGACACAGCGACAGGTCGACCTCGAATCCGAGCTCCTCCAGGATCGACGCGGTGTTGGATCCGAAGCCGTAGCGGCCGGCCTTGTACACGACCGGCCGCGCGCCGATGTTGTCCTCGATCGCGCGCGTGAGACCGGCCAGCTTGGCGCGCTCGAGCGCGTGCGGCAGGTTCCCCGAGTACGAGTGGTGCGCGTTGACTTGCTCGTCGAACGGCGGCGAGAGCCACGGGTGCATGTGCGCGCCGATCTCGGCGCGTCCTTCGGCGTGGATCTTGCACAAGGGCAAGTAGCTGTCCGGGTGCGTCGCGATCGGATGATCGATGACGTAGACCGGCCGGATCGCGAAATCGTCGAACACGCGCTGCAGTCGTTCGATCTCGCGCATGTAGCTGACGTCGACGTTGCGGCGATCGAAAGGCTTCGTCCAGTCGAACTCCTCTTCGGTGTCGACGACGACGATGAGCACAGGTCGCGCGTCGGGCGGCATCCGCACGATCGCGTGCGGCGCGGGCGGTGCCACCGCGTCGGTCCTGGAGCGCACGCTTTCCATGCTCAGCTCGTGAGGATCTCGGCGACGCTCTGACGCCGCGCCGCGTGCGCGACGGTCTGCTTGAGCGCCAGGAATAGCGCCGCGAACGGCAAGGCGAACACGAGCCACACGAGCGGCCAACCGAGTCCGAGAGGCACGCGCGAGCGCACGTCCTCGAACACTTCGTAGAGACCGCGCCCGTGCACGAGCGCGGCGACGTACAGAGAGCTGTAGGCGCACAGCTGCGCGATGAAGAGCCGTCGCGCGCCGCGCCAGATCGGGCGCGGGGCACGCGGTGAGCCGCTGCCCCAGATCCAGATCATGCCCGAGCACAGCGCAATCATCGCGCCGGCCGCGAGCACGAGTCGTGCACCGAGCTCGGCACGCGGCACCTCGCGTTCGACAGAAATGCCCGCGGCATCGACCGATGACGACACGCTCGACACCACGCGCAGCGCGAACTCGCCGATCCACAGGACGAGCGCGGTGATCAGTGCGAGCGAGGGTCGCGATCGGATGAGCGCGCGCGCGAGCAGCAGCATGCCGACGAGGAACGCCGCCGAGCCGAGCATCCCGCAGGCCGCGTTGGCTCCGCCGAGCGGAAGCGCAGCGACCCAGTGCTCACTCGGTGCCTGGTCCACGAGCCACAGCGCGATCGAGAACGTGAGCAGTAAGAAACCGACGAACAACCAGGGCAGTGCGGCGCGCAGGGCGCGCCGGTTCGTGTCGGCGATCATGGCGGCGGTGCGAGGAAGCGCCGAGTGAGATTACCGGGAGATCCCCATCCAGCAAGGATCCACGGCGGGCGCCGCCCGTTTCCGGCCGCCGGGTGGCCGCTGAGGGCCCGCGCAAGAATAACTGGGTCATTTCGCCGGCCCTCGCCGCCGCTGGCTGCGTTGCGCCTCCTCGGAAACCATGCTGGTTGCCTGCGTCGGCGCGCCTTGTCATCGACGGCGATGGCTCGACGAAATGACCCACTTATTCTTGCGCGAGCCCTAACCGCCTACGAGGCGGCCCACCCTACGACACGACTCGGCAGTTCTCGTGACGCTCAAACAGAATCGAGGTCCTCGAAGATCGCGCGCTGGAAGAGACGCGCTTCGCACATCTCGTCGTTCGCGAGGTCCGTCAGCAGCGCGCGCGTCGAAGCCTCGCACGACGGCGGAACTCCGTCGTCGCTGGTGAGGCAGCGCTCGAGCGCATCGACGAGCCACTCGAGTCGTTGCTCCGACTCGCGGTGCTGCGCCGCGACCACGCCCATCCAACGGATCGTCGACGAGTCGAGCGGAGCGCTATTGTGCCGATTCCACAGGCGCTCCTCATCCTCGTAATGGTGCTTGAGGCGTTCGCGCATCTGACACAATCGGTCGAGAAGGATCGCACCGGAAATCCGCGAGCGCGGATCGCACTGCAGCCGGTCGAGCTCGGACTTGATGTCGCGAACCATGGTTCGGAACGCCGCGTGATCCTCGGCGAGCGGAGTGACGAGGCTTCCCCGTTCGGACGCATTCGGTTTCATGACGGCCACCTCGGGCGTCAGGATCCCACAGTGTGCGCGCCGGCGAAATCGGTAGAAACGAGCACTCGGCGGGGGCGGGGGGGCGGTGCCTCAGACTCCGTCGAGCTCTTCGAAGATCGAGCGCTGGAACACGCGGTCCTCGGACAGCTCGTGGGTCGCGAGATCCCTGAGCAACGCGCGCACGCGCTCGTCGCAGGGCGGCGGCACCGGCTGGCCGGATCCCAGGCACTGCTCGAGCTCTGTGTGGACGAGATCGAGCTCTTTTCCCATTTCGCGGTGTTGATCAGACAGCAGGTGGACCCAGCGCCGCGTCGAGGCGTCGAACGTCGGTGCGCGCTGGTTCCACTCGCCCTCTTCGCACGCGAAGTGGCGCTTCAGGCGCTCGCGCATGGATTGCACGAGTCCGAACAACAGGATTTGGCATTCCCGCGAGCCCGGATCGCACTGCAGGCGGTCGAGTTCGGTCTTGATCTCGCGGACCATGACTCGAAACGCCGCGTGTTCCCCGGCCAGCGGGGAGCTCATTCCTCGTTCATCCTGGGGGGCAGCCACACGCACTCCGGTACGCACAATTGTGACACCCTGCGGGGCAAGTCACCCTGCGCTCTGTGGGGTAGCGCGACCGCGCAGTCTGCGTAGTTCCAAGGGCCACCGGCCGCGGGACGAGCAGCCCGAATGACTTCTTCGACGGGCTAGGCCCGGCCGTCGATCTCGTGGGCCAGTTTGCGGCTGTCTTTCGCGCCCGAATGACCGCTTCAACGGGCTAGGCCCGGCAGGCCGGGCCTACTCCTCGGGTTCGCTCGGCTGCTTCCGAACCTGGATCTCTTCCTGCGTCGCCTGGCGTACGGACACCACGCGCAGGTCGAACGTCACCTGCTGGCCGGCCAGGGGGTGATTGGCGTCCAGGACGATCGCGTCGGGGGAGATCTCGAGGACGCGCATCTCGATCTCCTCGTTCTTCTCGCTGTCCTCGTCCTCGGAGAGCTCGACCGAAATCCAATCGCCGGGGACGATCTCGGCGTCCTCGGGGAACTCGCTGCGCGGGACGGAAACGATGCCGTCGGGGTTGTAGTCCCCGTAGGCAGCGCCCGGACCGAGGGTGATCTCGAGCTCCGCGCCTTCCTCGACGCCGTCGAGCTCGGACTCGAGGCCGGGCGGGATCTCCTCGTAGCCGTGCAGGTAGACGAGCGAGCCGCCGTGCTTCGACGCCTCGACGATCGCCCCTTCGGCGTCCTTCAGCTCGTACTCGAGCTCGACGATGCAGCCGGAGCGGATCTTCATGCTTCGCTCTTGGCGATTACCGAGGGCACGGGCGGCGTGTGGGGCAGCTCGACGCGGTTGTTGCGGTCGCGCGTGAGGTACGTGTAGCCATGCAGGCCTGATTCGTAGCGGCGGTAGATCAAAGCGGATTCCTCGAAGGTGATCCGGCCGTCCTCGAGCGACTTCTCGACCGAGCGGCGCAGGTTCGCGAGCAGGTCGGCCTCGAAGTACTCGACGTACTCGAGGACGTCTTGGACGCGCTCGCCGCGCAAGACGTGCGATAGACGCGGCCGACCGGATTCGTCCTGGTCGACGTGCACGACGTTGGTGTCGCCGAACAGGTTGTGCATGTCGCCCAGGATCTCCTGGTACGCGCCGACGAGGAAGAAGCCCAGGTAGTAGGGCTCGTCCTTCTTGAGCGGGTGCAGCTCGAGCGTGCGCTTGACGTCGCGCAAGTCGATGAAGCGGTCGACCTTGCCGTCCGAGTCGCACGTGATGTCAGCGAGGATCGCGCGGCGCGTCGGCGCTTCGGTGTGCCTGTGCAGCGGCAGCACCGGGAAGAGTTGGTGGATCGCCCACGAGTCCGGCACCGACTGGAACAGCGAGAAGTTCAGGAAGTACGTGTCGGCCATGTCCCGCTCGAGGTTCGAGAGGTCGTCGGGGACGTAGTCGAGCGTGCGCGTGATGCGCAGGATCCGTTCGCACGTGCGCCAGAAGAACTCCTCGACCCGCGCGCGCTCACGCATTCCGATTTGACCGACGTTGAACAGCACCATCGCCTCGTCGCGCAGTTGGAGCGCGTCGTGGTACGACTCCTGGTAGTTCTTCGCGGTGACGTTGTCGCAGACGGCCGCGAAGTTGTGCACCAGCTCGTGCTCCACTTCCTCGGGTGCGATCGGCACGCCGACCGAGGTGAAATCACTCGTGCCGAGCACTTCCGTGACCAGCACGGCGTGGTGTGCCGACAGCGCGCGGCCGGATTCGGTGATGATTCCCGGCTGCGCGATCTCGGCTTCGGCGCACGCCTGCTGGAGGTGGTACACGACGTCGTTCGCGTACTCCTGCAGCGAGTAGTTCATCGACGATTCGAAGTTCGTCGAGCTGCCGTCGTAGTCCACTCCTAGACCGCCGCCGACGTCGAACCACTTGATGCACACGCCCATCTTGTGGAGCGAGACGAACGTGTGCGTGGCCTCCTTCAGGGCCTTTTTCAGCGAGCGAATCTCGGGAATCTGCGAGCCGAGGTGGAAGTGCAGGAGTTGCAGGCAATCGAGCATGCCCTCGCGGTCGAGCGTCTCGACGATGCCCACGATCTCGCGCGTCGTCAGTCCAAACTTCGAGCGGTCGCCGCCCGAGTCCTGCCACCGGCCCGCGCCGCTGCGCGAGAGCTTGGTCCGGAGTCCGATCACGGGCTTGATGTGCAGCTGCTTGCTGACGCGCAGGACCGTCTCGAGCTCGGAGAACTTCTCGACGACGATGATCGGCGTGATGCCGAGCTTCGTCGCGAGGAGCGCCATCTCGATGTATTCCTCGTCCTTGTACCCGTTGCAGACCATCAGCGAGCCGCGGCCGGCTTGCAACGCGATCACCGCGATCAGCTCGGGCTTGCTCCCGACCTCGAGGCCCATGTTGTAGTTGGCGCCTTCGGAGAGGAGCGCTTCGACGACGTGGCGCTCCTGATTGACCTTGATCGGGAAGACACCGCGATACGGAGCTTCGTAGTTGAACTCGCGCCGTGCGTTATTGAAGGCCTCGTTCATCGCGCGCACGCGCGCGCGCAAGATGCCGTCGAAGCGCAGCAGGATCGGCGTCGAGACGCCGCGGCGCAGGATCTGGCCGAGCAGCTCGTACATGTCGATCCCGGGCCGGTGCGGCCGGTCGGGACCTTCGGGTTTGACCTCGACATTGCCTTGTTCGTTGATCTGGAACAGGCCGAGACCCCACTTTTGTACGTTGTAAAGCGTCTCGCTATCGAGGTGAGTCCATCGGGCCATTCACGCAGCTCCTTCTAGGGACGGAATTAAGGCCAGCATTCTAGGAATCACGGCCGCGGACTGGAGCGTCGACTTCCTCCTTTTTTCTACCCGAAGCAAGGCTGCGAGCACACCGGGAGTCTGCCGGAGGAGCACGTCGCGGCGTCCGAAAGTGCCAAGTCGAGTGCGGGGTGGGAGTGCGCGGCCGGGCACGAAGTACGGTGGCAGACACTTCGCCCCGCCCCGAAGTACGTCGCCCGGAAGTACGGCGTCGCCCCGAAGTACGTCGCCCCGAAGTACGGTGTCAGTCACTTTTCTCCGCCCCCTGCCGCGCCGCGCGGCAGGGGGCGGAGAAAAGTGACTGACACCGTACT
>JANOFY010000225.1:0-16904 GCA_031413895.1 Planctomycetota bacterium | reverse complement strand
CAGCCGCGACAGCGGGTGTCGTCTTGAGCGTCTGATGCTTGCGGACGAAGTTGTAGTGGAAGTAGTGGCCCCGCGGCCCCTCAAACCAGGCGGCAACTACCCTGACGCCGGGGGGCCACGCCTGGACGAACTCGAAGCGTTGAGCTTCGTGCAGGCGCGTGCGCAGCTAGATGCGCTCGAAGTAGCGCTGCCGTTCCCAGTCCGTCACGGACTTGTCGAACGCTTCTTGTTCGTTGCGGTAGAAGTGCGCGTAGTGCGCGACCACGTCGGCGCCGAACGCGCGCTTCGCGAACGGGCTCGATCGGAAACGCTCGGCTGACTCCGCGAGCGATCGCGGAACGCGCGGCAACGACTCGGCGGCGTAGATGTCGCCTTCGAAAATCGGCGGCGGCTCGATCTCGTTCTCGATGCCGTCGAGCCCCGACGCGAGCGCCGCGGCGTGTGCGTGGTGGTCGGCGGGGAGTGGACGTGGGTTCCGGCGCCCTTGGTCGAGGAGCGCGGGGTCTGGAGATCGGTGGTCAGGCGGTTTTCTGTGGGAGCTACACCTCGCCTGGCAAAGCGCCGCCGCGCCCGCGCGCTCGAATGCAGCGGCAGCGGGGCGGCAGGCGATGTGAGATCACCCTTCGAAGGCGAACTCGACTTGCGGCGGCGCTCGGGCAGGCGCGAGTCGTGGCGGTTCAGTGGGCAGGCCGAGGTGCGCGAGGATCTTGCGCACGACCGCGCCGTCGTTGATCAGCGCGATCAACTTGCGCTTGGCGCCGCAGCAGGGGCAAGTCAAGACGTCGGTGGAGAACACCCGCTTGAGAAGCTCTGCCCAAGTCGAACGCCGCGATGCGGAGCGGATCTTCGGTGACCCCTCGGGCGAGCTGGGAACGGCGGGCACGCTGAGGTCACGCCACTGGGCCGCGGGCGCGAGCACGCCGTGGTAGGTGACGAGGTGACCGTGCGGGCGTGGCACCAAGGCCGCGAGCCGCTCAATGAACGTGAGCGGGTCGAAGCTGATCGCGGACGTGCCGTCGCGCCAGTGTCGGCGCAGGCCGTAGACGACGCGGCCGTCGGGCGCGAGCGCGAGCCGCTCACGAGCGATGGCAGGGCGCGCGACGTAGCGGCACAGATGCTCGAGACGCTCGCGTTGGCCGTCGGGCACGACGACCTTGGCGTGCAGTGAGAAGCCGTCGTAGTCGCAGCACAGTGCGCCGGGCACGAACAGCGGACGGACCTCGCGCCGCCGACCGATGCGTGCAACGGGTGGGGCACTCTCGGCGGCGAGCGCGGCGCGGCCTTGGACCGAGGCGGCGCTCATCAACGCAGCAGGTCGGGCTCGGGCGTGGAGTCGTGGTCGACCTCGTGTTCGCGCGCCAGGTGACCTTTGCGCTGCAGGTAACGCGTCACGCGCCGGTGCAGCGTGCGTGTCAGTTGCTCGACATCGGCGTCCGCCAGCGGCGGCGCGGCGTGAAAGACAGGTCGCGAAAACGTGCTCGCACGGGCGTACACGCCGTCGACCACGAGCGCGTGGAAATGGAGATTTAAGTTAAGCGCGCCCCCGAAGCGCTGCGCGAAAACCACCGCGCCCGAACGCGCGCCGGCGTGGCCTTGCTGATCGGCAGCGGAGTCTGGCCGTTCGCGGGCGGGACATTCGCACGCGGCCCGGGTCTCCGGCGCAGCGGCGAGCGGGTAACCCCGGACTTTCTCAACAGGAAATTAGGGTCTTCCTATACCCTAGAGCCGCTGCGAGGCCGTTTGCCATCGCAGTTGCGCCCGCGGCGGCGAAGTCATCAACAGGAGTTGCACCATGATTCGGTATCTCTGGAGTTCCCTGGCATGCCAGGGTTTCGTGCTCATCGGAGCCCTGGGATTTGCTCTTCCAGTTTCCGCTGCGCAGTTCCCGCCTGCGGGAGAAGAGGAACTCGACGCCGACGACGTGCGCGAGGCGGCCGAAGCGGCCGGCCTGCAGTCGCTCCGCAATGTCACGATCCCCGAGCCGGAGAACCTCTACTCCTTCCTGCGGCAGGGCCCACTGGCGAAGCGCGCGGTGATCGCGCTGGGCAAGGCGTTCTTTTGGGACATGCAGGTGGGAAGCGACGGCCAAGCCTGCGCCACGTGCCACTTCAGCGCCGGTGCAGACCCGCGCGCGAAGAACCAGCTCAGTCCGGGCCTGAAGAACGTGAACCCGTTGCTGCAAGACGTGTTCGATCCGACAGCTTCAGGCGCCGCCGGCGGTCCGAACTACGAACTGAGCGCGGACGATTTCCCGTTCCACCAACTCTTGGACCCCGAGGAGGAAGACTTCGACGAGCGCGTCGTGACCTTCGACTCTGACGATGTCGTGTCCTCGCAGGGCGTTTCGGGCGCCAACTTCGTTGGCCTTTCCGGCACTGCGAAAGACCTCGGAACACCGATCGTCGACTCGGTCTTCAATGTCGCGGGCGTCAACACGCGCCGCGTCGAGCCGCGCAACACGCCGACGATGATCAACGCGGTGTTCAACTTCGCGAACTTCTGGGACGGACGGGCCCACAACGAGTTCAACGGCGTCTCGCCGCTCGGCCCGCTCGACGCCGCGGCCCAGGTCTACGTGCGGGTGGGCGACAACCTGGTGGCGAAGTCTGTGAGCCTGCCGAACTCGAGCCTCGCGTCGCAAGCGGTCGGCCCGCCGCTTTCGAACTTGGAGATGTCGTTCTTCGACCGCTCGTTCCCCGAGGTCGGCCGCAAGCTGCTCCAACTCCGACCCCTCAAGCTGCAACGCGTGCACCCGATGGACAGCGCCCTCGGCTACCTCTCGCGCGCGCACATTGCGAACGGCCAGGCCGCGGGCCTGCGCGGCCTGTCGATCAGCTACGAAGACCTGATCAAGATCGCGTTCCGACCGCAATACTGGAGCTCGAGCCAGACCGTCGACGGCTTCACCCAGATGGAGGCGAACTTCAGCCTGTTCTTCGGCCTCGCGATCCAGATGTACGAGTCCACGCTGGTGTCCGATCGCACACCCTTCGACCGTTTCATGGAAGGCCACGACAACGCGCTCGAAGACGAGCAACTGCGCGGCCTGCTGACCTTCATCCGCCGGCCGAGTTCCACCGGGGCCGTGTTCACCGAGGCGATCGGCATCGGCAACTGCGTCTCCTGCCACGGCGGCGCCGAGTTCACGGACGCCGCGTTCTCGAGCCTGCAGGAGGACGACGAGCTCGAGCTGATCGAGGTCGAGGAAACCCCGGAACTGGTCGATGGCCTGATGGAGGTCGGTGCGGATACGGCGTTCCTCGACAATGGCTTCTCGAACATCGGCGTGCGTCCGACGAGCGAGGATCTCG
This sequence comes from Planctomycetota bacterium, assembly GCA_031413895.1. Taxonomy (GTDB): domain Bacteria; phylum Planctomycetota; class UBA1135; order UBA1135; genus JANLUN01. The sequence continues at coordinate 13,593 of JANOFY010000225.1, read as the reverse complement.
GCCGCGGCTCCATGGAGCTCGGCCAACCGCTGGCGTTCATCCGCCAGGCCCTGCTCGGGCTGCCTTTCGCGCCCGAGGTCCCCGACTGCGGCGGCCTGGACGAGCCGGACTGCCCGAATGCCTCGCGCGTGCAAGTCGATGGGGCCTTCAAGATCCCCGGTCTGCGCAACGCCGAGCTCACCGGTCCCTACTTCCACAACGGTGGACAGGCGACGCTCGAGCAGGTGGTCGAGTTCTACGACCGCCGTGGCGACTTCGGCGACGTGAACCTGGCCGACATCGACCGCAACATGGCCTTCATTGCGATCGGTGACGACGACGAAGATCCCTTGATCGAGTTCCTGGTCGCCCTGACCGATCCGCGTGTGCGCAACGAGAGCGGCGTTTTCGACCACCCAGAGTTGTTCGTGCCCAACGGACACCTGGGCGACAACGTCCTGCTCAGCTGCGTCGAAGGCGGCGTCGCCTGCGACGACATCCTCGCGATCCCGGCCATCGGGCGCTTCGGACGCGCGTTCGGCGGCCTCGACCCGCTCGAGCCCTTCCTCGGCATCCCGGCTCTGGAAGAGGAGTAGTCGAGAGCGGTCGCAAACGCGAGCCGCGCTGAGTTACGGCGGGTCCCCAGAAGCGGGGCCCGCCGCTTCGTATTTGCCGAGCCGGCGCGGCAGCCTCTCGATCTCGTCCATGACGACCCGACTCACCGCGGGCGAGGCCACGACCGCCCAGCGCACGTGACTCGCAGCGCTCTTCCACCGCGGCGACTGCTGCGTCTGGAGGAGATCGAACCGCTGGGCCTCATGGAGTCGCGCGCGCAGTTAGATGCGTTCGAAGTAGCGCTGCCGTTCCCAGTCGGTGACGGACTTGTCGAACGCTTCTTGTTCGTTGCGGTAGAAGTGCGCGTAGTGCTCGACGACGTCCGCTCCGAACGCGCGCTTCGTGAACGCGCTCGACGCGAAGCGCTCGGTTGCTTCGGCAAGCGAACGCGGAACGCGCGGCAACGCTTCGGCCGCGTAGATGTCGCCTTCGAAGATCGGCGGCGGCTCGATCTCGTTCTCGATGCCGTCGAGTCCCGACGCGAGCGCCGCGGCGTGCGCGAGGTATCCGTTGCAGTCGGCGCCCGGGATGCGGCACTCGATGCGCAGGCTCTGTCCGTCGCCGACGACGCGGAATCCGCCGGTGCGATTGTCGTAGCTCCACGCCAGTCGCGTCGGCGCCCACGAGCCTGACTGATAGCGCTTGTACGAGTTCACCGTCGGCGCGTAGAAGCACATCACCTCGGGCGCGTGCGCGATCCAACCACCGAGGAACCAGCGGAAGACGTCGGAGCACGCGACCGGGCCGAGCTTCTTCTTGCCGGGAAACGCGCTCTTTCCGTTCTTCCACAAGCTCAGGTGGATGTGGCAGCTCGAGCCGGCTTGATCGGCCGCGAACTTCGCCATGAACGTGACGCTCACGCCCATCTTGTCCGCGGTTTCCTTCAGGCACTGCTTGTACACCGCGTGCCTGTCGGCCATCGCGAGCGAGTCGGCGTAGCGCACGTTGAGCTCGTGCTGGCCGAGACCCCATTCGCCCTTCGAGTTCTCGACCGGCACGCCGGAACGCTTCAAGTGGCGGCGCACTTCGGCATGGAAGAACTCGGAGCGCGCGCCTTGCAGCGCGTGATAGTCCTCGAGGTACCAGCCGACGGGTTCGAGTCCGCGGTAGCCCCTCGTCGCAGCCTCGCGATACGAATCCTGGAAGAGGAAGTATTCGAGCTCGGACGACGCCATCGGCGCGAAGCCGAGTTGCGTGGTGCGCTCGACTTGTGCTTTCAAGATCGTGCGCGGCGCGACCGACACCGCGGCCTTGCTCTTCGTGTCCATCACATCGCAGAGCGCGACCGCCGTTCGATCGAGCCAGCTCGCGACGCGCAAGGTCGAGAGGTCCGGCTGCAGTTGGAAGTCGCCGTACCCGCGCTCCCAATTCGCGAAGCGATACCCCGCGACCGGGTTCATCTCCATGTCGACGGTGAGCAAGTAGTCGCACGCATGGCTGCCGTGCCGCGCGGCTTCCTCGAGGAAGAACTCCGCGTCGTAGCGCTTGCCCATCATCCGACCGTAGTGATCCGTGAACGCGACGAGCACGGTCTCGATCTCGCCCGCGGCCACGCGCGTCGCGAGCTCGTCCAGCGTCAGCATTCCCTCGACCTTCGACATCGCGTCCATCTCCCGGTCGGCCCGTTGGGCTGTCGTCCGTCGGCGATCTGCGGATTCTACGGACGCACGAAGGTTGCTAACACCGTGCCTCGCGCCGCCGTCGGATCCTTCGTCGACCGAAAGGAACCAAACCATGAAGATCTGGAGTCTCGCCCTAGTGCTCGTCGCGCTCGCCGCGCCGAGTTTTCTCGCCTCCGCGCACGCAATTCACGCAGTTCCGATCCTCTCGCGTCCAACACCCGCGCCTGTGATCCTCGGAGCGCCGCTGATCTGTCACGAGTTCGAGATCGGCGGTGCGCGCAGCCTGCCGTGGGAACGCGGGCAGGCCACGAAGGCGGGCTACGATCGCGCGCGCCTCGTGGACGACGTCGCCGCGGCGCTCGAGACGGAGACCGACCTCGTCGTGAGGATGGAGACGCTGCGACGCGCGACGATGTACGTCGGGAAGGACGCGCGGCTCGCGTGGGAGCTCGTCGGCGAACGCTCGCTCGCGCTCCTCGACCAGACCGCAATCGGCTCGAAGGAGTCGACGGCGTGGTTCGACGTCGCGTTCCTCGTCGCGTGCTTTCGTCAAGCCGGCGTCGATCTCGACCACCGCGCCGGCGTCGCCGACAAGATCGACGGGTACGGCTACTTCAAGACGGCGCTCGAGCGCGCGCGGGCCGAGAAGAACGATCAGATCGGCACGATCGAGTTTGCCGCCGCGCTCGCAGCTCACCCGGTGATGATTCGAGGTCGGGGCGACGAGGCGGCACATGCGCGCTATCGCCAGCACCTCGACGCGGCGCGACGCGGTGCGCCGTCGGGATCACTGCTCGAGAAGAATCTCGCGACGCACCTCGCCAATTGGAAAGGCCACTTCGGCCTGCCCGGTGGATGAAGAACATCACGGCAACGCCGCTACGGCGCTGCCGAATGAATTCGCGTCACTGCAGAGTCAGGAGATTCGAGAAGGCGGCTTGCGGGCCGCCTTCGTCGTACACGGCCTGCAAGTAGAGCGGGGAACCCGCCGCCACCGTCCACGTGATGCGCGCGCGGCCGTTCGCGTCGGTCGTTCCGCTGGCGACGTCCTGCACGCTCCCGTCCAAGTACGAGAGGCCCGCGGCTCCGCTCACGGTCACGCCCGCGTTCGATTGCGTCGAGCGACGAATCGTGAACGAGACGGAGGGCGGACCGTCGACGAAGAGGCGCGCGCTCGAACCCGCGGTCGCAGGTCCCCACGCGCCGAGTGTCGGCAGATGGCTCAACGTGCGCAGCACGACGTCGTCGAGCGCCGCTTCGGTCAGGTCGTTGTTCGGCACGTCGGCGATGGTCACGCGCAGCCGCATCGCGTCGGTGAGCGTCACGAAATCCTCGAGCGAGAAGCCCGTCGTCTGCCACGCGTTCGCGTTCGGGCTCGACTCGAGCATCACCCAACTTCCTCCGCCGTTGTTCGAGACTTCCGCGACGAAGTGATCGTCCTGCGCGCTGCCCAGCAGGTTGGCGAACCAGCGCGCGTATTCGAGCTCGAGGTGCGAGAACCCCGACGCGCGGAACACCGGTGACGTCAGCACCGTCGTGCCGTCGACGTCGTTCGTCCCAGCGGCGGAACCCGCCGCGGCGCCGGTGACCCAACACATCGTTCCGCTACCCGCAGGGTTGTCGTTGCCGGGCTGTGCGGTCTCGCTTCCGGACGTCGTCGATTGCGGGACGGCGCGCTGCCAGGAGTAGTTCGTCGCGTCGGCTGCTTGCCAGCCGAACGCGGCGATCTCCATGTCGTCGTGCGAGAGCACGCGCAGCGTGCCGAGCTTGACCGTCACGACGTCCGGTGTCGCAGCACCGTCGTAGGCAAACGACGCACCGACGTCGTACACGCCGTTCGCGGCGTTCGAGGGGAACGCGAGGCGCAAAGGGATCGCCTGGTAGTTTGCGGGTGCATGTGGCGGAGCGGGCAGCGCGATCAGCGGCGCGTTGAACGTGTGCTCCGGAACACGGAACGGCGCGACGCCGTGGATCACTTGCACCTCGGGGTGACTCGACGTGAGCCGCACGATCCCGCGCGCCGCCGCCACGCCGGGATTCGCGAACGCGAATTCGAGATCCCACACCTCACCCGGCTCTTGAGCTTGGTCGCCGTCGCCCTGCACCTGCTTCCACATCTCGCCCGTCGGCTCGATCCAGCCGCCGCTCCATTGCGCAACCTGCGTGAGCGCCGGGAGCACCGACTCGAAGAGCGGCTGGATGCGCGCGGGCACCGGCCAGAAGCCGTCGTTCCCCGATCCGATCTCGGGACTGAACGCGAACGTGCCGAGCGCGCCGTAGGTCCAATCGGAGCTGACGCCGTTCGCGAGGTAGAGGATCTGCCACGAGGTTCCGAACGGCCAGGCGTTCGCCGCGGTCATCTGTTCGCCGTAGTAGCGAAACTTCGCGTCGTCGGTGGTGACGACCTTGTCGTAACCCCACGGGTACAGCATGAGATCGCTGTACGTGTGCGCCGACAGCGCCATTCCCGGCGGGTGCGCGAGCTGCGCGTCGCGCACGGCGCGCGACTCCGGCTCGGAGAATCCCGACGGACCGCGGTACGTCTCGTCGTTCGTGACACCGCTCGAGCCACTCCACTGCCCACCCCATTCCCAGCCGTAGTTGCGGTTGAGATCGACCCCGAACGTGCTGTCGCCGTTGCCGCGCCGGTTCTTGCGCCACAGTCCGCCGCCGCCCGGATCGGTCTGACGGTTGTACTCGTAGCCGTCGGGATTCACGCACGGCACGATCACGATGTTGCGCGTGTCGACCATGCGCTTCACGTCGGCGTCGACGAGGTAGTTCGTGCACAGGTGATCCGCGAAACGCAGCATCGCCTCGCCGCTCATCGGCTTGCGCGCGTGGTGCAGCGCGTCGAACCACGCGACGGGCTCGAGCGGATCGTCGCTGCTCGGGTTGTCCGAGATTCGGATCGCGTAGATCGGTCGTCCTTGGACCGACGTTCCGATCGAGTACTTCGGCGACACGATCGATGGGTACGTCGACGTCAGGCGGTCGAGCTCGCTGACGATCTCGGCCAGCGTGCGGAAGCCGCCCATCGACCCCGCGCCGAGCGCGAGGTTCGGCGCGGCGGCCGCGCGGCGAGCGTAGAACGTCGAAAGATTGCGCTGCACGACCGTCACTTCGAAGCCGAGCGCGGTGAGCCGCGCGACCTCGGCCGAGTCGGCGTAGATCCGCGCTCGACGGCCGCTGCTGGCGTGATCGTCGGGATCACTGGCGGTCTCGAAGAGTCGTGCGAGCTCGCCTGGACTTTTGATCGCCACTTCGCAGAGGTGTTTGGGCGAGTTGGTCGGCTGCTGCGCAGCGATGAGCGGGAGCAACAGCGGAATGCAAAGCCATTTCATGGGGGGGGGTATCTCTGAGGGGCAGCGCGACGGAATGATTTCGAGGTTGGTGTCGTCGTCCGCGTCACCACGGCGTCTTGTCACGCAAGCACGGTGTTCGCAGTTGGGCGTCGCGCAAGTCCGGTGTCGAAATCCGGTCGAAATACGGTGTCCGAAATACGGTGTCAGACACTTTTCTTCGCGCCTCCAGCCGCGTCGTTGCAGAAAGCAGCGGCTTCGCGGGAGGCGCGAAGAAAAGTGTCTGACACCGTATTTCGGACAGGGGGGGGGGCTTTCCAATCACCGACGCGAAAGAGTGAGCTCGAATTGTACTGCCACTGCGCGGAGCGTCGACGCCAGACCTGCGGGGCGTCCCTTCGATGGGGATGTGCCGCGCGAAAGTTCGGCGAAAGTACCTGAAACCGAACTTTCGGGCGCGACAGCGTGCGTCCGAGTCGTGCGCGACAACGCGCGGCGTTCCGCCATCATCCGTGCGACGACTTGAAGCCCGACGCGGGGGGCGCGGGTCGAAGCATGTGCTCTTCGAGCGCGCCCTCGGCACGCACGCGCACATCCGTCTCCGCGTAGAGTCGCTGCATCGTCGACTGTGGTAGCTGCATCCGTTGCAGGAGCAGATCCGCGAGGAACGAGATCGGCGCGGTCGTGGGCAGGTTCATCAGCTCGGGGCAACGTTCGAGGATCGCTTGCTGCAAGCAGCGACGGAACTTCGGCTCGAGCTCCTCGGGCAGCGCGGTCTCGTGCACGGGCTCTGTCTGCACCTTGCGGTACAGGCGATCGCTCGGCTTCTCGCGGATGCGCACGCGCTTCAAGCCGATGAGATAGATGAGGAAGCGCCCGTCCTTCATGCGCTCGTGTCGCGCGATCTCGCCCAGCCCGGCGGTGTGGAACACGGGCGGCATGCCCGGACACGAGCCGTCCAAACCCGGCGCTCCCGCCTCGAGCTGCGTGCCCATCACGAGCCGGCCCGGTCCGTCGAGCAGATCCTCGATCATCTGCCGGTAGCGCGGCTCGAAGACGTGCAGCGGCATCACGCAACCGGGGAAGAGGAAAACGTTCGTCAGCGGGAAGAGCGGCGCGATCGTACAGCTCTCGTCGTCCGCGGCATCTCGGGGCATGGATTCCATCGCGTGTCGATCGAGGGTGCCGAGCTCAGCGCGCCTGACGGCCGCGATCGATGACCCGCATCACTTGACTGAGCTCCCGTGCCTCGCGTTTCAACCCTCGCAATTTCGAACTGCGCACCAGGTTCATCAGTTGGCGCTTGAAGAGCGCACGGTCCGGGGCGTCGGCGAGCCAATCGCCTTGGAAAATGAGACCGTTCTGATCGAGGTACTTCTTGCAGTCGCGTTCGCTGCGCGTCTGTCCGCGGTGGTACGGATCGACGATCAGCGTCTTTTGATCGCCGTAGAGTCGCAGCATGACGTGGCCGGGGAGCGCGATCGCCGCCACGCGCAGTCCCGCGCGCCTTGCGACGAACATGTACACCGCGCAGAGCGTGAGCGGCATGCCGGCGCGGCGCTTGATCGCGCAGTGCAGGTGAATGTTGTCGGGGTGATGGAACTCCGACAGGCTGCCGCCGTAGTCGAGCTCCTGTCCGAGGTACTCGACGAGAACCTGCGTGCGCTGCAGCGGGTCCGTGCGACGCCGCGCACGTCGCGCGACTTCATTCGCCATCGCATCGAGCGCACGTTGGTACGGCCGCGGATCGAGGTCCGGGGTGTGATAGCGGCCGAGCAAGAACAGCCCGCGCTCCAAGTCGAACTCCGGTTGCGCCACGTAGCGCACGAGCCGCCGGATCGCCTGCTGCTTCTGGAACTGGATCAGGATCGTGCGTGCGCGACTGCGCACGAGGGCGCGTCGACTGCGCGCTGCACGTTTCAGCGTCGGCAGCGCGGACTTCCCGGAGATCTCGAACTGGCGCCGCACGCCGTCCCACACGTGCGGCGAATCGTCGGCGAGCAGGCTCGCCATCGCGGCGAAGCGTCGGCGCGTGCCCTCGCGCGTGTCGGTCCGCGGCCCGCGACCGATCTCGCGGCTGGATATGGACGAGAGGGACGCCGGGGAGACCGAGCTGTCCGCGGCCACTTGATCGGGATCCGTGTCGGGCTTCAAGACTCCGGGCGGCTCGACGTGGGACACCTCGCGCCCGCCGGGTGGGGCGCGGAAGAAGCCGCCTTGAATCCCATTATGCACACGCGCCGGGTTCTCGGAAGAACCTCGAAGAATGCGTTCGCGGCCGAGCGTCGTGCCTTGCGGCCGCCAGACAGGCCACCTATCCTGGTTCGCCAAAACCGCGGGCTCAGCGCATCATCGAGAGCCGCGCCGGTGCGACTCTCCTTATGTAAGGAACGGCCGCCCGGCAACGGCAGCGCCCCCCCCCGCGACGGTCCATGACTCACCCGTCGCTCGATTCCCAGTTGGGCAAGTCGGCGTATCTCGCCTCCAAGCGGGTGGTCGTCACTCACGCCCTGCGCACACCGATCGGCAAGTACCTCGGCGCGTTCACCGATCTCTCCGCGGCGGACCTCGGCGTGTCGGTCGTGAAGAACCTGCTCGCCCGCGCGGGCCTGGATCCCGAGCGCGTCGACGAGCTCGTGTTCGGCAACGCCAGGCAAGCCGGCGGAGGACCGAATGTCGCGCGCCAGATCAGCGTCCGTTCAGGAATTCCGAATCACGTCGCCGGTTGGACGGTGAACATGGCGTGCGGCTCGGGTCTCAAGGCACTGCAGCTCGCGGCCGAGTCGATCCAACTCGGGCGCAATCGCATCGTGGTCGCCGGTGGCACCGAGAGCATGAGCGGTCTGCCGTTCATGCTCCCGAAGATGCGGACCGGCTACCGGCTGGGACACGCCGACGTCGTCGACGCGATGTACAGGGACGGCTTCGACTGTCCGTTGGCGCAGATGCGCATGGGGGAGACGGCCGAGAAGCTCGCGCAAGACCTCGGGCTCACGCGTGCGGAGCAAGATGCCTTCGCGCTCGCGAGCCAGCAGAAGGCGCGCGCAGCGGCCGAAGCGCACCGCTTCGACGACGAGATCGCGCCGGTCACGGTCGCGGGTCGCAAGGGCGACGTAGTCGTCGCTCTGGACGAACATCCGCGGGCGGACACGACGCTCGACTCGCTCAAGAAGCTGCCGCCCGTCTTCGATGCCCAGAAGGGCACGGTCACGGCCGGGAACTCGTCGGGGATCACCGATGGCGCCGCGGCGCTGCTCGTGATGTCGGAGGAGACTGCGCGCGAGCTCAAGCTCGAACCGCTCGCGTTCGTCGGCCACTCGACGCAAGCCGGCGTGGACCCAAAAATCATGGGCATCGGTCCCGTGCCCGCGATCGCGGCGCTGCGCGAGGCGACCGGGCTGGCGCCCGACGATTTCGACTTGGTCGAGCTGAACGAAGCGTTCGCCGCGCAGGTCCTGGCTTGCGATCGCGAGCTGCGCTTCGCGCGCGACCGTCTGAACGTCAACGGCGGAGCGATCGCGCTGGGACATCCGATCGGTGCGACCGGCGCGCGCATCGTGGTCACGCTGCTGCACGAGATGAAGCGGCGCAAGGTCGAACGCGGCCTCGCGACGCTGTGCATCTCGGGCGGCATGGGCCTCGCGACCGCGTTCCACCGCACGGGCAAGTGACGAGCAACTCAAAGGCAAGCGACGCGAAGGAAATGATGAACATCAAGAAAGTCGGCGTGATCGGGTGCGGATTGATGGGGCACGGGATCGCTCAAGTGGCGGCGCAAGCCGGCTGCTCGGTGATCGCGGTCGAGAGCGACGACGGCGCTTTGAAAAGCGGCCTGGCGCGCATCGACAAGAGCCTCGCCAAGATGGCCGAGAAGCAAGTCGAGAAGGGCAAGAACGCCGATCAGGCCCAGTCCGAAGCGCAAGCGGTCCGCGCGCGCGTGACCGGCAGCTTGAACCGCAAGGACCTCGCCGACTGCGACCTCGTGATCGAAGCGATCGTCGAGAACCTCGACGTGAAGAAGGCGCTCTTCGCGGAGCTCGGCCAGCTGTGCAAGAAGGAGACGATCTTCGCGTCGAACACCTCTTCGTTCCCGATCCGCGAGATGGCCAAGGCCTCGGGTCGTCCGAAGAACGTGGTCGGTCTGCACTTCTTCAACCCCGTGCAGTTGATGAAGCTCGTCGAGGTCGTGCGCACCGACGACACGTCCGAGGAAGTGTTCGCGTCCGCGCGCGCGTTCGGCGAGGCGTGCGGCAAGACGCCTGTCGGTTGCAAGGACACGCCGGGCTTCGTGGTCAACCGGCTCCTGGTGCCGTACATGGTGCAGTCGCTGATGATGCTCGAGCGCGGTGATGCCAGCGCGCAGGACATCGACACCGCGATGAAGCTCGGCTGCGGTCATCCGATGGGGCCGATCGAGCTCACCGACTACGTCGGGCTCGATACGACGCTCGCGATCCTCGAAGGTTGGGTCGCGGCGCATCCCAAGGAACCGGCGTTCGCGATTCCTTCGATCCTCAAGAAGAAGGTCGCGGAGAAGAAGCTCGGCCGGAAAACCGGCGAAGGCTTCTACAAGTGGCAGGGAGACAAGCGGCTGTGATTTCGACCTCGGCACTGATGTCGCTCGCGGTCTTCGCGCTCGCGCAGGGGACCCCGACCGTGAAGTGGGAGCCCCCGCGCACTCCGTACATCGACGGGACTCCGTTTGTCGTGCGCGTGAACATCCAGGCTCCGCGAGATGGCGCAACGCTTGCGTCTTGGTTGCTCGAGCCGTCGGCGTTCACGATCGACGGCAAGCCTCTCGCCGAACGCGGCGAATCGCACACCGTGAATCTCGCGCCGGGTACGAAGCTGACGATCGAAACCGACCTCGCTCCGCTTCTTTCGAACTCGCCGAGCTTCGAGCGCAGAGCCTTCAAGCTCGGCTACGCTCGCGGCGTCGTCGAGAGCGAAGAGGTCGAAGTCGGCTACGTGCAACCCGTCGAGAAGGGTCTCGACTTCATGAAGATGCCGGTCGACGACCTGGCCAAGTACCACGTGGTGCTACGAACGAACAAGGGCGACATCGAGCTCGAGTTCTGGCCGGAAACCGCGCCCAATCACGTGCGCAACTTCCTCGACCTGTCGTACACCGGCTTCTACGACGGCAAGACGTTCCACCGCGTGATCCCGAACTTCATGATCCAGGGCGGCGATCCGACCGGAACGGGCGGCGGCAACACTCCGCGCAAGGTGGACGCCGAGTTCAGCGCCAAGAAGCACGTCGCTGGAGTGCTCTCGATGGCGCGGATGGGCGATGACATCAACTCCGGGTCGTGCCAGTTCTTCCTCATGCACGCGGCGCGTCCGGACCTCGACGGCAAGTACTCCGCGTTCGGGAAGCTCGTCAGCGGTCAGGACGTGGTCGACAAGATCGCGACGACGAAGCGCGGCGCGAATGACAAGCCGACCGAGCCGCAGGTGATCGTCAAGGCCACGGTCACGAAGGTTTCGCAGCAGTAGCCAATCACGCGCCTCGCCGCGCGTGCTCCAAAGAGAGGAAATCGACATGAGCTACGAAAACATCTTGGTCGAGACGAATCAGGGCGTCGCCACCGTCACCATCAACCGACCGAAGGTGATGAACGCGCTGAACGAGAAGACGCTGACGGAGCTCGCGCACGCGTTCGACGCGCTGGAAGCCGACTCCGCCGTCCGCTGCCTCGTCATCACGGGCGCGGGCGAGAAGGCGTTCGTCGCCGGCGCGGACATCAACGAGCTCAAGGCGATGCAGAGCGCGATGGACGCCAAGCGCCTCGCGTTCTTCGGTCAACAAGTGTTCGCGCGCCTCGATCGCTCGACCAAGCCATCGGTCGCGATGATCAACGGCTTCGCGCTCGGCGGCGGCTGCGAGCTCGCGCTCGCGTGCACACTGCGCACGGCATCGAAGACCGCGCGCCTGGGGCTGCCCGAAGTCTCGCTCGGCATCATCCCCGGTTACGGCGGCACGCAGCGACTGGCGCGGATCGCGGGGCCGGGCGTCGCGCGCGAGTGGGTGCTCACGGGCGACATGTTCAGCGCGGACGAGGCGCACCGCGTCGGCATCGTCAATCGCGTATTCGCGCCCGAGGAACTTCGCGAAGGGACGCACAAACTCGTCGAGTCGATCCTATCCAAGGGGCCCGTCGCGATTCGGCTTGCGATCGAGACGATCCGGCGCGGCATGAACATGAGCCAGCAAGAAGGCGAGGTCATCGAGTCCGACATGTTTGGCCTGGCCTCGACGACGGCGGACATGCGCGAGGGAATGGCGGCTTTCCTGGAGAAGCGCAAGCCGAACTTTCAAGGTCACTAAGCGTCGCGCGCTTCGCGCGACGCGATCCATCGGCGAAGCGTTTCAGCGTGCTCGAATCGGTACTAAGGTCAGGTGAGGAGGTCAGGAAATGAGCAGTGAAGTGGTCATCGTCGGCGGCGCACGCACGCCCATGTGCGAGTACGTCGGCACGCCCGGCTTCGGCAAGTTCAAGGATGTGAGCGCGATCGAATTGGCCGCGCACGCATCACGCGCTGCGCTGGCGCGCTCGAAGGTCGATCCGGCCACCATCGATCACGTCGTGATGGGCAACGCGCTCCAGACCTCGATCGACGCGCTGTACGGCGCGCGTCACGTCGGGCTCAAAGCGGGTGTGCCGAACGCAGCACCCGCGCTCACGGTGAACCGCTTGTGCGGCTCGGGCATCCAATCGGTCGTCAACGGCGCGCAGATGATCCAGCTGGCCGAGGCGACGAGCGTGCTCGCCGGCGGGATGGAGAACATGAGTCAAGCGCCGCATGCGCTGTACGGCGCGCGTCAGGGACTGGGCTTCGGCACCGAACCGAAGCTCCAGGACACGCTCTTCGGCGCGCTCCTCGATCCGATCGCGGGGTTGATGATGGCGCAGACCGCCGAGAAGATCGCGCGCCGTCTTTCGATCTCGCGTGAGGCGCAGGATCAGTATGCGCTGCGCAGCCACAAGCTCGGTGCGCAGGCCGTGATCGAAGGTCGCTTCGCGGCCGAGATCGATCCGCTCGTCGTCAAGGGCCGCAAGGGCGACGAGACGATCGCGCTCGACGATCACATCAAGCCCGAAACGACGCTCGAAGCGCTGGCGAAGCTGCGCGCCGCGTTCGGCAAGGACGGCACGGTGACGGCCGGCAACGCTAGCGGGATCGTCGACGGCGCCGCGGCGCTCGTTCTCACGACCGCAGAACGCGCGAAGTCGGAACGATTGGACGTCTGGGCCCGCGTCAAGAGCTGGGCGTACGTCGGCGTCGATCCGACCGAGATGGGCATCGGACCGGTGCCCGCGATCCGCAAATGCCTGCAACGCGCGAAGCTCGCGCTGTCCGACATCGATCGCATCGAGATCAACGAAGCGTTCGCCGCGCAGTACCTCGGCTGCGAGAAGGAGCTCGAGCTCGACCGCGACAAGTGCAACGTCAACGGTGGCGCCATCTCGCTCGGTCACCCGCTCGGTGCGTCGGGAACGCGGCTCGTGCTGACGCTGATGCACGAGTTGCGCCGCAACAAGCTGCGCTACGGCGTCGCGTCGGCCTGCATCGGCGGCGGCCAAGGCATCGCGATCTTGATCGAGAACCCCCAAGCCTCGTGAACCCGCTGATCAAGACACGGGCGGACGGCACACGAGTCGTCGCGCTCACGCGCGGTAAGCGCGTCTTGTTCCTGACCAAGGACTTGGCGCTCATCGAGCGCCAATTGCGAGGCGAGGTCGACCTCTCGATGTCCGACGTCGATCCGAAGGATCTGCTCGACGACATCAATACCGACGTGATGACGCCGGCGTGGGTGTGCTTGCGCAGACCCGACACGATCACCTCGAAGTTGCCGTCCATCAGAGCGCGCGTCGCGAACACGCGCCGTCCATCCGGGTGGACGAGGCCGGCGTACGCGTCGAGCGCGAGATCCTCGGGGCGATGGCGGAAGCACACCCACGCCGGCGTCATCACGTCGGTGTTGATGTCGTCGAGCAGATCCTTCGGATCGACGTCGGACATCGAGAGGTCGACCTCGCCTCGCAATTGGCGCTCGATGAGCGCCA
>JANOFY010000224.1:0-21355 GCA_031413895.1 Planctomycetota bacterium | reverse complement strand
CTTCGGCTCCAGCGCTCGTCGATGTACTCGAAGAGCACCTCGAGGAGCTGGCGTTCCTCTCGATCCAACGCCGCAAGCTCGCCTTCTCGCCTGAGATCCCCATGCGCCGATTGCGCCGTCACGACGAGCGCATCGAAGCGCATCGCGACGGACTGCGGATCGGCGAGAAGGCGGGTGTCGCGGTCGCCGTCGAGCGCCTTGCGGGTGACGATCCGTGGCTCCTCGCCGCTGCGGGGCGCGTCTGGATCGAACAGAGCGGGGCTACGAGCGCTGATGTCTTACGGCACATCGCCTCGGCACCGCCGGAATCGCGCGCGGCGTGGCGCGAGGCCCTGCGTACCACGGATCGCAGGAGCGTGGAGCGCATCTTGACGGGCGAGGGATGGCCCACGGTTCCCGCGGCCAGCCTCGCGATCGCTGTCGACGCTGCCGCTTGGCACGGCCTGCTGCCGCGAGTCGTCGAAGAGTCGGCGATCGCGAGCGTCGATCGTGAAGTGCGCCGCGCGCTCGCACGTCACACGCGGGACGATGTCCGCTTGCGGCGCCTCGTATCGGACGCAGACCTCGAGGTCCGTCGCGTCGCGCTCTGGAGCTTGACGCTCGCCCGAGTCGACGCGGGCCTTGAGTCCGCGCGCGCATGGATCCGCGCCGACGAGCCGGACTCCTTCGCTGTGCGCGTGCTGGGGCTAACGGGCGACGAGGGCGATGGCGAACGGATCGCGGCGCTGGTCGACCACCCGCGCGCGGGTACGGCTGCCCTCTACGCTCTGGGCGATCTTGGTCTCCAGCGCTTCGCTGCACTCCTCGTCGAGCGGGTCGAAAGCCCCGCTGAAACCGTGGCCGAAGCGGCCTGCGAAGCGCTCGAGTGCATCGCCGGCACCGCACCTGCCACCAGCGGAAAAGCGAGCCCGATCGAGCTCGCTCGGACGCGGCTCGCCGCCTTGGGTCGGGACACCGGGACTGGGCGGCGCTGGCTGCGCGGAGCTGCGCACCCGTGGACGGGCGATCCGCGAGAAGAACCGATGGAGTCGCTCTGGCGTAGCTCGATCGCGACGCTGGATCGCGATCATGAGTCGCTGCGTCGCGACGTGCCGGATGGATTCTTCTCGGGACTTCCTGATCCGGTGGCCAGACCCGGAGAGTGAGCCATGCGCATCGACAACAAGACGCCTTTCGTGCTCACATGGCTCGTCGCACTCGACAAGCACGCTGCCGAGCACCTTGTCGTGGTGCTCAAGGCCACGTACGCGATTGGCGCGGACGGCGCGCTCTCGCTCGCCGATCCGCAGGAGCCGCTGAAACCGGCCGACGAATTTTATGGCGAGCCGGGCAAGAGCAGCATCCGCCGCGAAGCGGAGCTCACGCCTGCGAAGCCGGCGACGGATGTCGTGTTGATCGGCAGCGCGATCGCGCCGAAAGGCCGCGCACGGCAAATGGAGGTCTCCTTGCGAGTCGGCCCGCTCGTGAAGCGTGTGCGCGTGTTCGGCGAGCGTCGCTGGGTCGGACTCCTCGGGATGAAGACGTCACCCGCGCCGTTCGAGCGGATCCCATTGATCTACGAGAACGCGTACGGCGGCTCGGATGCGAGCCCCGAGGACGAGAAGCGCCACGCGCACGAGCCGCGCAATCCGGTGGGCCGCGGTTTCCGCGCGAAGCGTACGCGGATGAAGGTTCGCGGCGATCTGTTGCCGCATATCGAGGACGTGCGCACGCCTCTGAAGCGTCCGGGCCATGCAGTCGCGCCACAAGGCTTTGGTTTCATCGGCCGGAACTGGCAACCGCGCCTGTCCTACGCCGGAACGTACGACGAGAAGTGGATGGAAGCACGCATGCCGCTACTCCCACTCGATTTCGACGAGCGCTACCACAACGGCGCGCATCCGGATCTGGTCGCCAAGGGTCATCTCGTGGGTGACGAACTCGTCGACGTGGTCGGATGCACGACCGGCGGGAGACTTCAGTTCAAGCTTCCAGGTGTGAAGCCGCAGGCGAGCGTGCGGATCTCGGGGCACAAGTCACCGGTTGCGCTGAACATCGACACGGTGGCGATCGACAGCGACGCGATGCGACTCGTGCTTCTCTGGAAAGGCGATGTGCACGTCCATCGAAAGCTTCCGCAGGTCGAAGTCGTCGCCGCCGAGCTCGAAGGAGGAGCAGCGTGAGCGGACGCAATCTCGTGATCACGGGCGTCGGCGCCGTCACGCCGGTCGGACTCTCGGCTCCGGCGACGTGCGCGGCGTTGCGCGCCGGGATCTCGCGGCTCGCCGCGATCGAGGGCTGGGCCGTGGACGGCGCGTGGATCATGGCGAATGACGTCATCGGTGGCCGCGCACCGCTGGAGTGGCTGAGCGGCGGTCCGCGCGAGGAGAAGTGGCCGGGGCACGAGCGCTTCAAGGAGCCACTCCCGCCGCCGGAACACACGCTGATCGAGTCGGGTAGCGCACGTCTCGTCGAGATGGCGACACAGGCCATGAGCGAAGCGCGCGCGCAAGCGCGCCTCGCCAATGCCAAGCGACATCGACTCGGCTTGTTCATCGGCCTCGACGATCAAGAGAACGAGCAGCCGATCGTACGCGCGCTGTGCGACGCGCTCGACTTGACGGTGGAGCGCGCTCGCGCGCTGCGGCTCGGCCGATCGGCGGCGTTGAGCGCTCTCCACGTCGCAGCCCGCGAGATCGGTGAAGGGCGCCTCGACGCGGCGATCGTCGGTGGCGTCGATTCCTGGATCCGGAAGGAACGCGTCGATCGGCTCGCCGACGCGGATCGACTCAAGACACCGCGAGATTCTCATGGCGTCGTGCCTGGCGAGGCAGCCGCGTTTCTCGTGATCGAGCCCGCGGACGAGGCGCACACGCGCGGCGTACAAGCGATCGCTCGCGTGCGTTCGACGGGTGACGCCGAAGAAGCCACGGGTGGTACGGACGAGCCGTGTCAGGGAATCGGACTGACGCGCGCGATCCGCGCGGCGATCGAATCAGCCGGTGGGTTGGAGTCCTATCCGCTCGTCGTGTGCGATCTCAACGGGGAGCGCTACCGCGCGCTCGAGTGGGGTCTCGTCAACACGCGCCTCGCACATCGCGTCGGAGGCTTCGGAGAGATGTGGCATCCGGCCGATTGCATTGGAGACTGCGGCGCTGCGAGCGGTGCGCTGGATCTCGTATGGTCCGCCTCCGCCTTGGCGCGGAACTACGCGCCTTCGAAGAGCGCGCTCGTGTGGGGCGCAGGCGACGGCAAGGGTCGCGGAGCAGCGATCGTCGCGACTGCGTCGACGAACTGAGGAGGATCGAATGCCGGCAACTGTCAACGGAAACAAGCTCACTATCGTGCACGCTTCGAGCACGGGCATCGCGACGATGTTTCCGGACGTGTGCAAGACACCATCGCCGGCCGGGCCCGTGCCGATCCCGTACCCAAACGTCGCGCAGTCCTCCGACACGGCCGACGGATCGAGCACGGTCAAGGTGGACGGCAACCCGATCATGCTCAAGAGCTCCAACTACCGCATGAGCACGGGCGACGAGGCGGGCGCAGCGATGGGTGTCGCCTCGAACAAGATCAAGGGCAAGGCCGAGCCGATCTTGTATTCATTCGACGTGAAGGTCGACGGCGGAAACGTCTTCCGGCTGACCGACATGATGCTGCAGAACTGCGGGAGCCCCGCGAACACGCCACCGGGCACGAATGTCCAACCGCCGGTCGTCATTGTCGATGTCTCCCAGGAGTGCAAGAACGTCGAAGAGAAGTACAAGGAACAAGCAGGAAAAGGCACGTCTTGGGGCGAGTGCGGCATCATCGACGAGCACAGGCCGGTCATCCAAGAAGTGGCCGACCAAGAGCACGTCGAGATCTACTTCAGGAAGACCAAGGGGATTTGCGGGAAGTGGATCAAGACGAAGCACATGCCCAAGCCCCACTCGTGCCTCAAAGGGACGACGATCACTCCGGCTCATCTCCCTGCAGTTCAGGTCTTCTTGGACTCGGTCAAGAGCGGATCGGCGGACCCGATGTCGACCAACCAGAAGTACGACAGGTTCGCTTCGGCGTACCTCGGCATCATCGGCATTCCGGAGAGAGAGGACGCAAAGGGCAACGCGGTGGTGATCCGACCTGAGAAAGGCAGCGGCCGCGGCGTCCACAGCGGTCGCAGCTACAAGCCCAAGTGGATGACCGGCGATTACGACCTCTTCCAAGTCTTGTACAAGGGCGAAAAGTGCAAGCCAGTGATCGATGGCGAGGACAAGTGGAACGAGATCCAGCGCCTGATCAACACACGCTTGGAGTGGGATGCGATTCAGCACGGACCTCAAGCGCAGTGGTCTCCGACGCCCGACGAGCTCGCGCCGGGAGTGGAGCTCTTCAAGATGCCCGAGCTCGTGAGTGCGATCGCCAAGAAGACGCCGGGTGCCACGACCGAGGTCACCTTCGATCCGCGTCGAAAAAAGATGCAGGTCATCGACTCGCCACTCACCGTCGTCGCCGGCAAGGGAAACGTCGTGACGCTGGATGGCCCGCAGGATGTCGTGGACTCGCTGCGCTGCAAGGGCTGTGGCGAGTAGCGATGCAACGAGAGGATGACTCGAATGGCTGACGGCGAACTGACTCGACGCGAGCGCGAGGAGATCCTCGGACGGGTTCGTGAGTTGGATGCGCAGGTGTTCCCGCGCCCGCCGACGCCGCTTGCGAGCGGAGCGGAGCGCGCACGCATCAAGGACGCCTACTATCGCGCTCTGGGTGAGTACTACGACCGACTGCCGCGCGTGCTCATGAGTGTCTGTCCTTTCACGAACAAGCCGCTTCGGCGCGCATTCGATCCCTTCGGACTCGACGGTCCCTGGTGGCACAAGGCTCGCATGGGACACCCCGATGAACCCGCTGCACCGAGCACGTTCAAGGTGCTGCTCGGAGCGGTCGATTTCGGCCCGCGCATCCCCGCCGAGGCGATCGCCGAAGTGATTCCCGGCCCCGACGTGCCGTTCGTCGTGCCGCGTCTGCTGCGCTTGCCTGGGATGGTCGCGGTAATACACCGCCTAGCGTTGGACACAGGCGAGCTCGCGTATCCGATCGCCTACTTCTCGGAGGAAGACATCGGACCTGAGCGGCTCCATCAACCGTGGTTGCGCCAGGACTTGTGGTTCAAGACCGAAGCCGGCGATTCGTCGTGGCTCATCTCCAACGACGAGTGGGACTTCGACCTCGATCCCTACATCGCGATCGGGAAGGTGTGGTGGGTCGACGAGCGCGGCCGGTCTCCGATCGCGGTAACGGCGAGTTCCGGAGCGCGTTGCCCCTACGTCGGCCTCCCGGGTGATCGCCGACCGCAGAGCATCGCCGAGGGCGAGCGCGAACTGATCGAACCGCCGACGGGCGTGCCATTCAATCCCTTCGTCGAGTGACGTTCGCGCTCTAGTTCTGCCCGATCTTCGATCCCTTGATGATCACGTCGCTCGATCCTTCGATCTTGATCTTGCCCCCCTTGACCGTGATGTCGCCGTTCTTCTTCATCTGGATCGACGCGTCACCAGTCTTGATCGCAATCTCGTCCTCGGCTTCGATCTGGATTCGCTTGGCCTTCAGGACATAGTTCTTCGTCACGGTTTCAGTCTCGCCGCCCTGGATCGTGATCGCCACGTCTTTCGTGACGTCGAGGACCATCTTCCCCGCGATCGAAGTCGAACTGTCCTTGCCGACGGAAACCGTCATCGACTCGCCGACGTCCTCCGCGAGGCTCTTCGCGACCGACATCGTCCGCCCCTTGCCGACGGTCTGACTCATGTCGCCGCTAATGCTCTCACTGTGATTGCCGCCGACAGAGATGCTCTTGTTGTCGCCAACCGTCTCCGACTTGTTCGCGCCAACCTTGAGCTCCCGATCCTTTCCGATGGACTCCTTGCGGTTGCTCACCACCGCGATCTCCTGGTCTTCGCCGACGTCGATCTTTTGATTGTGCCCAATGTTTCGAACCTCGTCGTTCTCGACGACGTTCGTCTGATCCTTCTGCGCGTGCAGATAGACGAGCTCCGAATCCTTCTTGTCCTCGAAGCGCAGCTCGTTGTACGTCTCCGGATCGCCGCCCTTGGACGAACGCGACTTGATCCCACTCTGCGTCTGATTGGCCGGCACTTCGTAGGGCGGCGTTTGGTCGGCGTTGTAGACGCGTCCCACGATGATCGGACGGTCGGGATCGCCTTCGAGGAAATCGACGATCACTTCGTGACCAATGCGCGGATGGAAGACGACGCCCCAGTTCTTGCCGGCCCAGTTCTGCGCGACGCGCACCCAGCACGAGCTCTTCTCGTCGCTCTTGCCTTCGCGATCCCAGTGGAACTGGACCTTCACTCGGCCGTACTTGTCGGTGGATCTCTTCGCCGCTGGGACCGACCACGATCGCCGTCTGCGGACCTTGCACGACCGACTTGGGCGTCACGCGCGGCGGTCGGAACGCTACCGACGCTGGGATACAGCGGAACGAGTTGGAGTACGTCACCGATCCGCCGCCCGATTCTCGGTACGACGAGTCGTGGGCGCTGTGGCGCAAACCTACGACGACGTACTCTTGGTTCTCTTCGTTCGCGCATTCGTGCGACGCGAGCGTGAACTTCCCGCCGACGGTGAAGGTCCGGCAGGAGCTCTCGCCTTCGACGACGTCGTAACCGGCCTCTTCTTCTTCCATGCGCATTCGCACACGCGCGTCCGCCCCGGATCCGTCGGCGAACTTGCCCGGATAGTCGTAGACCTCGAAACGATCGATGTCCGGGAGCTCCACGACCGTTCCGACGTGCGCCCGCAGTTTCGAGAGTGGCGTCTCGAAGTTGAAATCGGAATGCGCCCAGGCACCCGAAATGAAGCCGTAGCGATGCTCCCACCGCGACACGTGGTTCGGCGCGAACGCGCCGGGCGAGAACGGAACCGAGTCCTCTTTGCAGGGAACGTACGCGCGCTTCGAATCGCCGAGCACGAGGACGTCTTTGTCCTCTTCGTGGCGAATGCAGTAGAAGATCCCGGCGTCCTCGAACAGGCGCGAGAGGAAGTTGAGATCCGACTCGCGGTACTGCACGCAGTAGTCGAGCTTCGGCAACGTGCCGCTGACTCCTCCGGTCTCGTAGTCGGCGAACTTCAGCTCGCCCAAGATCTGTTCGGCGATCTCGAGCACGGTCTTGTCCTGGAAGATCCGACACCCCGAACGTTTGGCCAGGAACCAGAACCACGGCACGACCAACGCGCGATAGCTGCGGAATTCGCGCGCGACGAGAGCGCCCGCCGAGAACCGGGCCACTTGACCGTGGAACCACCGCGGCCCACCGCCCTCGGAGACGATCGTGACCGTCACGGGCTTGCCGACGATGTCGGCGGCGCTGATCCCGGGATCCTCCGACAGGAGCTCCAACTCGAAGGCAGACGGACGCGACATCTCTTCCGTCCCCGAGAAACCCTCCAACAGAAATGCATCGGTCCCCAGCGGCGTCGCCACCGAGATGGACCGGTTCTTCTGTTGGAAGGAGGGGCTCATGAATCGAGTCGGTGGCGCAGAACCGACGTCGTGCGCGAAGATGCGGTGCGATCAAGCCGCGCGCGGATGCGCTGCGCCCACGATACACACCGACCTGGGACGCCGACGTCGGCGAGCTTCGGTCGGCGATGGCGCCGGTCAGACCTTCTTGGCGAGCGTGAGGTCGTAGCCGGCCGGGTGCGGAGAATCCTTGGCGTGATCCTCCTTCCAGGGAATGTACTTCGTGACGATCTTGGTGAAGTTGAGCGCGAACGATTCGGTCGGCCGCTCACCACCGCTCGACACGGAGTAGCTACTGACCACGGCGTTCTCGAGCTCGTACTCAAGATACGTTTCGAGCTTGTCCTGCGAAGTGCGGCAGAAGTGAACCTTCACTTTCTTGCCCTTGCCGATGCACGATTCGGTGAACAGATAAGGCGACGCCTGATCCATCTCCTTCGTGACTTGGATTTCACTGATATTGGGTGCGCCGACCTCGCGATTCTTCGTGCTCCCGGCTGGAGTGCTGACCGGGCGAGAGATGCCGTAGCTGAACGAAGAGAGCCCGATCCACTCTTTGTGTCCGTCGGCGGTGACGTTGCCTTTGATGCCCTCGATTTCCATGTACACGCTCATGCTGATTCAACTCCCACGGCTTTGCGCACGTCAATCACGTCCATAATGAGGGGCCCCTGCTGCGTTCGCGAAGCAGGTTTCCGGGTTCCGAAGCGCCGCTCGGCGCGCCAAACTTGCGGAAGAACGAATCCGATCCGCTGTGTGCGAGCCCGCACGCTACGCGAGCACGCGATCCGCGGATCGGTCCGAGCGGAAGGTGCGAGATATTCACGCGCGGCTCCTACTCGGTCGCGAGAGCGTAGTTGAAGCGGCCCGCGCCGTCAACGGAGATGCGGACGTCGCGAATCGTCTTGCCATCCGCCATGCGCGCGAGGAATTCGACCGCGAGCTCCGGCAGCATCGATTGGCTGAGAACGTGGTCGACGTTTCGCGCGCCGCTCTCGACTTCCGTGCAGCGCGCCGCGACCGCGTCGACCAGCTCTGGGGCGTAGCTGCACGTCGAGCGGTAGTTGTCGCGCACGCGGCGCACGATCTTGTCGAGCTTCAGCCGAATGATGCCCTTCAGCACGTCGTCGGAGAGCGGGAAGTAGGGCAGGATCGTGACCCGCCCAAGGAATGCGGGCTTGAACGTCTTGAGGAGCTCGGGACGGAGCGCATCCTTGAGTCCCGCCGCATCCGGAGTCGTAGCCGGATCGGAGCAAAGGGACATGATCGTCTCGGTTCCCGCATTCGTGGTCAGCAGGATCACCGTGTTCCGGAAATCGATGTCGCGGCCTTCACCGTCGCGCATCGAGCCCTTGTCAAACACCTGATAGAAGACGTCCTGCACGCCCGGGTGCGCCTTTTCGATCTCGTCGAGGAGCAAGACGCTGTACGGCTTTCTCCGTACGGCCTCGGTGAGCACACCACCCTCCCCGTAACCGATGTATCCAGGCGGCGAGCCCATGAGGAGCGACACTTTGTGCTCCTCCTTGAACTCGGACATGTTGATGACGGTCATGTTCTGCTCGCCACCGTAGAGCACATCCGCGAGTGCGATCGCGGTCTCGGTCTTGCCGACACCACTGGTGCCGACGAGCAGGAACACACCGATCGGCCGCCTCGGGTCCGTCAGGTTCGCACGGCTCGTGCGGATACTCTGTGCCAGCGCCTCGAGCGCGTGCGATTGTCCGACGATCCGCGTCTCCAGCGCTTGTCGCAGGTTGAGCACGGTTCGGATCTGGTCGGCGACCATGCGGCCGACAGGAATGCCGGTCCAATTCGAGACGACCTCCGCGATCGCCTGCGCGTCGACTTGATCCTGTACGAGGGGCGTCTCACCCTGCAGAGCGCTGAGCTCCCCGCGCAGCGCATCCATGCGCGAGCGCATGGCATCGGTGTCGGCCGGTGTCGCCGACTTGCGAGTCGCGCCGCCGGGTGCCGCGCCTTCTGGCAGAAGCGAGCTCTCGAGCGTGGAGCGTTGCTCGCGGATCTGCGCAACGAGATCCTTCTCCTTCTTCCACCGAGCCTCGAGATCGACGAGTTCCTTCTCCGCCGCGGCGCGGTCACTCGCGAGCTGCGCGAGCCGTTCTCCGTGAACCGGCCGTGCGACTTGTTCGCGCGCTAGGATCGCAATGCTCGTCGCGATCTGCGCGATGCGCCGCCGGCAGTCCTCGATCGTGGGCGGAACGCCCAATTGGCTGAGTGCGACGCGCGCGCAAGCCGTGTCGAGCAAGCTCACCGACTTGTCGGGCAACTGCCGTCCGGTGATGAAACGGCTGGAGAGCCTCACCGACGCGGCGACCGCCTCATCGAGGATCCGCACGTTGTGGTGTTTCTCCATGAGCGGCACGAGCCCCGACATGATCTGGATCGCTGTGGATTCGTCCGGCTCCTCGACCTTGACGACTTGGAAGCGGCGCGCGAGCGCCGCGTCCCGTTCGAAGTACTTCTTGTATTCCGCCCAAGTCGTCGCGGCGATCGTGCGCAGCTCCCCACGCGCGAGCGCCGGTTTGATCAGATTCGCGGCATCGCCCTGCCCGGCTTGACCGCCGGCACCGATGAGTGTGTGCGCTTCGTCGATGAACAGAATGATCGGCGTGGGCGAGGAATTGACCTCGGCGATCACCGACTTGAGTCGATTCTCGAACTCGCCTTTGACGCCCGCTCCAGCCTGGAGCAGCGCGAGGTCGAGCGTGCGGACCGCGACGTTCGCGAGCGACGGCGGCACGTCACCGCGTGCGATGCGCAACGCAAACCCCTCCGCAACGGCCGTCTTTCCGACGCCGGCTTCGCCCGTGAGGATCGGATTGTTCTGGCGGCGTCGCGTCAGGATGTCGATCACCTGTCGAATCTCTGCGTCGCGTCCGAGAACCGGATCGATCTTGCCGGCTTTCGCGCGTGCGGTGAGATCGACCGTGAACTGATCGAGGCTGGGCGTCTTCGTCGGCCCCATCGCGCGTGCACCGTCACCGCTAGGCGACGCATGCGCAGCGGACTCGGCGGCTTCCGATGATTCGGCGACGATGTCGGCGAAGTCGCGTCGCAGTGTCTCCACCGATATGCGCTCGAACAGCTCGGAGACATCCCGCACTTGTGCGGCAATCGAATCGACTCCGAGCATGGCAAGGAGGAGGTGTCCCGAGCGCGTGCGCGTGGCGTCGAACTCGAGCGACGCCACGAGCCAACCTTCGCGCGCGAGATCGACGACGCCTTGAGACAACCCCGGCGTGCGCGAGTTCCCGGTCTTCAATCGATCCAGCTCGCGGCCGAGGTCCGCAGCCAGGCGCCCGGCGTCGATCTCGAAGCGCCGCAGGATGATCGGGAGATCGCTGCCTTTCTCTTCGAGCAGCCGGAGCATCCAGTGCTCCATCTCGACGTTGTAGTGAGTCCGCGAGAGGCACAAACCCGCCGCCGCCTCGAGCGCACGGCGTGTCGTTGGATTCAAGTGTGCGACGAGCGACTTGAGATTGACCTGAGTCATCGCGAGATCTCCGGCAAGAGGCGAGCGACCGGTGGAAAGAGGCGCAACATGGTCGAGACCGCGTCATCCGCGGTCCAGCGAAATCACGGCGGGCGATGGGCGCGCAGACGCGGGGTGCGCGGACAACCACGCGTCGCACCCGAGCCGAGAATTGCGCGGCTCGTTGCCCGAGAGCCGGAGGCCCGGCGCGCAGCCGGGCGCGAGCTCGACGGACAGCTCCGCGTCGGTTCCGATCTCAAGGTACGAGAATACGAGATCGCGGACGCGTTCGACTCCCAGGCTGCCGGGCTCGAGCATCTCGAATTGGGCGGCGGACAGCGGCCCGACGTGAATGCGAACCTTGGAGCAGACGTCCCACACGCGCGCGCCGAGCAGCAAGCCCGCGCCGAGGACGTTGTTGCGGCCTCGCGGAAAGTCCGCGCATGGGAGCCGGCTCTGCTCCTCGTCGGGAACGGCGAGCCACCGGCCGACGAACTGTTCCGCGCGCACGCCGGCTCCGAGGAATTCCTCGAGCATGCTCTCGAGCCCCGCGGCGCTGCGCGGGCGATGCGCCAGGTGGCCCGCGAAGTACACGGCCGTGCTGTCGCGCATCCGCTGTCGATTGCGCGTTCCGGCCGTGCCTCGCCCCGCCAGACACTCCAAACTCCACGTGAATGGATCCGCGCCACCGCTCGCTCTCTCTCGTTCCCACGCGATCGGAAAGCGGTACTTGCACCAAGCGCGGTAGAAGAACGAGATCGCGCGATGCTGGAAGAGGTCGAGGAAGTCGCGCAGCGCATGGTCCCGCTTTCGCGCGCGCTCGTGGACGAGCTCCGTGTAGTGTGCGGGCAGCACGCCCGCGGCGCCGACCAGCCCGAGAAACGTCACGTACATGTGCCACGCGCGCGACTCCGATGTCGCGGCCGACGGCTCCGCTTCGCGCTCCAGCGCGTGGATCGGCGCCGCCGGAAACGCGAGCGCAGACGCGGCGTGGAAGCGAACGGACTCACGCTCCGGCGGGTGATCGTGGCCGACGGGCTCGCACGCGTGCGACTGCTCGCGCGCTTCGATCTCCAGGAGCCGTACGGCTTGGAAGAACTCGAATGCCCCGGGCTCGCTGCTCAGGCGTTCGATCAAATGAGCGTCCGGTCGCCTGCCCGAGGCTTCCATCGCCGTAACTCTCCCGGCCTGGCATTCGTGGTGATCGCGAGGCGCACGTACGAATTCATCGTGCAGTAGAGCGCGAGAAAGCGCTCCAGCACGCAGCCGAACAAGTACACACCGCTGCCTGCGAAGCGCTGCTCGTCGAGGTGCACCGCGATCTCCGTGCCGCGGCAGAATCCCGGGATGCCCCCCGCCACCACGCGCGTCGAACCACCGCGCGCCGCGATCGAGAGCACGCCCTCGATCATGTCGCGATTCTCTTCCGAGCCGCGCACGTCATAGAGGCGCAAGATCTCGCGCAAGGCCTCGGTGCCCTCGCCACCGCCCGTGAGCGAAAGCTGATTGAGGTTCAAGTGCGACACGAGGCGCCAGGCGGCGCCACCTCCGCGCGGTGGCCGCACCGTCGCGGTGGGAGGAGTCAAGCAACGAATACCGCGCACGGCACCGCCACCGTCGCTGAGCGACAGCTTCGGCGACACGGAGAGTCGCGCGGGCAGATCGCGGTTGAGACACGTCGTTTCGACATCCAGGGTCCAACTCGCCTGAACCTTCGATTGGAAATCGAGATCGACCAGGGACAAGTAGACCTCGCTGCCGTCGTCGCGCTTGCCGACGATCGGCGGCGCCGCGCGCCGAGATGCGTACCACCATGCGCGCGCCTTGTCGTCGCCGCCGCCGTGATCGAGACCGTAGAAAGGCAAGTAGCGCGTGCTCTCACCTTTTGGACCCCGCGCCGTCACGCGATCGACCGAGTAGACCTCGATTGCGCGCGGACGGCGCGAGTCGGGTACGACGTGATACTCCGATTGCGTGTGCGTCATGGTCTCGGATTCGCACCGATGCTGAAACAGGTTCACGATCGGCGTGCAGCCGAGCGCCAAGCTGACCTTGCCGGACGACACCGCCTGCTCGAGCTCGGCGCTCGTCCGATTCAGATAAACGTAGAGCTCGAGCGTCGAACCGCAGCGCTTCAGCTTCTCGCGCGGCAGACCAGCGAACTCGAGAAAGCGAAACTTGGCGGGAAAGGCGAAAAACTCGGTCAGCAGCCGATAGCCGAGGAACGAGCGCTTGGGATAAGGAAGGAGACCTTCGGCTGCTTCGAATCCGACGGGGCGCAGCACGGATGGATCGAGGAACCGCGCTGCTGGGTCCTTCGCTGACTCGGCGAGCACGATGTCGATCGCGTGGTTGAACAAGAGCTCGTACAGAGCGTGGACGTGGTGTTCCTGCCCTTCGAGGAAGAAGCGCAACGACCGCGGATCGAGGACCGCGAACGACGCGCCCGCGGTGATCGTACGGAGTCGGATGCACAAAACCGCGGCACACGACGTCGAGCGTGGAGACGCGGGAGCGACGAACGGCGTGCCCATGAGCCGGACGCTCTCCACACGTATTGGCCAGGCCGTGGTGGGATAGCAAGTGCGGAACCGGCATGGTTCGCCGTCGATGCGGTCGGTCTCGAGCATCGTCCCCGCGCCGAGCTCGTAGCCGGTCGTGAGCTCGGGGTCGCACTCGAACTGCGCGATCGCCATGGACGGGATCGGCGCCAGGAAATGCGGGTAGAGCACCGAGAGCATCGCGTCGGTGAGCTCGGGAAAATCGTCGTCGAGCTTCTTGCGAACGCGCGCATTGAGAAATGCGACCGACTCGATCAGGCGCGACACGTGCGGATCCTCGACGGTCTCCGGCGTGATCCGCAGGCGACCTGCGATCTTCGGGTGTGCGTGCGAGAACGCCTTGCCGAGCTCGCGCAGGTACGAGAGCTCGCGGTTGTAATAGCCCAGCAGGTCGTCGCTCATGCGTTCAGGGTCGAATCTCGAGCGAGTTCGTGTCCGGCTCGACGGAGGAGTCGAACGTCACGGACTCGGGAGCCGGCTCAGCGAACAGGACGCCTTGGATCCGAACGCGCAGATTTCGATCGAGAGGTTCGCCCTCCTTGCCCGTGACCACCGAAACCGACTTGAAGCGCTTGTCGAATCGGCGGATTACGCCCTCGATCGAGCGCACGAACTCACCGCGCGCTTCCTGCGATGCGAGGCTCGTGCCCGTCATGTCGGGCACTCCGTAGTTGAGCACCGACGCGTCGAGCTCCTCGTATTCCCTCGGCCAACTGATCACGCGCCGTCTCGTTCGCACGAGCCAACGCAAGTCGCGGCGGATCGCCGCTTCGAGGTCGCGCAACACAGGCCGCGTGGGGCGAGCGGGCTCGACCGTCGACTTGGGATCGTCGTCGAGCAACCGATCGAGCACGGAAGTGACGACCGCGGGATCCGACGATGCGCGTGTCATGGACGCTCGCTCCCCGCGCCTTCCGGCCGCGTCGCGCTGCTCCGCGTGAAGGAACAGTTTCCAAGCTCGAACACGCTCCGCTCGCGCTCGCCGACCAAGAACATGCGGAGGCCCCGGCCGCACACCGGCTCGCCATCGCCGTCGGACCAGTCCGTCGTACGTCCCGTGCGAGCAGCCGAGCTCAGATCCGCCGACCAGGGAGCGTAAATCGCCGGCAGGTAGACTTCGCCCTCCGGGCCGTCCCGAACCGACATCCCCGCGCGCACCCACAATCGGTCGAGCAACTGCGCGGGGCTGCGGATCTCGATGCGGTTCACGCGCTCGATCGGGATCCAGAAGTATTTGCCGCTGCTCGTGAGCACTTCGAGCACGCTCGCCACGCGATCGTCCAGATCACGGAAGTCGTCGAAGCCGTCGCCCGGCGACGGTGAGCGGAGTGCTTCGGCCTGCGCCAAGAGATCGCCGGCCTGTCGGCGCTCGCCCTCGCGCAGGCTGATCGCCGCTCGCAGGTGCAGTTGGACGAGCGGCGATGGAGCGCCGAGAAACTCCGGCACTCGGCCCTCCAGCCAGAACTGCTGACGCCATTTCTCCGCGCGAATGAGCTGTCGAATCAGCGACGCGCCGACCTCCGAACGCGGGTCCTGCAGCACGATCGTCTCGATCTGCTTGTCGGCGCGATCGAGCTCCCCGCTGATGCACAGCAGCGCGACGAGGCGGCCGCGCGCATCGACGTCGGACGGGCGCGAGCGCACTTCCGCGCTGGCCGCGTCGACGGCCTCGGCCAACTTGCCTTCTCGGTACAGCTCAATCGCGTTCATGAATCCATCCTCGCTTCCGTTCATGCGCGCTGCAAAGGCGCGACGTCCGTCTCGAGCTTGATCGCCGGGCTCAGTTGATCGAGTTGGAAGTGCGGTCGCAGGTGAATGACGCAACGCAAGATCCCGGCTCGACCCGGAACTTCGCGCACGTCCACGGCGAACTCGGAGAGCGGAGCGCGCGCAGCCAGTTCGC
This sequence comes from Planctomycetota bacterium, assembly GCA_031413895.1. GTDB lineage: Bacteria > Planctomycetota > UBA1135 > UBA1135 > JANLUN01. The sequence continues at coordinate 5,888 of JANOFY010000224.1, read as the reverse complement.
TCGTGACGTCGTCGCTGCGGATGGTGTAGCCGTGCAGCCAATCCTCGAGCAATCGTTTGAAGTCGTCAGCGGTGGCGAACGAGCCGAGCCGATCGCGTCCGATGAGCTTGACGAAGTGGGCGAAGCGCGAGACACACAGCATGTAGTGCAGCATCGCCGACAGCCGCGCGTTCGCGGAAGCGATCGGATCGCTGTAGAGCTTGGGCCGCTGCGCCGAAGGACAGTGACAGAACGCCGCGAACGACGTCCCGTGGCAGTGAGCAAGCGACATGAACCCCAGGTCGGCGAGTTCCTTCTCGCGCGCATCGGTGATCAGGACGTCCGTGATCCCCTTCTCGAGCGTGCCCGGGGCGTCGGTCTCGAACGACTCGATCGCGGGCCCGACGACCAGACCACCGCCCTCGACGTCCCGCTCGACGCCGCGGATGGACGCCAGCCACTCGGACTCCGAGAAAGCGCGCACGAGGACCGCGCCCAGTGCCCAGATCGCGCTGCCGAACAAGTGACCGCCGCCGCTCCCGCTCGCATGTCGCCCGCGATATCGAAATCCGTGAGCGAGCGTCGGTGTCCGTGGCCAGGGAAGCCGCAGCAGGACGCGCGGGAGGACAAGTCCGACGAAGCGCGCGTCGTCGCTGGCGCGCAGCGCGTTCCAGCGCGTGTATTCGACCTGTTGGAAGCGTCGCGCGAGATCGGAAACCTCGTCGAGATCGGACCAGCGTTCGAGCCCGAGAAACGTCGGGTGTACCGACGCGATGAAGGGAGCGAACGCCGCCGCGGCGACCTGCGCGATCGAGCGCAGCACGGTCAGGTCGTCGTACGGCGAGTCCACCGTCGGCCTCGGGCGAATCGCGTAGTTCGCGAGGAGCACACCGTACGGCTGGCCGCCCGACATGTCGAACTCCGCGCTGTACACCTTTCGGAACAGCTCCGATTGGTCGAAGTCGATCGCCTTTTCTAGATCCCTCGCAAGCCGACCCCAGCTCGCGTCGAGCACGCGGACCTTGATGGCGCGCGGATCCTCGATCTGCTCGCAGAGCCACTGGAGACCTCGCCACGCGGCTTCGAGCTCCTGCACCTTGGGATGACCGAGGATCTCGTCGAGCTGCGCGGACAGCAGGTCGTCGATCGCGGCGACATCCTGCATGATCTGACCGAGGATCTCGTCACGGTCGGGCACACGTGCATCCGGTTCGAGCCGGAGCCAGGCGATCAATGGTTCCGCGATGCTCCCGCGTTCGACGCGACGCGCCACTCCCCCCTCTACGATTCGGTGCAGCAAGCTCTCGTTCATCGCGGAAGGGCTGCGGCGCGGAAAGGCCGCGCGTGCGAGCTATCGCGTCTCGCGTGCGCGGCCTCGGGTCAAGACGATCAACCGCCCTTCTGAGGAATCCGTGCCACCAAGCGGAGCGAGGTCGTCAATTCCTCGAGCTGCAGCCACGGCCGCAGCCACGCGATGGCGTTGTAGCAACCCGGCTTACCCGGGATCTCGCGCACTTCCACTTTGGCATCGGCGAGTGGGAAGCGCGCCTTCATCTCCTGTCCGGAGTCCTTGTTGGCGTTGACGTACTCCTTGATCCAGTTGTTGAGCCACAGCTCGCAGTCGGAGGCTTCCATGAACGCTCCGATCTTGTCGCGCGCGATCATCTTGAGAAAGTGCGCGAAACGCGACGTGGCCAGGATGTACGGCAAACGCGCGGAGATCTCCGCGTTCGCAGTTGCGTCAGGCTTGTCGTACTTCTTGGGCTTCTGCGCCGTCTGCCCGCCGAAGAAGACGGAGAAGTCGGTGTTCTTGTAGTGACACAGCGGCAAGAACCCAAGCTTGCTGAGCTCCGCCTCGCGGCGGTCGGTGATGCCGATCTCCGTCGGACACTTGGAGTCCACCCCACCGTCGTCGCTCTTGAACACGTGTACGGGCAGTCCTTCGACCTTACCGCCGCTGTCGCGACCACGGATCGCCGTGCACCAACCGTACTTGGAGAACGCGCTCGTGAGTGTCGTGCCCATGACGTACGCGGCGCTCATCCAGCAGTAGTCACTGTGCGCGACGGACTTCGCGAGGCCCTTCTTGTCGAGGGCCACTTCCTCGTAGCCGAACTCCTCCACGGGTTTCGTGTTCTTGCCATACGGCAGCCGCGCGATCACGCGCGGCATCACGAGTGACACGAAGCGTGAATCGTCGGACTCACGGAACGACCGCCAGCTCGTGTAGTCCGGGCTGGCAAAGATCTTCTCCAGGTCGCGCGGCTCGCCGAGTTCGGTCCAACTGTCGAGGCCGAGTAGATTCGCCGAAGGCGTCGTGATGAATGGACAGAAGGCCGCGGCAGCGACGTTGGACATCTTCGAGAGGAGCTCGATGTCCTCGGGGTGCTTGCCGAACTCGAAGTCGCCGATCAGCGCGCCGTAGGGCTCGCCGCCGGGCATCCCGAACTCGTTCTCGTAGAGCTTCTTGAACGTCGTGCTTTGGTCGAACTCGGCGGCGCGCGACAGATCCTTGAAGAGCTCGCGCTTGCCGACGCTGAGCACGCGGATCTTGAGCCCCTCGCCGGTCTCCGAGTTCGCGACGAGGTGCTGCAAGCCGCGCCAACTGCCCTCGAGCTTTTGGAACTCGGGCGTGTGCATGACGGCCGCGAGCTGCTTAGAGAGCGCTTCGTCGATGCTGCGGATCGCGTCCTTCAAAGTGCCGTCGACGCTCTTGGACCACGTGACAGTCCCGCGCAGCGCTTCCTCCGTGAGCGTGCGCATCAGCTCCTGGACACGCGAAGCTTCTGTCTGCTTCGTGTTCGTGATCGCCTCCTGCAAGAGGCTCGGCCCTTCTTGCGCACTGGCGGCCGATGCCTGCCCTTGTCCCTGACCTTGGGCGTCCGCCATCACGCACCTCCCTCAGGCTTGGGCTGTTCTTGCACACCGAGCTCGGACTGCAGCTTCTTGAGGTCGCCCGAATTCTTGAGGACGCGCTCGAGCAGATCTTCGAGCTTCTCCGAGCGCTCGGCCTTCGTCGCCAGATCGACGAGCTGACTGCGGGTCTCCATTAGTTTCCGCAACGGCTCGACTTGAGCGACCACGTTCTTGGGCTCGAAGTCCTCCATCCCGCGGAACTTCAAGTTCACTGCCATCTCGCTGCCATCGCCCTTCAAGGTGTTCTTCACCTTGAGGTTCAACTCAGGCGCGATGCTGGACATCACTTCGCCGAAGTTGTCGCGGTCGATGGGAACGAACGCGCGGTCCTTGAGCGACTTCATCTCGCGCGTGGGATTGCCGGAGAAGTCGCCCATCACGCCGACGACGAAAGGCAGTTCGCGCTTGATCGTCGCGCCATCTTCCTCGACGTCGTACGAGATGTGCACGCGCGGTTTTCGCACGCGGGAGAGTTTGTCGTGGATGCCAGCCATGGGTGAGGCGGTCCTTTCGAGGGGGGGGGCGAAATGGGAAACGGTTATCTCATTCCGTCGGCGGAATCGGGATACCTGTGAGTCGCTTGAGGCTCGTTCGAGCCGTGTTGTCAGTGATCAGTTCGTCCAAGAGCTCCGGTAGAGGCATGCGCCCCCAACGCACAGACTGCTCGAGGATATAGGAAAGAGGCGAATGCGGCTCGGTGGTACGGAAGAATTGTGCGACGCGGGCCAACGTCGCAAACGCTTCTTCGCGCGAACGCAACGCGCCCGAGACGGTCGCATGCGTTTCGCCGCCGGTTGATTGCGCGGATCCGTTGTCGCTCGTGGCGTCTCCCGCGAGCGCGGCCGAGAAGCGTCCGCCCGTGGCGGCGTGCAAAGCTTCGAGCACCGCTTCGAGCGCGTTCTTGATGTTGGTCGTCGGCGGAGAGTCCGTTCCGCAACGTGTGTCGAGGGCTGCGCACAGCTTCTCGTATTCCTGCAAGCATTTACCAAGGTCGTCGACCAAGTCGCGATGGAACGATTCCCGCGTTTCGGCGACGGCCGAGCGGAACTGTTCCAGCGCGACGGCGCCGCGATCGAGCTGCTGCTGGCGTTTCTCGGGTTCGTGGATCCGGTCGATCTCGACCGCGCGCAACCAGTGCCAATGGCAGAACTCGCGACCGTTCGATCCAGCGGTGATCGGAACGCGGCGGATCGGCGCGATCAGCGAGCCCTCGGAGCCGGGGTTCCCGTTCAATCCGACTAACGCGGACACGCGCGTGCTGACACCATCTTCGTCGGGCCGCGGCCAAGCGCCGTCCCAGAATCCTTCCGCCAGTCCGTGCAACAGACGAAAACCGTCGCGCAACCCGGCGAATCTCTTAAGGCGGATTAAGGCCTCGGTCAGCCAGGCCGCGATCTCGAAGTCCTTGCTGTGCTCCGTCAGAGCGCGCGGTGCTTCCTGCAAGATCACCCGCCACTCCGGAGCGACGAAGTATTGTCCGCGCTTTTCTTCGTCTGACTCCGCCGCGCGTTCCGCTGCTCGCGCCATCGTGCGCGCGTCCTTGAGTCGGAAGTAGAGCGAAGTCGCAGGACTCTCCTGACGCAGATCCTTGCCACACGGATCTTGCGCCGAGATGGGATTCAGGAGCGCCGCGAGGTCGAGCGTGTCGGGCGAAGGCATCGGATTGCGATCCCCGCAGACCCCGCTTGCGACGTGCGAGCTGTGTCGGTCCGGGAACTCGCGCCTACTCTACCCGCCCCCGTCGCGAACAGGCAACACACGCCTAGCGACCGAGCTCTGCGAGCGCAGCGCGCACACCGGCTTCGATCGGGAGCGCAGGAGCGCGCGCACCTCGCGCCGACGCGTCCCGAACCACCGCAGACTCTCGGCTGAGATCGCAACCGATCACGCGCGTGCTCGCGCTTGCCGGGGTAAGCCAAACGACGTCCGACGGACGCGGCTTCGACGGATAGATGACCAAGAACGCCGCGATGTCAGCGCTGCCGCCCGAGCACGGGAAAAAGAGCGTCGGCAGGGGCGCATGCGGGCTTCTACGGATGATGGACCACACGCGCCACCACGCGTGTGCTTGCGTGACGAATGGAAGATCGTTGACCAGCGGGAGGCGAAGCGGCGCGTCGGGCTGCTCGCGCACGCACGTCGCAATCGTCTCCAGCGCTTCGTGCAAGCCCGCGTGTGAGTCGTTCGGCCACAGCGCCGCTGTCCAGTCGTCGAATGTCGGCGCCTCAGCCTTCGCCGAGTCGGAGTCCGTGCTGGCACTGCCGGACGCCGTGTGGGCAGTGTTGAACGCCGCGCTGGCGACGTCGGGTGCTGCCGGCGCTACCCGTCGTTGACGCGCGGCGAGCAAGAGCGCTTCGCTCTCTGCGTGCGCCGCGACCCAGCGCTGCTCGTTCTCGAGCGCGGTCCACCACGTGGCGGTTTCCTCGAGCCCGAGTTCGAGCTCGCGCGCGACCACGCGTCGATCACGTTCCAGGAGGAGCGCGAGCGGGAACGGCCGCAATCCACCCGCGTCGCTGCTCGGCCACATGCAACCGACCAGCGCGCTCGCGTCACCGCCGATGCGACCGAGCCACTTCGTGAGCACACCCGCACCGGAAGCGCGCCCGCTCCACGCGTCGCCGGCGAGAAAGCGCATCGGAAACGCGAGCGTTGGCGCCGCTCCGCCGGGCGGCGCCGTCGAAAAGCCTTGATCGAGCCACTCGCGCAGCTCGCGCGCGGCACCGTCGCCACAGCCGACGCGCAGGTAGTCCTTCGCGATCGGAAGCTTGCCGTAGAGGTGGAGCGGAAGGCTCTCGCGCGAGGCGGAGGACATCGCGCCTTACTGATCGAACGGCTTGTGCGGCGGCCGCTCGGGAATCGGCGGCGTGATCGTGATGTCGAGGGTGGCGCGTGCGTCGGTCTCTCCATTGCCTTTCGGGCGCACTGGCACGCGCCACTTGCCGTTCGACTGCGCCCCCTGCCATGCCAGTCGCAGCGGCGCGAGCGGCGGGAAG
>JANOFY010000223.1:0-1655 GCA_031413895.1 Planctomycetota bacterium | reverse complement strand
GTATTCCGTCACCGCAGGGGACTTCGACGGCGACGGGGATATCGATCTCGCCTCGGCGAACTACCTCGGCAGCACGCTCACCGTCTTTTTCCAAGAGAGATCCGGCGTCTTCGGCTCGGCTGTTCTCCCCCTTGGAGACGCGGGCGTGACGAGCTTCCCAGCATCCATCACTGCAACCGACCTGGACGGCGACGGGGATGTCGATCTCGCCTCGGCGAATAGAAGCGGCGGCACGCTCACCGTCTTCTGGAACAACCACTGAGCCGCGTAGCCGCGAAAACGTGATGCCCATGCAGTGCCCCCACTCATCTATCACCGCATCACTTCGGATTGCCGCACCGCTCGGCGCACTCGCCCTGTGCCTCACTCCACTCACTAGCTGCGGCGCCGGCACCGCGGCAGCCGTCTCGGGCGGCGGCGGCAGCAGCAGCGGCGGTAACGCGCCACCGTCGATGAGCGGGTTCACCGTCTTGGATCCCAAGCTCCCCGCACAGGCGCGCGTGCGCTTCGTGTTGTCCGATGCGGAGGGCAACCCCGCGACCGTCGAGTTCTTCTACCAAGCGCCCGGTCAACCCGTGCAACAGGTGACGCAGGCCGGCTCGAACCCCGCCGTGCTCGCGACGTCGAGCCAGGGCGTCGAGCACGAGCTCCCCTGGAACTTCGCGGACGAGTCCGCACTCCCCGACGACGCGCACTTCGTCGACGACGTGCGGGTCTTCGCGAGCATCGCCGGCGGCATCCAGGAGCTCGTGCTGGGCGCGAACGGCGCGAGCATCGGCCTCGGAAACGATGCGCCCGTCGTGAGCCAAGTCGAACCGCCGCTCGACGAAGTACCGGGCATCGTGCTCGTGCGGCTCCTCGTGTCCGACACGTCGAGCGACGTGGTGTCGATCCAGGTCGAGTACGACATCGTCGGCGACCTCCCCGACACCGGGTGGAAGCTCGCGCGGCCGGCGCAAGAGACCTCGACGCCGGAGTTCGGCCTTCGCGACGTCGTCGCTTCCAAGGACGCGACCTCACTCGCGTTCTTCTGGGACACGAACGTCGATCTCGCCGATCTCGAACGCGACGTGCGACTGCGCTTCACGCCTGCAGATTCCGTCGTGACGGGCAGCAGCGAGGTGAGTCCGTCTTTCCGCGTCGACAACAACGCGGAGCCGATCGCGACGGTGAGCGGCGATCTCTTGCTGGTCAACCCCGATCAGCGCGCCGGCATCCCGATCCCGTACATCGTGCGCGACGAGGAGTCGGACGAAGTGCAAGTCGTGTTTCAGTGGAAGCGGCCGAACGAGGACTTCCCGCTGCTGCCGGACACCGTGAACGAGATCAATGCGATCCTCGCGGATCCAGTTCAGCGCAGGGAGCGGCACATCTGCACGGAGTATCCGACGTGGGTCGAGGGACGAGTCGTGCCGATCGACTCGACTCATGTGCGATTGCCCGAGCTCGCTACGACCGCGTCGTCGATCCTGGCGCACGGCCTCGTCGGCCGCGAGCTCGAGATGCTCCGTGCGTCGAACGTCCCCAAGCCGATCGCCGCGACGTGGGCGAGCAATCCCCTGAACCATCCCATCGCGGCGCTACCCATTGGCGACGGAATCGAAGCGCTCGTCCTCGACCGATCGAGTCCCGGTGCGTGGCGCTTGCGTCAGATC
>JANOFY010000222.1:0-1830 GCA_031413895.1 Planctomycetota bacterium | reverse complement strand
CCGGAGAAAAGTGTCTGACGCCGTACTTCGCTGACGCCGTACTTCGCCGTACGATACGTTTGCGCGGACACAGGAGGCTGGCTTCGTACTCATGCCTCGATCTGGCAATCGAGGCGACCCGCCCGTCATACTCCGGCGATGCGCATGCCGCTCCACGTCCGCATCCTCGTCGGTGCGGCCCTCGGCATGTTGCTCGGGGTGGCGGCGTTCGCAGCGTTCGGCGACGCCCCAGAGCTCGCGAACTTCATCAAGTACGTGAGCCAACCGGTCGGCCAGATCTTCCTGCGCCTCCTGTTGATGCTCGTCGTCCCGTTGATTTTCGCCGCGCTCGTGCTCGGCGTCGCGGGACTCGGCGACATGCGGAGCCTCGGACGCGTCGGGCTGGAGACGCTCGTCTACACCGTGATCGTTTCGACGATCGCAGTCGTGATCGGGCTGACGCTCGTCAATGTGCTCCGTCCAGGCGACGGTCTTTCGGACGAGACGCGCGCACGGATGCTCGTCGGAGCGAAGGAACGCTCCGCCGCCGTCTCGAGCGCGCCGGCGCCGAAGCTCGGCATGGATCTCTTGATCCAGATCGTGCCCGACAATCCAGTCAAGGCCGCGGCGAACGGCGACATGCTGGCCGTCATGTTTTTCTCGCTGATGATCGGTATCGGCGTGTGCCTGACGCGCACGGACGCGGCGCGGCGATTCGAGGACGCCGTGCAGGGCCTCTACGACGTGACGATGCGGCTGATCCACATCGTGATCTCGTTCGCGCCGATCGGCGTCGGTGCGTTGCTCTTCACGCTGACGGCGCAGCTTGGACACGAGATCCTCTTTCAGCTCGCGCGCTACGTCGGCGTCGTCTTGCTGGCACTCGCGATCCATCAGTTCGTCGTGTACTCGCTGGCGGTGCGATTCCTCGGCGGCATGAGCCCGGTGCGGTTCTTCAAGGCCATCCAAGCGGCGATGGTCACGGCGTTCTCGACCGCGTCGAGCAACGCGACGCTGCCGACCGCGCTACAAGTCGCGGAAGAGAACCTGAAGCTGCCGACGCGCATCAGCCGCTTCGTGCTGACGATCGGATCGACCGCCAATCAGAACGGAACGGCGCTGTTCGAAGGCGTCACGGTGCTCTTCCTCGCGCAGTTCTACGGCGTGCCGCTCGCGCTACAGGAGCAAGGGGTCGTGCTCTTCATCTGCATCCTGGCGGGCATCGGCACGGCCGGCGTTCCCGGAGGCTCGATCCCCGTGATCGCCGTGATCCTGAACCTCGTGCACGTTCCCGTGGAAGGCTTGGGGCTGATCCTCGGTGTCGATCGCTTCCTCGACATGTGCCGCACGGTGCTGAACGTGAGCGGCGATCTCGCGGCAGCGGTCGTCGTGTCGCGCGGAGAGCCGGGCTACTCCCCCGATTCCGGCGAGCGCGACTGACGGCATTCGACGACGTCGAGTCGGAGTACGGAGTCAGAGCAACTTCTCAACGAGTCGCGTTGCGCGAATCGTTGGAGTCGGAGTACGGCGTCCGACGAAAGTACGGTGTCAGACACTTTCTTTCGCGCTTCCAGCGAAGCCGCGGCTTTCTGCAACGACGCTGATGGAGGCGCGAAAAAAAGTGTCAGACACCGTACTTCGACCGCCGCACTTCCACCGCCCCGGAGATCCGACACCGTGCGTCATGGCGAAGCACGATTCCATCGCTTGCGCTCACGCGCGACGGTGCGCGTGAGCGCAAGTGTCACCGCCGGAATGTGTCATCGCCGGAGCGACGGAATACGGTGTCAGTCACTTTTCTCCGGGGCTCGCATCCGGCGAGCCCCGGAGAAAAGTGACTGACACCGTACG
>JANOFY010000221.1:0-1840 GCA_031413895.1 Planctomycetota bacterium | reverse complement strand
GGGAACGCGAGTGTGACGAGGAGACCCGTAGCCGTCACAGCAGCCGACATCGACAGCGACGGCGATCTCGACCTCGCCTCAGCGAACTTCAACAGCCACACGCTCACCGTCTTCTTCCAAGAAAGCCCGGGCGTCTTCGGCGCGACGCCTCTTTCCCTTGGAAACTTCAGCGTAACGAACGAACCCCGATTCGTAACCGCGGCGGACTTCGATGGCGACGGGGATCTCGATCTCGCCTCGGCGAATCGAGGCAGCAACACGCTCACCGTCTTCTTCCAAGAGCGCCCTGGCGTCTTTGCATCGAATCCAATCTCCCTTGGAAACCCGAACGTGACGAACTGGCCGTACTCCGTCACCGCAGCGGACCTCGACGGCGACGGCGATCTCGATGTTGCCTCGGCGAACTCGGTCAGCAACACGCTCACCATCTTCTGGAACCACCACTGAGCCGCGTAGCGGAGAGATCGTGATACCCATGCAGAGTCCCCTCTCACGCCTCTCCGCATCACTCCTGAGCGTTGCACCGCTCTGCGCACTCTCCGCGTTCCTCGCCTCACTCACCAGCTGCGGCGCCGGCACCGCGGCAGCCGTCTCGGGCGGCGGCGGCAGCAGCAGCGGTGGCAACGCACCACCCTCGATGAGCGGGTTCACCGTGCTCGACCCCAAGCTCCCCGCACAGGCGCGCGTGCGCTTCGTGTTGTCCGATGCGGAGGGCAACCCCGCGACCGTCGAGTTCTTCTACCAAGCACCCGGTCAGCCCGTGCAACAGGTGACGCAGGCCGGCTCGAACCCCGCCGTGCTCGCGACGTCGAGTCAGGGCGTCGAGCACGAGCTCCCGTGGAACTTCGCGGACGAGTCCGCACTCCCCGACGACGCGCACTTCGTCGACGACGTGCAGGTCTTCGCGAGCATCGCCGGCGGCATCCAGCAGATCGTGCTCGGCGCCAACGGCGCGAGCATCGGCCTCGGTAACGATGCGCCGGTGGTCAGCGACATCTCCGTTCCCGTGCAGGAGATCAGCGGCATCGTCGGCGTCGAGTGCACGGTGCTCGATTCGTCGAACGACGCCGTCTCGATCCAGATCGAGTACGACATCCAAGGCGACGTCCCCGACGCGGGCTGGCGTCTCGCGCGCCCGGCGCTGGCTGATGCGACGCCGACCTTCGCCATCAATGGCGTAGTTGCAGAGTCGTCGGGCACGGTGCTCTCGTTCTTCTGGGACACCACGGTCGATCTCGCGGAGCTCGAGCACGACGTGAAGCTGCGATTCAAGGCGCAGGATCCGGTCGTGGCGGGCAGCTTCGCCGTGAGTTCGCTGTTCCGCGTCGACAACAACGCGGAGCCGATCGCTACGGTGAGCGACGGGCTGCTGCTGCTCAACCCCGATCAGCGCGCTGGTATTCCGATCCCGTACATCGTGCGCGACGAGGAATCGGACGAAGTGCAAGTCGTCTTCCAGTGGAAACGGCCGAACGAGGTGTTCCCGCCGCTGCCGGACACGCCGGCCGAGATCAACGCGCTCGTCGCGGATCCAGTTCAGCGCAAGGCACTGCACATCTGCACGGAGTATCCGACGTGGGTCGAGGGACGAGTCGTGCCGATCGACTCGACTCATGTGCGCCTGCCCGAGCTCGCTACGACCGCGTCGTCGATCCTGGCGCACGGACTCGTCGGCCGCGAGATCGAGATCCTCCGTGCATCGAACGTCCCCAAGCCGATCGCCGCGACGTGGGCGAGCAATCCCCTGAACCATCCCATCGCGGCGCTACCCATTGGCGACGGAATCGAAGCGCTCGTCCTCGACCGATCGAGTCCCGGTGCGTGGCGCTTGCGTCAGATC
>JANOFY010000220.1:0-4332 GCA_031413895.1 Planctomycetota bacterium | reverse complement strand
TTGAACATCTGCTGCGCGGCCGGACGGTTGCCGGCTTCCGAAGAGAACTCGATGAACAGCTCTTGACCACGGCGCGTGCTCGTGCGCTCCATCGCCAGCGAGGAGCGCGCGATCGCGGCGAAGTCACCGCTCTGGCTGTTGACATAGCCGCTGCCCGCGACGCGTTCGGCGCTGTCGCACAGCACGAGGCACACCGCCAGCTCGAGCCGCGACGTCGGATACGGAATGCGCTCCATTTGCCCGCGCACGGCGAGCGACAAGTTCTGGCCGCCGAGCTTGCCGTACAGAGCCTCCACCGAGCGCAGGATCTGCAGCGACTGCTCGAGATCGTGCGTGAGCAGGATCTTCTCGTCGAGCTCCGGCACGAACTTCAACCCGTGCGCGCGAATGTTGGCGGCCATCAGTTGTCGAAACGCCTGGCGTTCGACGATGCGGCGCAGCAGGTTCTGAGATTCTTCGTCGAGTTCGATGGCCTTCATGCAGCACAACCTCCGGGTAGAGATGCGACTGGCGTCGCGGGATCCTTGATCAGCGTCCGCTTGGGTGCGTCTTCGACGACGCACCGCTCGCCGGGTCGACGCCGGTGAGCGCGTCGGCCGGTAGCACGAGTCGCTCGACGGGTTTCCCGCCGACGATGTGCTGGTCGATGATCTCGTCCACGTCGGCGAGCGTGACGTGGCCGTACCAAGTGGCTTCGGGATAGACGACCAAGGCCACACCGTTCTCACACTGGTCGAGGCACAGCGCCTTGTTGGGTCGGACGACGCGCTTGAGACCGCGCTCGTAGAGCTTCTTCTTGAACGCGGCCGCCACGTCGTGACCGCCGCGCGCCGCGCAGCAGCCGCGGGCGTCGCTCGCGTCGCGCTCGTTGACGCAGATGAAGATGTGCTTTTGGAATTTGGCCATGCTCGCGGCCGATCTTGCACCCGATCTTGCAATCGGTTCCGCGTTCACACTCTGTCGCCGTCCGGGCCGTCGAGGATCTCCTTCGCCAGCACGAGCTTCTGGATCTCGCTCGTCCCTTCGTAGATGCGCAGCGCGCGCACCTCGCGGTACAGGCGCTCGACGATCTCGCCGCGCTTCACGCCCAGTCCACCCAGGTGCTGCACGGCCCGATCGCACACGAAGGATGCGTTCTCGGTGGCAAAGAGCTTGGCGCGCGCCACCTCGGCGCGCGCTGGGCGGTTATTGTCCACGGCATCGGCCGCTTCCGCAACGAGGAGCTGCGCGGCGCGCAGGCGCACATCCATCTCCGCGACGTCGAAGCGCAAGCTCTGGAACGCGCTGAGCGGTTTTCCGAACTGCTGGCGGGTCTTCAGGTGCTGGCAAGACGCGTGGAGCGCACGTCGAGCGAACCCATTGGCGGCCGCCGCGACCGTCGTCCGAAAGCGCGCAAGCGTCGCGAGCGCGAGCTCGAGCCCGCGGCCCTCGACACCGAGCAAGTCGGCCTTGGCCACGTCGACACCGAGGAACGCAAGGTCGCCGATCGGATGCGGCGCCATCACCTCGAAGCGCGCGACGTCGAGCCCCTTCGCGTCGGCGGGCACGTAGAACATCGAGAGACTGTCCGAACCGCCGTCACCGGGCTTGCCGGATGTCCGCGCGAGAACGGTGTAGAAACTCGCGATGCCCGCGTTGGAGATGAACGTCTTGCGGCCATCGAGGCGCCAACCACGCGCGGTCTGCGTCGCACGCAGCGCGATGTCGCCGAGGCTCGAACCGGCTTCGGGCTCCGTCAGCGCGAACGCTGCGATGCTCGTGCCGCTCGCAACGCGCGGCAGCACGGACTTGCGCAGCTCGCTCGATCCGCCGAGTGAGATCGCATGCGAGCCGAGTCCCTGCATGACGAGCATCACGTCGAGCATGCCGCTGTGCCACGCGAGTTCCTCGCGCAGCGCGCACAACGCGCGCACCGACACCGATTCGCTCGCCGCGAGTCCGCCCGTTTGCGCACCGCCGTCGCGCTCCGGCACGGTCCATGCGCACAGTCCGGCCTCGCCGAGCGCGGCGAGCGCGCGACGCGCAGCGGACGTTTCGTCGAGTCCCTCGAGCTCCGGCGCGACTCGCCGGCCGAGTTCGCGCGCCTTTTCGATCAGCGCTCGCGTCACGGCTTCCCACCCTCGCGCGCGTGACCAGGCCCGTTCTGCACGAAGTCTGGCGCGCGCTTCTCGACGAACGCCGCATGCGCTTCGCGGTAGTCGGGATGCGCCATGCACTCGGCTTGCACCCAACCCTCGGCTTGCAACGCGTCGGTGAACGTCATCGACGCTTCGCGGTTCAGCATGCGCTTCGTCACGGCGAGGCCCATGCTCGGTCCGGCGGCGAGACGTGTCGCCCATTCATTCGTGAGCGCAGCAAGCTCGGACTCCGGCACGACTTTGTTGTAGAGCCCGATCTCGTACGCGCGCGCGGCCGTGATGAACTCACCCATCATCAAAAGCTCGCTCGCGTGTCCGAGCCCGACGATGCGTGGCAAGAGCCACGCGGCGCCCATGTCGGCGCCGCACAGGCCGACCTTCGTGAAGAGGAACGCGATCTTGGCCGTGTCGCTCGCGAGGCGCACGTCGGCTGCCGTAGCGATGACCGCGCCCGCGCCGCACGTCGTGCCGTTGAGCGAAGCGATGATGGGTTTCTCCAGGAGGCGCATGTTCTCGATCAGACGGCACGTCATGCGCGTGAAGGCGTGCACCTGGTGCTCGGGCGCATCGAGGAGCTTGCCGATGATGTCCTTGACGTCGCCGCCGGTGCAGAACGCGCGACCGGTGCCCGTGATCACGACCGCGCGAACACTATCCCGCGCGCGCAACGCATGGAACGTGTCGGTCAGCTCGGCGTAGGAGTCGAACGTGAGCGCATTGAGGCGCTCGGGGCGGTCCAATCGAAGCGTCGCTATGCCGTTCGATTCGCTGTAGCGAAAGTGCTTCGGGTTCATACCTGTTGTGCCGGTCATGAGCGCGCCAGCACCGCGGTCGCTTCGATCTCGACGAGCGCGCCCTCCTCGAGCAGACCTGCCACCTCGACGAGCGCCATCGCGGGGTAGTGCTTGCCGATGATCTCGCGCCAGGCATTGCCGACGGCGCTCGTCGCCGCGAGGTACTCGCGCTTGCTCGTTACGTAGATCGTCATGCGCACGATGTGCCGCGGATCGCCACCAGCCGCGTTCACCACGGACACGACGTTGCGCAGCGTCTGCGCGAACTGCGCCGCGAAGTCACCCCCGCCGACGAGCTTCTGCTGCGCGTCCCACGCGATCTGTCCGGCGACGAAGAGCAAGCTGCCGGCGCCCGCCACCGTGACGCCGTTGCTGTAGCCCTTGGGCTGCTTCCATCCGGCGGGTTGGACCGTGTCGATTTGCATCACTGCACTCCGCTGCGCGTCACAGGGCTCGCACGCTCACGCCATCGGACGGTTTCCGCAGCCGGCCGCACACCTGCGCCGCCGAGAAGCTCGACGACGGCGCCGCTCTCGTCGCTCGAGAGCAGTTGCCACGTCATCTCGGCGACTTCGTCGACGGTGATCAACGTCCCGCCCGGATTCTGTCCGGCGAGAAAGCGTCGCGTGTCGTCCGCGTCGCGCTTCGTCTTCGAGACGATGCGCGCGACGGTCGCGTCGGTCATCGGCGAATCGACGTAGTGCGGGCACACGATGTTCACGGCAACGCCCGTGCGCGCGAGCTCGAGCGCCGCCGAACGACTGTAGCCGAGCAGCGCGTGCTTCGACGCGACGTACGCCGACGCGTACGGATAGCCCTGCAAGCTCGCCGACGAGCCCATGTTCACGATGCGACCGTAGCCGCGCTCGATCATGTCCGGCGCGAGCGCCTCGATCATGCGTCGCGGGCCGTGGAAGTTGATCGAGAGGTGGCGCTCGTAGAGGTCGGCGCCGCGCTTGAGGTCGCGATCGACGAGCGGCGCGGTCTCGGCGATGCCCGCGTTGTTGACGAGCCAATCGATCGGCCCGCGTTCGCGAGCGAGATCCCGAGCACGTGCCGTCGCGCGCTCGATCGAAACGCTGTCGCCGACGTCGAGCTCGAGCGGCCAGGCCATGCCGTTCGAAGCGCGGATCGACGCCACGACCTCAGCACACGCCGTCTGGGTGCGAGCCGCGACGAGCACAGCCACTCCCTCTTTCCCCAGCCTGCGCGCGATCGCCGCGCCGATGCCGCGGCCAGCACCAGTGACGAGGGCGACGTGCGCTTCCGACATGGACGAGAGTGTGCCCGCGCAGCGGTCTGCGATCCAGTCGGTGCGCGGTGGGGTCGCGGTCGGTGTCCGCGATAGTACGGTGTCAGGCCGATAGTACGGTGTCAGTCACTTTTCTCCGGGGTACGCG
>JANOFY010000219.1:0-3070 GCA_031413895.1 Planctomycetota bacterium | reverse complement strand
TCAGACGCCCGACTTTCAGACGCCGGACTTCACCCCGACGCCGGACAGCACCGAGCGGCGACCTGCCAGCGCGTCGAGCTCGTAGTGCGCGCTCTCGCGTCTCGGCGCACCTGCACTACGGCCACTGAATACTGAACCCGTTCGTGAGGTTCGTGGTCCCGTCCGAGCAGAAGCTCGGCGCCGCATTGCGGTAGTAGAGCTGGTAGTACGCAGTTTGCGCCGGCGCTTGAAGCGTCGCGGCCGAGACCGGCAACGTCTGCACCGTGTTCGGGTACGTCCACTGCCCGGCGGGCGCCCCGTTGCTACCGGCGTAGTGCGCGCCGAATCGCACGAGCGCGCCGTCGACGCAGCGCACGCCGTCGCCGAGCGCGACACCGAACGGATCGGTGGCATCGCCCTTGAACAGGAAACCGAAACCGAGGTAGTTCGGGCCGACGTCGGCCGTGAACTCGACCGTGTCGGGCGCGGTCGTGCCGTCCGCGACGAGCTTCCCGCCGTTCATATCGAACGAGTTCGCGCAGCCGGCATCCGGCGCGCCGCTCGGATTCGGCACGACGTTCGGCGGCGCGCACGGGCAGAACGTCGGCAGCGATCCGTCGCCGAAGCAGTACGCCGAGCCGCTGAAGCCGTCGCACTCATCGGGGACGCTGTTGGCATTGTTGTCGGTGCTGAAGCCGTCGGCGATGTCGCACGAGTCGATCACGCCGTTGCCATTGCAGTCGGGTGTCCCGGGGCAGCCGGGCACGAGCTTGCCGATCCACGTCGACCACGAGTTGTTCGAGCGCGCATACTCTTGGATCGTCCAGATCGAGAAGTCGTCGACCGGATCGACGCTCGTCAAGCTGTAGTCGCCCCAGCGGTTCGTGCCGCCGCCGTCGACTTGGTTGTACGCGCCGGCGCCGTCTTTCATGATCTCGGGAACCGAAACCGTGCCGAGCGGGTCGCTCGCCTTGCGGCCGCAGAAGTAGGTGCTCGCCCACTGGCTCGCGTTGGCGCCGGTGAACCCGAGCACGACGTCCCCGTTCGCGTTGACCGCGATCGAGCCGTCGCAATAACCGAGGGACGAGTCCGAGATCGTGCCGACCTGCGCCGTCGTTCCGGTCGCCGGATTGATCTGGTACCAGCGGATCGCTGCGCGGCTGCTGACGCTGACGCCGTGCGCGGTCCACACCGAGCCGTTGCGGAAGACCGCGTTCATCGGCCGGGTGTCGAGCGCGTCGAGGGCCGTCGTACTGCCGAGGGCGGGGACGTCCGGCGGCGAGCCGTGGCTCGGCACGGGCACCGACGCGACTTCCACAAGCGTCGGCGCCGTCATCGGACCGTCGATGCGCCGCACGCGCATCCGCGTCGCGGATTGCCGCGACACGAGGTACTCGCCGGTCGGAGTCCCGAACGTCACGCACGGCTGGATCGCGCCTTCCCACGGCAGTTGACGCCACGCGGTGACCGTGCCGAGGCTCGGCGATCCGGAGACGAGCGGCGCCTTGTCGATCGCGAAGAGGCTCATGCCGAACACTCCGCCCACCATGTACGAGCTCGTGTAGATGCCGTTCTGGTCGACTCCGAGCGTCGGATAGTCGGGCCACGAGCTGGCGTCGGCGCCCTGCGATACGGTGATCGACGTCTTGAACCACGAGCCCGTGGGATCGGAACTCGTCGAGACCGCGAGGAAGACCTTGTTGCTGAAGTTCGAGGTCAGCACGATGAATCGCTGGCTGTGCGGATCGAACACGCAGCGCGGGTCCGCGCCGACCGACTGGCCGAAGAACGAGTCGAGCGACGAGTTCAGCACGCGCTGTCCGGTGCTCTTCAGGTAGATCGAGATGTTCGCGTTGACGACCGCGACGAAGTGGTTGATGCCGACCGAGCCGCACGTGTCCGGCGGGATGTACCCGGCGCCGGCGTCCCCTTGTCGCGGCCCGAGGAAGTTGATGCCTAGCGACGGCGGCGTGCCGGTGAGCGTTCCTGCGAACGATTCCTGCTGCGAGGTCGGCGCGATCGGCTCCTCGGTGAGCCCGGGCGGTGTCTGCGGCGGATGGATCACGCCCGTCTCTTCCGTGAACTCCCCGGTGCCAGCTTCCCACGTCAGCCCGCGGTAGTGAATCGGCGCGAGCTTCGCGCCAAACGGCTGGTCTTCGAAGTCGATCACTTGTTGCGCACCGCCCGCGTGCGACCGGAACGCGAGATCGTCGAGCGCGTACCAACCGGCGCCGCCGAACGCCGGACCGGCGATGATCACGATGCGATCGACGTCGGTGAACTTCATGGCCAGGAAGCGCGGCTCGGCGCGGAGCGCGTCGAGTGAGCTGCGCGCGACCGCGACACCGGCGCGATACCCCACGGCCTCGACGCCGTGCGCCCACGATCCCGTTCCGCCTTGGCCGGCGAACCACGCTCCGTCGACATCGACCCGCCCGGGGAATCCGATCCCCATGCGCGTGTCGCCCCATTGGTTCATCGCGTAGCGCTCGCCGGAGTGCGGCGTCGCCGTCGCGGCGTTGCGCGACGGCACGATCCACGCGCCCTGCGCGCCGTTGCGTCCCTTGGGGTTCGTCTCCGGTCCGGCGGGACGCGCCGCCTCGCGCGCGAGGACGACGTCCCAGCCCTCGACCACGCCCGGTCCGAGCGCAGACGCGTCGAGCCGCTCGCCGGCCCGAGCGTACTGCGCGTCATCGACAATCAGGGTGAGCAGGATGGCGCTGTGTTGGGTTGCAGCGACGTGCTTCCCAAGGTCGTCCATACTCGCCTCGGCGGCGAGCGCCAGAGTTTCCGCGGCCGCTTCGGCGTGCATCGCGCGTTCGAGGATGCGTTCGTGAACCAGGGCAAGCGACACGGCCTGCGGGGAGCGCACGGCCGGCAGAACCTGATCGCGGAACAGCCGCTCGATCTCGTCGCTATGGCGGAGGATACCCGCGACCGTCGCGGAGGTCTCCGCCGCGACGTCCCGCTCCTTCGTGTGCAGCGCGAAACTCCTGAGATTTCGGCTCGACTCCTCGAAGAACCCCGCGTGCGAGTCATTCCCGATGATGATCGTGTGTGCGACGTGGGCGTACTGATCGCGAACCGCCCC
>JANOFY010000218.1:0-5878 GCA_031413895.1 Planctomycetota bacterium | reverse complement strand
TCGAGCTTGTCCGCGAGCTCGCGCCATTCCCCGCGCACGATCTCGTCCTTCGTCGAGCCGTCGGCGTGCAGCACGATCAGAACGCGCAGCGATTCCGCGGACGCGACGCGCGCGGGAACGTACGTCGCGGGCTGGCTCGCGTACGTTTCGGCGGCCGCGCGCAGGAGCGCCATACGCTCGATGATGGCGAGAAAGCGCGCGTCGCGGCGCAGGTTCGCGAGATCCGCGTCCTTCGTCGCATTCTGCACCGCCGTCGGGCGGTATCCAAAACCCAAGTCGATCGCGCGCTCGAGCGAATGGAACGCCGCGTCGATCTCCCCGAGTAACGACTGTGCGCACGCGATGTTGTACGCGGACGTCGCGTGTCGTGGGTCGAGCACCAGGCACTCCTCGAACGCTGCGGTCGCTTCGGCGTAGCGTCCCGATTGCAACGCGCTGATCCCCGTCTGGAAACGCTCGTCGAAGGCTGTGTTCAAGGAATCGGCGGGTACGTCGTCCGCGCGCACGAGCTCGAGCGCTTCGCCGCGCCGCGCCAGCGCGACGCTCGCTTCCCTGTGGACCGTGCTCTCGGCCGTCGAACCGCTGGTCTCGTAGCACTTGCCCAGCGCTTCCTCCGCGTGCGAGAGCTCCCGCAACGTCCGGGGATCGTCCGCCGTGACGGCGTCGAGCACTCCGCGCGCGGCGCCGAGCTCCGCGCGCGCCAGGTCGCACTCCCCGTTCGCGCTCAGGGCGCGCGCGAGACCGACGCGCGAACGCGCGACGTCGGGATGCGATTCGCCGAGCGTCGCGCGCAGTACGTCGATCGACTCGCGATACGTCGCGCTCGTCGCGGTCGCGTCTCCCGAGACACGTTCTCCTTCGGCGCGCAGATGAAGCCAACGGCCGCGTCGCACGGACACGGACCTCTCGAGCGACAGCAAGTCCTGCAGGAGCGAGCGGACGGCCGGATGCGCAGGTCCATGGAGCTCCGTGCGGACCGCGAGCGCACCTTCCAGGTGGTCGATCGCTCCCGCGACGTCTCCGCGGCGCGCGCGCAATTGGCCGAGGCCCGAAAGACTTGCGGCGACGTCGGCGAGCGACGGATCCCAATCCATGCGACGGATCGCGAGCGCTTCCTGGAACAGCGTCTCCGCGCGCCCGAGATCCGCGCTCGCCGGCGGTCTCTCGAGCTCGAGCATCGCCATGCGCTGCAACGTGTCCGCCACGACGCGGTCCTCGTTGCCCAGCGCGGCGCGCTCGATCGACAGCGCGCGCGCGAACTCCGTGCTCGCCAGCGCGAAGTCGCTGCGTCGTGCGGCGACCTCGCCGAGGAGCAGCGCGCAACCGGCCGCGTCGGGGTGCGCGGCGAGACCCGCCCGGTGAAACGCGGACTCCGCGCGCCGCGCGAGCGCCTCCGCGATCGTGTCGTTCTCCTCTGCGAAGTGGACGCTCGCCAGCGATTGGAGGAGCCGCGCGACGTCGACGTGGGCCTCGCCGAGCTCCCGTTCCCGGATCGCGAGCGCGCGATTACAGAGGCGCAGCGCACGATCGTAGAGACCCAGGTTCGCGTACGCGCGCCCCAGCGTCTCCATGAACGCCGCCTGCACGAGCGGTTGAGTGTCGAGCGCGCGTTCGATCCGCTGCGCGCCGCGCTCGAGGATCTCGCGCGCTGTGACCACCTCCGCGCCGGCGCCCGTGAGATCGGGCTCGCGGAAGAGATCGACCATGAACTCGGCCACTTGCTCGGTCTGACCGGCGAGTGCGCGCGCTTCCTGCGCCGCGGTCTCGGCTCGGTCGCGCTGAACTCGGATCAACGCGTTGGCGATCAAGAGCCCGAGCGGGGCGCCGATCGCGACGAGCATTGCGAGCGCGATCGAAGCCCCGAGCGCGGGATTGCGGCGCAGAAAACGCCAGCCGCGGAGCAGCGGGCCGGCGGGGCGCGCCGTGACCGGTTTGAACTCGAGGAAGCGCCGCAAGTCGTCCGCCATCTCCACCGCGCTCGAGTAGCGGCGCTCGCGATCCTTCTCCATCGCCGTGAGGCAGATCGTCTCGAGGTCGCGCGGGACGATCGGGTTGTGACGGCGCAGGAGCGGCGGCTCCTTGACCTGGATCTGCCGCAGCAAGGCCTGCGTGTTGCGCGCGCTGAACGGCGCACGCAGCGTCAGCAGCTCGTAGAACGTGACGCCGAGCGAGTAGACGTCGCTGCGGCGATCGATGCCGGACGACTTGCCTGCGATCTGCTCGGGCGAGACGTACTGCGGTGTCCCGGCGAAATCCCCCGAGAGCGTCAGCGCCGGTTCATCGTCGAGGTGCGCGAGCCCCAGGTCGAAGAGCTGCGCGCGGCCTTCGCGATCGACGAGGATGTTGGACGGCTTGACGTCGCGGTGGATCACGCCGTGCTCGTGCGCATGCGCCAGCGCGTCGGCGATGTCGAGCACGATGCGACACACCGTCTCGACGTACGTCTTGTCCAGCCCGTCGTCTGCCGTGCGCGAGCCCTCCGAACGAGCGCTGTCCGCGAAGTCACGTACGCGCGACCCTTCGATCGCGCGTCGCACGTCGCGCGCCGTGAGATCGGCGAACGGCCGGCCCTCGGCTTTCAACGCGCTGATGATCCCGGCGAGCGTCGCGCCCTCGACGTACTGCATCGTGTAGTACGGCGTGCCCTGCTCTTCGCCGACGTCGAAGATCGGGACGATGTGCGGATGCTCGAGCTGGGCCGCCGCGCGCACCTCGCGGTCGAATCGCGCGCGAGCGCGCGCGCTCGTGGAGATGCGCGGACCGCTGGCCTTGAGCGCGACGCGGCGGCCGAGCCGCTCGTCCAGCGCGAGGTAGACGACGCCCATCCCGCCCGCGCCCAGCCGTTCCAAGATGCGGTAGCGGCCGAAGGTCTGCGGCAACTCGTCGCTCACGCGGCGCGCGACGAGGCCCAAGCGATCGAGGAGCGCGCAGCGACGGCGGATCTTGTCGGCGTGCTCCGGGTACGCCGCGCACGCCGCGTCGATCGCCGCCGCGCCCTCGACGTCGAATCGTTCGAGGACGCCCGCGACGATCGATTCGACGGGATCTTCGCCGGTCGAGGAGCTCGAGTCATCGGTCGCAGGCCGCACTGGATCCATCACTTCGAGGATAACCGCGGTGGGAAATGGGTTGACCTCTGTGAACGCGCCCCGGAGCATGCGCGCGCTTCCATCGCCGGCCCCCCACGGAGAAACCGATGTCCGAGTCGAACTTGCCGCTGAACGACGACGCGCATGACGTCGAGAGTGGGAAGCTGATGGCCGTGCTGTGCTATCTGCCCGTCTCCCCGGTCAACCTGATCATCTCGATCGTCTGCCTGGTGCAGAAGAACAACGCGTTCTCGCTCTACCACGCGAAGCAGTCGCTGGCGCTGCTCATCGTCACGGTCATCGCGATGGCGATCTCCCTGGCGCTCGTCTGCGTCGTGGTGGGCCTGTTCCTCTACCCGATCGTGGCGATCGCGTTTCTCGTGCTCACGATCCTCGGCATCGTCAATGCGGCCAGCGGCAAGTACAAACCGCTGCCCCTCATCGACGGACTGGCCGCGAAAATGTTCGGCGGCATTCGGAAGGTCTGATCGGGGAGGCAGCTCCTCGACGGTTCGCGGGCCGTACGGTTAGGCTGTCTTGGAATGTCCGATTCGTCCGGCGAACTCTCGGCAGGCGCCGCACGTGAAGACGCGCATTCCAAGGAAGCGCGCTTCGCACGCCATCTCGACCCGCTGTTCGCGTTCGTGCGACTGCGCATGGGCGCGCTCCTGAGATCCCGGGAATCGAGCGCCGACATCGTCGACTCGGTGTTTCGCGAGGTCCTCCAGGACATCGATCAGTTCGAGTACCAGGACGAAGCCGGCGTCCGGCGTTGGCTCTTTCAACACGCGGAACGAAAGATCATCGATCGCGGTCGATACTGGCGTCGCTCGAAACGGGACATTCGCCGCGAGGTCGAGCTCGATGCTCGCTCGCGCAGTCGAGCCGATGATCAACGTGTCCTGGAGTGCTACCAGAGCTTCTTCACGCCCAGCCGAGATGCACAGGCGCACGAAGAGCTCGCGCGCGTGGAAGCCGCGTTCGAAGAGCTGCCCGAGGACTACCGCGAGGTGATCCTGCTCTCCCGGATCGTTGGCCTCCCTCACGCGGAAATCGCGGCCCGGCTGAACCGGACCGAGGGAGCGGTGCGCACCCTGCTGTCGCGCGCGCTGGCGCGGCTGTCGACGCTTCTCGAGCCACAGTGATCAGGGAGTCCTTCAGCGCGGAGTTCACGGCAACCGATCTCTCCCCGCAGAGCCCCTTTCGACGAACACACCATGAGAAACCGCGCCGTCCTGATCTTCGCCCTCACCACCTTGGGACTTTTCGCGTGCCAGACGAGCCGGCCCGACGGGACCGCTCCGCCGGCCGCCGGACCAGCACAATCCGAAGCGGATGAGTACACGCGCTACGAGCTGCTCGCCTCGGACAGTCACAAGTTCCGCATCACGCACGAGGTCTCGGCGACGACGCCGGAGGCGCGTTTTTACTACGCGTTCGTCCGCGGCGGCGTGTTCCTGAGCGACGTGCACGTGCACGACCTCTTCACGGGCGAACGCCTCGACGTCGATCTCGTGTCGGGCCAGGTCGCGCGCGAGAACGGCCACCCCACTGCGGACCCCGAAGACAACTATCTGCGCGTGCACTTGGCGCGCCCGGTGCCCACGGACGGCGAGACGCGCCTCGAGATCCAAGTCACGTACGAGGATCCCAAGAGCTACCAGTTCTCGGGCGAGCGCATCTTCTTCGGCCGAGTGCTCGGCGTGAAGCGCATCTGCGTCGTGCTGCCGCCGGGACACGAGCTCGCGTCGGTCAATCACCCGGCGCAGATCGTGACGCAGCCCGACGGCCGCGTGCGCGCGAGCCTCATCAACACGAATACGGGTCCGCTGTCGCTCGAGATCGTCGGTACGCACATCCGCGCGAAGCACAAGCAGGACTCGGCTAGCGTTCCTTCGGCCACGGATGAGCGCGCACTCGCGCCGGCGAGCTTTCACGAATCGCTGGCAGGCCGGCGGACCACGCCGACCACGGCGCTCGTCGATCGCGCGCATCAGGACCGCGAGGTGGTTTGGATGCTCGGCGATCCGGCGGCCAGCTCGTTCGTCGTGCAGCGCGAGTCGACCGAATCACGTGCGGACGCCCGCTATTGGGTGGATGTGATGCGCGGATCGCGTCGTGTGTCGAATCCGGTCGCGACGGCGCTCGATACCGGCAGTCGACTGGAGGCCGAGGTGCTGTCTGCGGATGACGCGCGTGCGCGTGGGATCGCGAGTGAGGCGGAGCTCGTCGATGCGACGCAGGTCGTCGCCGTGAGTTTCGAGCCGTTGAAACAGGGGGCGACGCTGCGGTTGCGTGTGGCGGAGGATGTCGTCGATCCGGACGCGTATGTGCTTGCTGGCGATGAGCTCGTGTTTGCGGCGGAATTGACGGTGGCGCGCAGTCGGGTTGTTCTGCCGAAGGGGTGGTGGCCGACGGAGAGTGCGATCCCGGCGCGAGTCATGGAGACTGGGGATGGACGGACGGCGCTCGAGTTCGTGAATACGAGTCCGACGGCGCTCGAGGTTGCGGTTCGCGCGCGGAAGGGCCGTTGATCGGCAACGGCGAGCTGCGAATCAACGGCCAGTGATTGCGCGGCGCGGACGCCGCGCGCGTCAGCACTGCGCACTGCCCGAGGACGGGCAGTGCGCAGTGCTGACGTTTGCTTAGGAGAGAGCCGGTGGAGTTGGGTGTCGGTGAAGTCCGGTGAAGTCGGGGTGAGGGGTGAAGTACGGTGTCAGACGGTGAAGTCCTATCGTGAGCGGGCGGTGGGTGCTTGCGCCGAGCTGTCGAGCCGGCCGCTTTGCGGG
>JANOFY010000217.1:0-3626 GCA_031413895.1 Planctomycetota bacterium | reverse complement strand
CGACGATCGTGTCGCCGTCGATCGCGACGGCTTCACCGAAACTGTCGCCGAAGTCGCTGCCGCCCTGGCTGTCCGCGTTCGACGCCTTGAGATAGGCTTGCTGAGTCCAAGTGGTTCCGCTGCGCACGAACACGTACGCCGCTCCCTCGTTGGTCGCGCTGTTATCGGCTTGGTTGCCGTTGACGCCGGTCGCGTTGCTGTCTTCGAGGTGCGCCGCGACCACCATCGTGTCGCCGTCGATCGCCACAGCGTTGCCGAAATCGTCGCCCGACCCCGTGTTCGAAGCCTTGAGGTAGGCTTGCTGCTGCGCGATTGGGTCGATCGTGATCGGGTAGCGAGCGTCACGCTCGTCGACGAAGAGCGCGAGTCTTTCGCCGGAGCGCTCGATGCTCGCCGGGAGTTGCTTGCCGGTCGCGTCGCACGCGACGAGGCCCGAGTACGTGAGCGCCTTCTCGCCCGTGTCGTCGACGAAGATCACACCGCGACCGTCTACGTCCACGCGCGCCTCGAGCTCACTGCGCACGCGCAACGTGAACACGAGTTCGCCTTCTCCGCCCTCTGGTCGCTCGTGCACGGTGTAGCCGTGCTCGAGTCCGCGCGTGTCGTTCACGTACCACTCGGTCAGCGTCGCGTCCCAGTCGTACTCCACGCGCTCGCCCTGCGCGCAGGTCTGTGTTGGGCGCGATACGCTGCGCTGTGCATCGGCGAAACCGTAGCTCTCGAGCTCCAGACCCCACGTCCAGTCCCCGTGATCGGGTGAAGTCGTGAAGCCTCGTCCGTCGAAGTGCGTCGTCCAGCTCTGCCCGGGGTTGCGCGCGCGGAACCCATCGGCGACCGCGACCGCTGCGTGACGGTGTGCTTCGTACGCGGCGCGGATTGCGTTCCAGTCGACGGCGCGAAGATCAGGCGGCAGCGTTTCGGTCGGCTCGGAGGGCTCGGACGCGCTCGCAGCGGAGACCGTGTCTCGATCCGCGTGGAGTGATTGATTCGCAGGAAGCCAGAGAGCAACAACGCAGGAGAGAGCAGCGATCGAACCGAACATTCGAACACCTCGATGTCAGGGTGGTGGGGGCAGGTGGAATTGAAGTGCGAGCGCTCGATGCCGTGCAATCGAGATGGAATTGGAGTCTAGCCGCGTCCCCGGAACGCGAAAGGGCGATCGCGACGGCCTTCGCGTCAGGAAACTACGGAGGAACAAGTCTCGCGCGCACGTCTGGCGAATCATGGCGTGAAGCGCTCGTGCGCGAACGGGTCGAGCGCCGCACCGCTACGATCGTCGCCGCGCCGCGCGCAGCTCGTGCGCGCGCCGGGCGCAGCACACCTCGCGTTCCCGGTTCGCTTCGTCGAGCGTGCGGAGTCTCCGCCAGCCGCGTGGCAGAGTTCCTGGGGCGCAGGCCGGACGCGATAAGGGCCCCGGCGGATTGTGCGATGGCGCGTCCGGCGTACGCTGAGTCCTATGAAGCACCCGCATGGATCACGTACTCACAGTGCGCACGCCGTGTGCACGGCACTTCGCTCGTCGGCCATCGCGCTGGGGTTGCTCGCCACGTTTGCACCAGCGCAGCAGCGCGCGCCCCTCGGCCCGTACGACGCATCGTCCGTGTTGCTGCGCATGCGGGCGGGCCGGCCCGTGAAGCTCGGCGCGTCGTCGGTGCAAGTCGGCTCGCCTGCGGGCGTGCAGAGCGGCGGACCGACGAGCTTCCTCCCGGTGAAGCCGAGGTTCGTCCGACCGCTGTTCTCGATGACGGGCGCGGACAACGCCGAGTGCGTGCGCGGGGCGCCCGACGTCAACGGCGACGGCCGCGACGAGATCATCGTCGGCATCGGCACGTCGAGCGGGCACAACTTGTTCTGCCTCGACGGCGCGAGCAGCGGCACGGCGAGCGTCGTGTGGAGCTTGCAGACCAGCGCCGGCGTGTCGGGCGGATCGTGCTACGGCGATCAGTCGATCGTTCGCGCGTCCGACGCCGAGGGCAGCGGCGACGCGAACTTGCTCATCGGCACGGCCTGGGGCGGGCGGACCGCGTACAGCCTCGATTCATCGAACGGCGCGCAGGTGTGGCGGTACGACACGTACGTTTCACTTCCGTCGGGTTGGGTGTACTCGCTGTGCGAAGTGTCGGACGTGACCGGTGACGGCGTCCCTGAATGCGCGTTCGGTGTCGGCTCGGACAACGACGCCGTCATCCTGGTCAACGGCGCGAGCGTGGGACCGCAAGCGACGGTCGTGTGGAAGTACGCCGCCGGCGACGCCGTGTACTCGGTGCGCAACATCGGCGACGTGAACGGCGACGGGAAGGACGACGTGCTCGCCGCGGTGGGCGACAACATCGATCGCATCGTGTGCTTGGAGGGCGATTCCGCTCTGCCCGGCGGCAACGTGCTGTGGTCCTACACGCCGGGCGTCGGTGTGTTCGCGTGCGGTGTGCTCCCCGATATCACAGGCGACGGCATCGACGAAGCGCTCGCGGTGCTGTGGACGCTCGGCGGGAGCTCGATCCGCTGTCTCAACGGGGCGAACGGCGCGTTCCTGTGGTCGAGCACCGCGATTCCGGATTACAGCATGGCGGTGGACATGCTCGAGGACGTCACCGGCGACGGCAAGAGCGAGATCGTGGTCTGTTCGTGGGGGAACGCGGCCAACGTGCTCTCGGGCGCGGACGGCTCGCTCGTGTGGAAGCACACGGTCGGTACTTTGAACGGCGGCGACGTGTGGAGCGCGCGCGCGATCGGCGACGTCAACGGCGACGGACGCGAGGACGTGATCGCGGGCTCGTTCGACTACCACGTGTACGCGCTCGACGGCGACACGGGCACGGAGCTGTGGAACTACGACACGGGCAATCGCGTGTTCAGCGTGTACCCGGTCGGCGATCTCGACGGCGACGGCCGTCCCGAGGTCGCGGTCGGAACGCAGGACACGAACTCGAGTGTCGTGGTCCACGTGATCGCGGGGGACGGGGGGCTGTAGCCGGGGGCGCGGGTGCTGATCGATGGCCGGCACGCGGGCGGATTTTTTTCGAGGCACTCGACTTCGCTGGGGCGCCGCTCGCCCCTGGCACAAGGGTCGGTCACACGTCCCCGACACCCTCGACGAAAGGTCCTGCCATGAAACTCGCCCTGCACCTCCTCGTTCCGATCCTGCCGCTGCTCCTCTCGGCTTCGCTGCCCGAGAACCCCGATGTCACCAGCCTTCCCGCCCGTCCGATCGAAGTCGACGCCGGTAGTTGGGCGGCGCAAGCGACGGATCGCGTCTTCAAGTCGCGTGATGAGTTCGAGACCTACTTCGGACAGCGCGCGCTGGGTCGGCGACTTGCATTGCGATGCGCGCAGCCTCCTCCGGCGGCAGCACGACGCCCGAATCGAGGACGTCGCGCAACGAGCGTCCTTCGAGAAATTCCATCGCAATGTAGGCGCCATCGTCGCTCTCCCCCATGTCGTGGATAGTCACGATATTGGGGTGCGCGAGACTGCCCGCAGACTTCGCTTCGCGCGCGAATCGCCGCCTGAATTCCTCGGCTTCGAGCCGGGACAGTCCGGACCCCAGCGTCTTGATCGCGACCACGCGATCGATCAGCGGATCGCGCGCCTTGTACACGACACCCATGCCGCCCCGCGCGATCATC
>JANOFY010000216.1:0-2028 GCA_031413895.1 Planctomycetota bacterium | reverse complement strand
GTCGTCCGACAGCAGTCGGAGGAAGTGCGTCACCTTGCGGGCGCGATGCAATTCGGCTTCGTGCGAGCCGGGCAGCAACAGGTCGAGTGCGTCTTCGGAGCGTGCCATGAGCCCGCCCTCAGCTCTCGTCGCTGCTCGCTCCGCGTCGACAGTCGGCCACCGCCAGTGCACGCACCGCGGCGCGGCGCACAGACGGCTCGAGATCCCGCTCGAGCAACTCCTCGATGAGCTGCGCGGCACGATCGCCGCACCCCGCGGCGAGCTCTGCGCACGCGACGCACAGTCGTGCCGCGTCGCACGGAGCGAGCGTGAACGCGGCGTGCGCGAGCTCGCGCGCACCGTGCCATCGATCGATCGGACGCGCGGCACAGGCGCGCAGCAGCGCCGGACTCTCGAATCCATCGACGCGCCACTGGGCGAGCTCTGCGCGAGCGCGCCTTCGCCACGCGGCAAGCGATGACTCGGGCGCATCGCGCAAGCTCTTGCGCAGGTTGAGCGCGGCGTCACTCGAATGACGCGGGATCGCAGCGCCCCTCGACGCGCTGGCGGTGCAGCGCAGCATCACCGCTTCGCGCAGCAATCGTGCGACCTCCGCGACGTGCACGCTGGCCAGCTCGCGCTCGGCGTCCTTGCGGCGGATCGTGCGGACGATTCGGTGCGCGGCGAGAACGGGCCTCCACTCGCTACCTGGGGCCAGCGCCGAATTGCGCGCGAATGCGGCGCGCAGCTCGAGCAAGTCTCGACCAATGCCTGTCGAATGTAGGTTCACGAGGGCTCCTCCGGCTTGTTGGACTTCTTGGTTTGCGCGCTGAGCAACACGTCGAGTGCGCGCCGAGCGCGCCGAGCGATCTCAGTCGCCGACTCGCCGCTCTCGTGCGCGATCGCGTCGAGCGCCCGACCCTCGATCACGAGGGCGAAGAACGCGCGGCGCTCGGGCACGGACAGACGATTGAAAAGGACGCACGCGCCGCGCATCGCTTCGGGATCGAGCCCGAGCGGACGCGCGAGTGCCGAGAATGCGCCCGCGTGCGTGGGCTCGGCGCTGGCCTGGCTCTGTGCGGCTTCGTGGTCTTCGCGCAGGAGCTCCGCGATCGACTCGTCGACGACCGTGGCGAGCCACTCTCCGAGCTCCGGTCGACCACGGTAGCGCACCGCCGCCCGTGCGCAGCGTGCCAGCGCCCGCAGGTGCACGCGATCCGCGTCGAGGAGGTAGCTCTCGGTGCGCATCCTCAGCGCGACGTGATCACGCAAGCACAGCGGATCGCCTTGGACGATTCGACTGAGGATCTCGCGCGCCGAGCCGCCCGCGAACAGCGCCGGCCAACGCTCCGCGGCCGCATGGATTGTCGCGCCGGTCGACGCATCCGCGGGCGCGCCCTCGGACGCTGCCTGCGCTGCGGACCGGCTGTCGAGCGACGCTGCGCCCGTCGCGCCATGCCACAGCGACCTCTGCGATTCGGACATGCGATCCTCCGTTTGGATATCGGGGGTGGATATCGGAACTAGCGGGCGAAATCGGACGCGAGCGGCTGAGTGCCGGCCGGGCGGCACGCAAGCGAGATCGTGTTGGAACGGACCGAAGACGACGCCGTCGAATGCGAGCGACGGTGAATCGGAGCGGAGTCTACTGTGAGTTCGAGATTCCGGGTGCTACTGCGCGCGACCCGACGCGCTCCCGCGCGCGCCGGATGGCTCTCGGCTGGGTCGTCCGGGGCGAAAACGGGATCGAACACCGTTTTTGGTGCGCATCGGCGCACGTCGCTTCGAGCCGCTCAATTCCCCACTTCGCGGAGCGGCGCGCACTCCGATCGGGCAGCCCTGATTGCTAGGATCCGAGCCGCGCCGACACTCGGCGTCGATCGCAAGTCGTCGTTCGCGCCCGCAGCGGCGAGCCCATCGAAACCCCAGACCACGGAATTCCCTTGGACAAGCTCCTCACAGGCAAGACCGGCGTCATCTTCGGCGTGGCGAACAAACGCTCGATCGCTTGGGGCTGCGCTCAGTCCCTCGCCCGACAAGGCATGCGAC
>JANOFY010000215.1:0-3187 GCA_031413895.1 Planctomycetota bacterium | reverse complement strand
CGGCGCGCGGCGCCGACGAGAGTGCGCAACGGGTGATGCGCGCGGCCGCCAGCGGGGCGGATGCCGTGCTGTTCGTCGTCGACGCGATCGCAGCGGATCCGGAGCGGTGGGCGAGCGAGATGGAGGGGCTCCCGCGGGACGTGCCCGCGCTCGTCGTCTGGAACAAGGTCGATGCGCAGGGAGCTCGACCGGAGCCGCCCGAACTCCTGCGCCCCTCGAGCGGTGCGTGGGTTTCCACGTCCGCGCGGACCGGCGCGGGTCTGGGTGACCTGCGCGCGGCGCTCAGCGCGTTGCTCGGTCGCAGTCCGGCCGAGGTCTCGGGCAGCGGGCTCGCGCGCATGCTCGGCACGCGCCACCGCCTGGCGCTGGAGGGCGCGCTGGCCGAACTCGAGACCGGTCGCCAGGGCTGGCGCGACGGTGCTCCGCTCGAGATCCTGGCCGAGCATCTGCGCCGCGCGACCGCTCGTCTCGATCAAGTCACGGGCGCGACGACCCCGGAAGACATCCTCGACCGGATCTTCGCGCGCTTTTGCCTCGGCAAGTGACGGATGCACAAGGTCCCTCGATCCACACGAGCTTCGGGTCGCCAAGCGTTGACACACAACATCTTGAGTGCTTTTCTCATGCAGTCCGCCACCTGACCCAATGAGATGCCTGCGCTGCAAGCACGACAACGACCGCGTGGTCGATTCGCGGACCTCGACCGACGGGACGGTGATCCGGCGTCGGCGCGAGTGCCTGGATTGCTTCCTGCGTTACACGACGTACGAGCGGATCGAGGAGACGCCGCTGCGGGTGATCAAGAAGAGCGGCGAGCGCGTGCGCTTCGACCGCGATCGGATCCTCGCCGGCATGGTGCGCGCGTGCGAGAAGCTGCCCGTCTCGATCGAGGAGCTCGAAGCGGCGACGGCGCGGATCGAGGCGCGCTGCCAGGAGGAGTACGACCGCGAGGTCGAGAGCTCGGTGATCGGGTCGCTCGTCATGGAGGAGCTGCGCGCGCTCAACCAGGTGGCCTACGTGCGCTTCGCGAGCGTCTACCGCGAGTTCAAGGACGTGTCGCAGTTCATGGACGAGCTCCGGCCCATCCTCGAGTCGCGCGATCAGGGCGGCCCCGCGTGAGCGCGTTCGTGCGCGTGAGCGGGTCTCTGCGCGTGAGCGGGTCATGCGGACCGCCGGGTGCGTGCGGCGCGTCCGCGCGCAGAGCGAGGCGCTCCCCGTGAGTCTCGCGCGTGTGAAGAAGCGCGATGGGCGCGAAGTGCCCTTCGAGAAGAAGAAGATCGAGGGTGCGGTCGCGCGCGCGCAGATCGCCGTCGGTGAGTCCGACACGGACTTCGCCGCCGAGGTCGCGGACATCGTCGAGCTCGCGCTCAAGCGGCGGTACGACATGTCCACTCACGGACGCGGCGTGCCGACGATCGAGGAGATCCAGGATCTCGTGGAGCAGGCACTGATCGAGCTCGGTCGCGCCAGCGTCGCAAAGGCGTACATCCTCTACCGCGACAGGCGTGCACGCCTGCGCGCGGCGCTTCAAGTGCGCGAGTCGTCGGTGGTGGCGCGCGGATCGATGGGGACGCGCGTTCCGCGCGTGCGGGTGTCGAGCGGTGTCGAGCCGTGGAGCAAGGGCCGCATCGTCGCCGCGTTGATGAACGAAGCGGACGTGCCGCGCGAGACCGCCGCGGACGTCGCGGCGCGCGTCGAGCAGCGCGTGTTCGACAGCGGGCTCGTGCGCATCTCGAGCGCGCTGATCCGCGAGCTCGTCGACAACGAACTGATCGAGATGGGCCTCGCGCAGGCGCTGCGTCGACAGCGTCCAGTCGGACTTCCGCGCCACGACCTGCGACGGATGCTCGACGAACCCGCGGAGCTGAGCTCGGCCGGTTTCGAGCGCACGAGCGTCGCGTCGATCGGCGCGGAGATCCTGCGGCGTTACACGCTCGACGACGTGCTGCCCGAGACGCTGGCCGAGATGCACCTGTGCGGCGACTTGTGGCTCGAGAACGTCGATGCGCCGGAGCTCGCGCTGACGCGCGCGCTGCCGTCCGAGCTGTACCTGCGCGGCGAGCCGATGCCGCGCGCGCCCTTCGACATGCTGGGCGACGTCGCGACGCAGCTCTCCGACGTGTCGCACGGGCTCGTGCTCGAGGACGTGCCCGCGCTGCTTCAGTGCCTCCACAAGGGATCACGGCCTGCGCGGTCCACCTCGACCTGGCTGCTCGCACTCTCTGCGCTGATGCGCGCCAGCGGGAAGCGCATCGATCTGTGTCTCGCGTCGAGCGGCCCGCTGATCCGCGCGACGTCGCTCCGCGCGCAGGGCGAGGAATCCCTGGGCGACGCGCACGCGCCGGCGTGGCTCGCGCGCTTCCTCGAGGATCTGCACGAGCTCGATGCCGTAGGTCGGCCGCGCGCGTTCATCGACGGCGAGGACCTGGTGCGCCTCTCGACCGGCGCGCTCAGCCAGCGTGCGATCGTCGATGCGCTGCTCGCGACGGGCACGCTCGTGCCGGCGTTCGGCGGCGAGGGCGAGCGATTCGTCGGACCGGGAATCGCGCGCGCTACCGGTGAACGCGGCGTGCTCTCGTGCTACGGCGCGGTCGCATTGAACCTGCCGCGTGCAGCTCGTCGCGCGGGCGCGTGGCGCGAGGACCAGCTCTTCGAGGAGCTCGCGCACCTCGTCGAAGGCGCGCTCGACATCGCGGTCGCGTTGCAGGCCTTCCAGCGTTCGCACAAGCGCCGGGCCGCTTCACGAGCGGCCTTCGCGATCGCGCCGGTCGGCCTGTGCGAAGCCATGCGCTGGCTCGCCGACGGCGAGCTCTTGCCGGAGCAAGGCGGGCGCGTGCTCGCCTTCTTGTCGGAAGCGGCGCAGCGCTTCGGCACCGCGCGCGGCGTCGCGGTCGTGCTCACGCCGTACTTCGGCGCGCGCGCGCGCGTGCGCTTCGCCGAGCTCGATCGCGAGATGTACCCGATGGTGCAGCCGCTTCTGTTCGAAGACGCAGAGCGCGGAGCACGCGCGCGCGAGGCGGCGTACTCGGAAGGCTTCGACCTCACGTCCGCGGGTCTGTCGCCCGGCGCTTCGTCCGCGCTCGCGGCGGGAGCTGCGCTGCTCCTCGCTTCGCAGCGTTCGGGCGCGCTGCACCCGCCTTCGATCCTGGGCGCGAGCGCGCTGGGCGAATTCGCTCCGCTCGCGACC
>JANOFY010000214.1:0-12707 GCA_031413895.1 Planctomycetota bacterium | reverse complement strand
GCAAGACCGATTCGGGAGACGGCTCGCGTCGCGAAGTGGCGGCAGCCGAAGTCGTGGTTCCGGCGACGCAGCCGGCCGTCACTGCGCGATTGCTCGCGTTGGCCGAGCACGACAACCGCGTGCAGGAACACCTTCTGTACTTGTCGAAGCACATCGGCCCGCGATTGACGGGGACCAAGGCGTACGACGAGTCGGCGGAGTGGACGCGCGATCAGTTCGCGGCGTTCGGCCTCGAAGCGCGCCTCGAGACGTTCGGCGAGTTTCCGGTCGGATTCGAGCGCGGCGTGTCGCACGGCCGCGTCGTCGCTCCAGACGAACGCGAGCTCGAGTTCATCACGTCGGCGTGGAGCGCGGGGACCGCGGGACCCGTGCGCGGCCGCGCGGTGCTCGAACCTAAGAACGAAGCCGAGCTCACCGCTCTCGAGGGTCGCTTGGCGGGCGCGTGGGTGCTCCGCACCGAAGCACCGCGCGGAGGCGGTGCCGATTCGCGCGCGGGCGGCGCGGACACGCCGGATCCCGACCGAGACGCGCGCGCCAAGATTCGCGAGGCGCTCGAATCGACCGAGATCGCCGGGTTCGTGCGCGCCGGCTCCGAGTCCGGGCTCCTGACGATGGGTGGGAATCACCGCGTCGATCCCGACAAGCTGCCGACGCGCGTGCAAGTCCGATTGGTGCACGACCAGTTCCAAGCGCTCGTGCAGGAGCTCGAATCAGGCGTCCCCGTGGAGCTCGAGTTCGACATCCAGAATCGATTCACGCCCGGACCCGTGCCGTGCCAGAACGTGATCGCCGACTGGGTCGGACGCGAGCGGCCCTACGAGTACGTGATCGTGCAAGCGCACCTAGATTCGTGGGACGGCGCCGAGGGCGCGCAGGACAACGGCGCCGGCGTTGCGACGACGCTCGAGGCCGCGCGTTTGATCGCGGCGACGGGCGCGAAGCCGCGGCGCACGATCCGATTCATCCTCTACGGTGGAGAAGAGCAGGGCCTGCTCGGATCCGCGCAGTACGTCAAAGCACACGCGGATACGCTCGCTCGAACCAGCGTCGTGTTCAATCACGATGGCGGCAGCACGCACTTGCAAGGTCTCGCGCCGACCTACGCGATGATCGACGACTTCGAGCAGGCGTTCGCGCCCGTGAAGGATCTCGATCCCCAGCGGCCGTTCCGTTTGCGCGAGCTCCTGGGTCTCGAGAACTCGGGCGATTCCGATCACGCGCCGTTCCTCGCGGCCGGCGTGCCCGCGTTCTTCTGGGAGCAGAGCGAAGAGGGCTACGAGATCGTTCATCACACGCAGTTCGACGACTTCGAGACCGTCGATCCGGCCGAGCAGGAGCACTCGGCTCGCGTGGTCGCCGTCGCGGCGTTCGGCTTCGCGGACCTCGATCATCTCCTCGATCGCACCGACATGACGCCGCTGCCGCGTCGGCGACTCGGCGCGTCCTTCGACGGCGCGCGCGTGCGGCGCGTGATGAAAGGCAAGGCGCAAGGCGCCGGCTGGGAGGTCGGTGACGTCGTCGTCAGCATCGACGGCGCGGAAGTCACCGGCGATGCGCGGATCGGGAGCGCGCTCCAAGAGGGTGGAGCGACGAAGATCTTCCGACTGCGCCGCGAGAACGCGGAGTTCGAGACCACGATCGATTGGAACGACGAATCGGCGGAAGCGGACCGCGCGGAGCGCGGCAAGAGGCGTGCGGCCTTTCTCGCCGCGAAGGGTCGGGCGAGCACGCGCTAGCTCCCGCCGCGCGCCGTGCGCGCGCCTGATCGCGTCGCCTGCGCCGCCGATTTCCTCGTCCAGGTCGCTGTAAGTCGCGCTTTGGGAGGCGCGCGTCGACTTTTTTCACCCCACGTGCGTGCGAGCCTGCGGACTCGTCGCGACGAGGGGTCATGAGCAGTCGCACTATTCCATCGATTCGATTCCGTGCCGCGGCGTTCCGCGGTACTTCGCGCGGAGCGCGCGCTGTACTGCGGACTGCGAATGCAGCGCGCCTGTGGACTACGGCGGCCCTCCTCGCGCTCGGAATCAGTGCCTGCGGTTCCGGCGGCGGTGGTGGACCGAGCACGAGCGGCGACGATCCCGGCGGCGGCACCGGGAGCCTTTCCGATCTGCTTCCGCTCACGGTCTCGTTCCAGCCCGCGACGGCGGTCGCCGGTACCGCGATCAGCGTCTCCGACACGACTAAGAATCAGGGCGGAGGCGCCGCGCACGATTTCCAGATCGGCATCTATCTCTCGACGGACGCCGTCATCGGCGCGGGCGATCGACTGCTCGGGTTCCGCACGATCGGCAGTCTCGCGTCGGGAGCGAGCTCATCGGGTGGCGGCTCGCTGACGGTTCCCGTCGACACGCCGCCCGGCAACTACTTCGTTGGCGCGTGGGCTGATGACGCCGGCCACGTGAACGAGCTCACGGAGACGAACAACACGCAGACGGCCAGCGGAACGCTCGCGACGTCGATCGCGATCCTCCCGAACCTCGTCCCGCGCGCGATCGCGTTCACGCAGTCGGTCGTGGAAGCGGGGAGCACCGTCGACGTCAGCGACACCGTCGAGAATCGCGGCACCGCGCCTGCCGCCGCGTTCCAAGTCGGCGTCTATCTCTCCAGCGACGCGGACGTCACGACCGCCGACAAGTTGCTCGGCCTGCGACCGATCGCGAGCCTCGCGATCGGCGCGCAGTCGACTGCCGCCGATGCGCTGACGATCCCGTCGACCACGTCCGCTGGCAGTTACTTCCTGGGCGTGATCGCCGATGTCGGCGGCGCAGTCGCGGAGCTCGACGAGCTCGACAATCGTCTCGTGGCGAGCGCTGCGCTAACGATCACCACGCCGCCGCGACCCGATCTCGTCATGGCTTCGGTGAGTTTCTCGCCTGGAACCGCCGACACGGGCACTCCGATCCAAGTCGGCGAGTCGGTGGTCAACCAGGGTGACGTCGACGCGAGCGCGTTTCGCGTCGGGATCTATCTCTCCAGCGATCCCGTGATCGACGATACGGACGTGTGGATCGGTGCACGCACGGTCCTCGCGCTCGCCGTCGGCGACGCTTCGTCGGCGAGCACCGAGTGCATCGTGCCGATCGAACTCGCCGGCGGTACGTGGTACGTCGGCGCCATCGCGGACGACGAAGAGCACGTCGGTGAGATCGACGACACGAACAACGAGATCGTCGCTGCGCTCCCGATCACGCTGACCGTGCCGCCGCGTCCCGATCTCGTCGTCAGCTCGATCTCGTTCCAGCCGACGCAGATCGACACGGACGCGGGGCAAGTTCTGCACGCGACGGAACTCGCCCGAAACCTCGGCACGTTTTCGGCCGGAGCGTTCCGAGTTGGAATCTACCTGTCCGCGAACAGCGTCATCACGAAGTCCGACGTGTTGCTCGGCTCACGCAGCATCGACGGCCTCGGGATCGGCGACGGTTCGGGTGCGGCGAGCGATCTCGTCGTGCCCGACGGCCTGAGCCCGGGCACGTACTTCGTCGGTGCGATCGCCGACGACACGAGCGCGCTTCTCGAACTCACGGAGGCCAACAACGTGCTCGTCGCCGCTGGAACGCTCGACATCATCTCGACGCCGGATCCCATGCCCGACCTCGTCGTGAGCAGCATGGGGTTCAGCCCGCCCGACGTCATGCCCGGCGGAACCGTGCAGCTTCAGACCACGATCCGCAACGAAGGCGATCTGTCGGCGGGCACGTTCAAGCTCGGGCTCTATCTGTCGACCGACGAAGAGATCAGTGTCGACGACTTGCGCATCGGCCAGCGGACGGTGTTTCAACTCGGGATCGATTTCGGATCGGCGTCGAGCGCGCCGTACACCGTCCCAGGTTCGGTCGTTCCCGGCGATTACTACGTCGGAGCGATCGCAGACTTTCAGAACTCAGTGGCCGAGAGCGAAGAGGACAACAACTGGCTGAAAGCGCCGGGCCGACTGCGCGTGTACGTTCCTCCGCCGCCGTCGCCTGATCTCGTCGTGGCGAGCCTTGCTTTCGCCCCGGCCCAGGTCGCACCCGGCGGTTCCATCAGCGTGTCGTCGACTGTCGAGAACCAAGGCGCGCTGCCGGCGGCGTCGTTCCGAGTCGGCTACTACCTCTCGACCGACGGAACGGTCGACACGAGCGATGTGTTGCTCGGTTTCCAGTCCATCGCGGGCCTTTCCGCTGAGCAGGAGTTCCACGGGACCGCGAGCTTCGACGTGCCCGCGAACGTCGCAACGGGGTCGTACACCGTCGGTGCGATCGCGGACGACGAAGCGCTGATCGCGGAAGGAAGCGACGCGAACAACACGACGATCGCGACGACTCTGCTGCAGGTCCAATGAGCATCGCACTCCAAGCGCACGATCGAGTGGACGGGAAGCCGCTGCGGCGCGAGCCTGCGCGCTGGGCCGCGCTCGCCGGTTGGTTTCTCGCTGCGATCCTCGCCTGCGTTTCGAGTGTCGCGCTCGCGACCTCCGATCCCCTGCGCGGCGACGTGCGCGACTGGATCGAGTTCAAGGCTGCGCCTGGAGTCGGACGGTCGAGCCGTCTGTGGCTTCGAGCGTCGGAGCGCGGTTATGCAGACCTCGACACCGTGTCGGCGACTCGGCCTGCGAACGGCGGCGATTGCGACGTCGACGGCGTGCGTCCAGCGTGCTGGAAGCGGTCCCCTCGGGAATCGAAATACGTCGATGTGGGAAGCGCCGCGCTGCGCTGACACCCTGCGGGGCTCGCCCAAAAACACTCGACCGCGGCGCCTCGTGAGCGCGCCGCGGTCGATGCGTTAGGGTCGGGCTGCTACCCGCCCGGGACTCGATCGGATCAGTGGTCGCCGAACGGATCGGTCGGCAGCAGGTCTCCGTTGTCCTGCGTGCAGAGCTCGAACGGCAGCTCCGCAACCGAGTGGCCGGACGTGATGTGCTCGACGAGCACCGCGTACACGGCCGGATCGTTGATCACGAAGTTCGTGGTCGAGACCGCGATGCGACCGTTGATGCGCATCCAACCC
Source organism: Planctomycetota bacterium (assembly GCA_031413895.1). Classification (GTDB taxonomy): domain Bacteria; phylum Planctomycetota; class UBA1135; order UBA1135; genus JANLUN01. Next base: position 7,718 of record JANOFY010000214.1, on the reverse strand, counting down.
GATTCGCGGTTGGCGTGCGCGATCTCGTTCGGGTCGTCGTTCGTCTGGTTCTTCAGGAACTGGTTTAGGAAGACATTGGAGATGTCGGTGAGATCGGGCGTGTCCCAGCAGCGGAAGATGTACTGGGTCGACAACACTTCCTCGTTGTCGTTGTAGACGAGGAAATCGATCAGCGTGGTGAACTCCGTCCCACCCGACAAACCGAGCAGAATCAATCGGCTGCGAATCGCGGCGGTGTTTCCAAGGCCCGGGTTCAGTCGGGGCGCATCGACACCCAGGAAGCGCGGGATCAGGATCTGCGCGGGCGCGCGGTCGTACTCGTGTCCGTCGAGATCGCGGATGCCGTCGTCGTCGAGATCCGTCTCGGCCGCACGGCTCACGAGGCCGCTCTTGCTTCCGATGCCTCGGAAGACGACGGCGTTCAGCGCATCATCGAGATAGCCCGTGCCGCCCAGCAACAACTCTTGTCCGATGAGGTGGTTGAACACGACCGGGCGATGCGTCTGCGGATCCTTCGCGAACACGTACAGGTAGCCGCGCGCTTGCGTCGGGTTGTCGTAGTTCGTGAGCGTCGTGAAGGTATCGCACGGCGTGAGGTGTCGCGTCCGATTGAACTCGACGCACTCCAAGTCCTCGCCATTGCGGCCGAACTTGCCGATGTAGACGAACTCCACGTCGATTCCCGGATTGATGATTTCGGGGTCGTTCTCGCAGTTCGTGTTCGTCACGGTGATGAGCGTCGTGCGGCCGGGACGGTTGTCGAACTCGGGGAAGATGAGCAAGCTGCCCGGGGTCTGGCGGTTCAGCGACTCGCAGTCGGGGCAGGGCGTCTCGTCGCACTCGTCGGGCGTCCCGTCGTTGTCGCAGTCCGGTTCGCAGATGTCCGGAAGTCCGTCGTCGTCGCAATCTCCGAGGGCTTCGCACTCGTCCGGGATGCCGTTCAGGTTGCAGTCGGACTCGCAGACGTCCGGAACGCCGTCGGCGTTGCAGTCGGCTTGGCACTCGTCGGGCACGCCGTTGAGGTCGCAGTCGAGGCTCGTTCCGCTCGCGATGTCGTCGTCGTCACCGACTCCATTCGGCTGGCAATCCGGCGCGTACGTGTAGACGACCGTGACGACGGCCGAGGCTTGCGTCGTGAAGCCTTGGATGATGTTGCCGGATCCCGTGGCGGCCGAGTGTCCTACGGCGCGGACGGAAAGGGTGATGGTCCCCGGCGAGCCCGATGCTCCGGTGAACAACACCAGGTCCGACGGCGGCGGCGGCGCGGTGTGGCTTTGCGACGAGTTCTCGGAGAGGTTGGCGTACGTTTTTCCGGACGAGCCGCCGAAGTCCACCACGTTGTCGAACGCGCCTACGGAGTCGACGTGCTGCACGGCGGGGGACGCCGACACGATCAGGCTGGTGTCGGGCCGGAAGAGTTCGATCGTCGCGGTGAGGTTCGTCGTGACGACTTGCGGCAGCGGGTCTTGGCTCTCGAAGAAGATCGAGCCCTCGATGTGCGCGTCGAGCGTCACCTTCACCGACTGCAGGATTCCGATGGCGGGATCGAATTTCGACACCGTCACCGAGTTGGTCCAGTCGGTCGTTTGGACGGGAATCGAATCGGAGAATGACTGTTGACCGGCGCCGACGGCGCCAGCGAGTGAGGCGCCGCAGACGAGTGCAAGCGCGATCTTCGTGGAGAGGGTTCGAAATAGCATGGCGAGTCCCAGTTGTTGTCCGTCTCCTCCCTGTGCGACGCCTTGCCGCCCGAATGGCGCTTGCGCAGGAAGCTCGTGGAGAAGCTTTGGCGGACGGGGCGGCGCCCGTCCCACGATGGACTCCATATTTGCAGCATCCTATGGGGCCGTCAAGCGGCAAACGCAATTAAGTCATCCTAGGCGGTTGACAACGCCTGGGTTTTGCGCCGGTTTCTAGCGAATGTATGGGGTGGCCTAGTGCGCACCGCGCCTCTTGTGTGTCGCGACGACGAACTCAAGTGACTTGCTGCAATTGGCTTATGCGTGCCATGTCGGTCGCATGCGCCCGGATGTGCTCGTCTGTCCGGAATGCGCATCCGTACGCCGAGCTGAGATGTCGCGGCACGTTCCTGCGGTTTCTTCCTGATTGAGGATTGCTAGCGCGGGAATCCGGCTCGCGTCGCAGCCCACGTGCGCGCAAGTTTTCGTTCCTGCGCTTGGCCTCGTGCGCTGCGAGGCTCCATACTTCAGCCTGATTCATGCCTTCTCGCCGAGGTGCGCCGCAAGCACATCTGCCTCGCGATCTTCGCGCCTCGAGTTCGAACGTCCGCAAGCGTCCGCAACATGAGACTCACTGCTTCGATCTCTCTCACGCTCATCCTTTCCGTCACCGCCTGTGATCGCGCCGACAAACCGGCAGCGGGCAACTCGTTCGCCGAGATCGACGCGCTCATCAAGCGGCGCGCCTGGCCGGAGGTCGTCGAGCGCCTCGAAGGCCTCCGCGCCGAGCGAGCTACCGATCCGCAAGTCCTGCTGCGGCTCGCGACGGCTTACTCCGCCAAGGACCAACCGGCGAAGGCGATCGTTTGCCTGCGGGAGGGAATCGATGCGCATCCCGAGGCGGGCACGCTCTACGTGCCGCTTGCGCAGCTCTACATCCGTCTCGCGCAGCACCCGTCTGCGCGCCAGGTGCTCGAGAGCGCACGGGCGCACGGCGTCGGAGACCTTCAGATCTCGACGGCGCTCGGCACATGCCTGGGCCAGATGGGCGATTTCGAGGCGGCCGAGCGCGAGTTCGAGCGGGCCTTGGCCGCGGGCGACGACGAGCGCATCGTCCATTTCAATCAGGCGATCCTCCTCACGCAGAAGAAGGACCACGAACGGGCTATCGAGCTGCTGGAGGGCATTCTCCAAAAGGATCCCACGTACGGTCCCGCCAAGCGCGAGCTCGCGCGCAACCTGATCCTGCTCCACCCGGGTGATCGAGCCGTTGTCGATCGCGCGCTGGGTCTGTGCTGGGACGCAAAGGAGCAGCTGCGCGACGATTGGTATCTGTATGAGGTGATGGGGGACGCGTGGATGTTGGTCGGCGATTTCGACGCCGCGGTCGATTCGTACACGGAAGCACTCCGGCTGGGCCGCAGCCCGAAGTCGGTCGAAGATCGCTACCGGCTGGCGAAACAGCAGCAGATCGATCGGAAGAAGAAAGAAGCCCCCGCCTCGGATCCAAAGGACGTAGCGGATCCGAAGAACGCGACGGGGCCGCACTAGGCGACGCCTCGCGACGCCTCGCGACGCCTCGCAACGCCTCGCAACGCCTCGCGATGCGTCGCGATGCGTCGCGCCTCGGCGCGCGAGCGAAGCGTGTCGAGGCACTTCTGTCGACGCGTCCTCCACGGACGCTTCGCGGCCGCTCAGCGTTTTTCCTGATGACGGACGAGCGCTCCGCGTGTGCGCGACCTGCGGTCACGCGATGAAGTAGGGGCAATCGCCGCCTGCTCGCAAATCGCGTGATACGTTTCGAGTGAATCCCTCTCGAACATCGACGCCAGAGTTCCGTCGCTCCACTGCCCCCTTGGTTCGTGGTGCTTCGGAAGACGGCGAGTCGGCGCTCCGAATCCGTGCGCAATGCACGAGCGAGCGCGCTCGCATGCTCTCGCGCTCGCGGTTCCCAAAGAACAGGTCTGCAGCTATGTCCAACAACACCGGTAGACGGAGTCTCAGGCGCCTCAGCATCGACGTCCTCGCTTTGGGCGCTCTCGCGCTCAGCACCATCGGCCTGCACGGCTGCGGTGGTAAGTCGGGCGGCGACGATTCGAGCAACGTGCGAGTGAACGCGGTCAGCCCGAGCATCGGGCCGTTCATCGGCGGTGTGCAGCTCACGATCAGCGGCGTCGGCTTCGTCGCCGCGGATGGTTCGGCGAATGCCGTGACCATCGGCGGTCGCGACTGCACCGATGTCGTGACCGTGAGCAACACGACCATCGAGTGCAAGTCACCGATCGGAACCCCCGGAATGCGGGTCGACGTGGTGGTTCGCAACACGGCCGGTCAGGGCAAGCTCGTCAATGGCTTCATGTATCTGGCGCTGGCTGCTCCGCGCAGCGACCTGAGCGGCGACGGCATCGCTGACCTCATCGTCAGCGCGCCGAGCGACGACACGGCCGGGACCGACGCCGGCGCCGTGTACGTCTTCTTCGGTACCGACGCCGCCGGCGGCGTCGCCAGCGTGACGTCGGCTCAAGCGGACCTCGTGATCCTCGGTCAGGGCGCAGGCGACAACTTCGGCCTCAGCATTCGCACCGGCGATGTCAACGGCGACGGTCAGGACGACCTCGTCGTCGGAGCGGATCGCTGGGATTCGGCGACGGTCGCCGACGCCGGCGCGGCCTACGTCTTCTACGGCCCGATGAGTGCTCCGGCCCCGCTTTCGGCGGTCGCAGCCAACCTCAAGTTCTGGGGCGACAGCGGCATCGCCGGCGACCGCTTCGGATCGTTCGTCGAAGTCGGTGACGTCGACGGTGACGGCAAGACGGACGTGCTGGTCTCGGCGATCGGTGTCGATGGCACCGGATCGAAGCTCGACATCGGCTGCGCTTACGTCTTCAAGGGTGGCGCGCAGCTGGTCAGTCAGGGTGCGCAATCCGCCGCGATCAAGATCTACGGCGAGCAGACCAACGACCAGATCGGGTCGTCGATGGGTTGCGGCGACCTCAACGCGGATGGGATCGCGGACGTGGTCGTCGGTGTTCCGCTCTACGACCCGCGCGTGCCGCAACTGCTTCAAAACGCCGGTGGCGCGCTCGTGTTCTTCGGTGGTCAAACGCTCGTGTCGGGCACGACCGCCGAAGCGACCGCGGTCTTCTCGGGCGAAGCGATCGAAGATCAATTCGGCACGAGCATCGTGGTCACGGACGTCAACAACGACGGCATGCAAGACCTCGTCGTCGGTGCACCGATGAACGATGCGAACGATCCCGACACCGGACGCGTCTACGTGTTCCTCGGCGGTCCCGGTTTCGCGGGTCAGCGCGCTCAGACGGCCGACATCACGTTGAGCGGCCTTCCGAACCAGGACTCCTTCGGCACCTCGATCGGCACGGGTGACATCAATGGCGACGCGATCGCGGACCTCGTGATCGGCGCTCCGCTGGCCGACTACCTGAACGACCGCAACGGCCGCGCATACGTCTTCCTCGGCGGTGCGCTGCAAGACGACATCGCGAGCGGCGCGTTCGCGACCTTCAATGGTGAAGCCGCCGTACTCGACCGCTTCGGCAGCGGCCTGAGCGCGACGGACTCGAACGACGACGGCTACGTCGATCTCGTCACGTCGTCGATCTACAACACCGCTGGAGCAGGTCGCATCTACGTGTTCCACGGCGGCAACATGAACGGTCAGAACCTCGCGGTGCACGCGAACACGAAGCTCTCCGGCGCCACGACCGGCGGACGGCTCGGAACGGCGATCGCACCGGGACAGTGACCGGTGCCGAGCGCGAAGCTCGGTGTACCGTCTGATTGCGATCGGTGGCCGTCATCGGACGGCCACCGTCGTTTCACGTGCAGCTCGCGCTCGAGCGTCCGATTACTGCCAGATTTCGGGTCGGTTGAGGAACGCGAACACACCACCGCCGCCCGGCGTGTTCTTGTTCGCGGCGGAGGTGATGGCGACATCGGTGCGACCATCGCCGTCGATGTCGCCGAGCGCGATGCGGCCGCGCGACCGCAGTCCCGGCAAGCGGCCCTTGGGCGTGAACTTGCCGGTGCCGTCGCCGAGGTAGACGACGGCACCGCTCTCGCGCGACATCACGACGAGGTCCGGCTTGCCATCGTTGTTCATGTCTGCGGCTTTGACGTCGCGGTACGACTCGTCGCGGTCGAGTCCCTGGTCGATCTGTTCCCAGCGTTTCTCCGCCGCGCGCCATGCGTACACCCCGATGTTGTTTCGTCGGCCTGGCGGATCGCCCGGGTCGAGAACCATGCAGATCGCGACCTCGGGTTGCGCTTTGCCCGTGAAGCTCGCGACGGCCAGAGCCTGCAGTGAATTCCCGATCTTCGGGTTGGGCAGATTCGTCGAGATGTCTTCCCACTGGAGCGTGTCCTCGCCGCGGGTGAGATAGACTTTCGCGCCTTCGTTCGTGGTGGCGAACACATCGTCGCGTCCGTCTTGGTCGAGGTCCTTGAGATCGACGACTTTGCCGAACGTCATCTCGTGGAGCAGCACTCGCGACTCGGGGCGGCGAGCGAAGCCACCCTTACCATCCCCGGTATAGACCGAGAGCCCACCCTTGAAGTGACCGACCCCCAGGACGTCAGGGAAGGTGTCGGTATTCAGGTGCCCGGCGGCGATGTCGAGCAGCAGGTACGCGTTCTCGATCGGCGACGTCGAACGCGTCCATTTCATCTGCCCATCGTTCAGGTACACGCGCAGCGCATCGGTGTGCGCGCTCACGAGCAGATCCGGTATCCCGTCCGAGTTGACGTCCGCGCTGCGCGCGGGGCCGTAGCCCATGTCCCGCTCGAGACCTTCGTTCCGCAGCGTCCAACCGCCACCCTTGACCGCTTCCCAAACGCTGAACCCGTCTTCCTCGCGATTGGACGCAACGAGGTCCGCGAGCTTGTCGTTGTTGAAGTCGTAGAGCAGCGGGTAGCCCAGCCACGTCCCGGACCGCGGAAGCCCCGCCGACACGTCGACGAACGCAATCTCGGGAAACCGAGAGGGCGAGGGCTCGGCGTTGGCCTCGGCGTCGCCCATCGGATCCGTCAGGGGATTCCCAGGCAGGCGCACCTCGGCGACCGGGGGCGTAACGGGGGCGGGCGAACCGGCGTCATCCGCGCAGGCGGTCATCAGCCCCAAGCAGATGGCGCCGAATGCCGACACGGTGGAGACGGAGATCAAGTGAAGGGTTGTGGAGCTGCGCATGAGGTTGGAATCCGGATTATGTCGCGCGGCGGGTGCTATGCGGTATATTTGGTGGAGTTCGCCCAGGGAGCGTGGTGGATCCACGGCCCGGGTCGCGTCGCCGGAGTCTATCCCTACGACATCGGCAGGATGCGTCCGCAACCCAAGTCCACCCCTTGCGCCCTCGGCCACTGCAGGTTCAAATGCGTTTTCCTGCTCTACACGTGGCAACCAGAATGTCAGGGTTTTCCGGAACGATTGGAGGGCGCCCCGAAAGGGGATGCCTGAAGATTTCTCTTGCGGATGCGCAAGGGAAGATGATATGCATCTTCCTTGTGAAGCGCGCCGGAGGAGCGGGAGCCTGAGTCCTTCAGGAGTCGGCCTTCTGGACCCGCAAGTTGCGAATTCGAGTTATGTGCCTCGGCTTGGTCATCTTGGGCCATCCGATTAGAAAAGTGACCTAGGCTTCAACTTCTTCCTACACACAGAGAAAGCATCATGAGATTCAACAAGTTCGTCCTTTCGGGCTTCACTGCCCTGGCCAGCCTGGGAATGGGTTCCGAGGCCCTGGCCAACGGTCGTAATCCCGGCAGTCTCCTGCTGTACCCTGAGTTCGACAACCGTCAATCGAACCTGACGATGGTTGCTGTCACGAACACGAACCAGGACACCAGCTTCTTCGGCAACACGAACATCTTCAGCGGAACTGTCCGCGTCGAGTTCATCTACATCGCGAAGTACGACACCAGCCACAACGTGATCGACTGCACGGAGTTCAACCGTACGGAGACCCTTACTCCGAACGACACGTTCTGCGCGCTGACGAGCTTCCACAACCCTGGTTACGAGCAAGG
>JANOFY010000213.1:0-1906 GCA_031413895.1 Planctomycetota bacterium | reverse complement strand
TCGTGACGGTGACCTTCTCGGCCTTCTCGACCATGTGGTGATTGGTGAGGATGCGGCCGTCGGCGCTCGCGATCACGCCGGAGCCCGTCACTTCGTTGCGGCGGTCGTTCACCTTCACGATCGCTTCGACGTGCACGACCGAGGGCGTCACGCGTTTCGAGATCGCGATCACGCGATCCTGGATCTGCGCGAGCGCGTCCGGCGCGGGCGGTGCGTCGGGCGTTCCCGCCGACTGGGCGCGCAATGCGATGCCGAGAGCGATGCAGAAGGCGGCTCCGACGCGGCCCGGCTTCATGCGGAGACTCCGTCGAGTGTCACGCGCAGCGCGTGCGCCGCGGCGCCGGGATCGTCCGCTGCGAGCACGGCGCCGGTCACGGCGATGCCGGTGGCGCCCGCGCGGATCACCGATGCGGCGTTGCTCGCGTCGATCCCGCCTTGCGCCAGCAGCGGGATGGCGCCGCCGCAGCGCGCGAGCGCGGCGATGCCGAGCGGCGCGCGTTCGAGCGGCTTCGAGAGCGGCGCGAAGATCGGCGCCAGGTGCGCGTAGTCGGCTCCGGCCGCGGCCGCGGCGCGAACTTCCTCGGGCGTGTGCGCCGACACACCGATCCATCCTTGCGCGCCGAGCAGCGACCGCGCCTGCGCGACGGGCATCGCATCGAAGCCCAGATGGACGCCGTCCGCAGCGACGGCGAGCGCGACGTCGACGCGGCGATTGATCAGCACGCGGACGGTCCCCCCGCGTCGCCGGGCGGCGTCGCGTGCGGCCGCGACGACGCGCTCCGCCAACTCGCAGAGCGCGCGCCCTTCGAGGTCGCGCTCGCGCAGCTGCACCCAGTCGACCCCGCCGGAGACCGCCGCGGCGACCGCGTCTTCGAGCGGCCCGCGCACGCTACGCCGGTCGGTGACGAGGCAGAGGACCGGTCCGTCACGCATCGGCTGCGCGCGCCCGCCGCCTCAGAACGAAGCCAGTCCGTCGAGCGGGCTCGAGGCGGTGGCGTAGAGACGGCGCGGGATGCGGCCCGCTTCGTACGCGAGGCGTCCCGCTTCGACCGCGAGCTTCATCGCGCGCGCCATCTTCACGGGATTCTTGGCGCCGGCGATCGCGGTGTTCATCAGCACGGCGGTGGCGCCGAGTTCGAGCGCGACGGCGGCGTCGCTCGCGGTGCCGACGCCGGCGTCGACGATCACCGGCACCTCCACCGTTTCGAGGATGATGCGCAGGTTCGCCGGATTGCGGATTCCGAGTCCGGAGCCGATCGGCGCGGCGAGCGGCATCACGGCCGGGCATCCCATCGCGGCGAGGCGCTGACACGCGACTGGATCGTCGGAGACGTACGGCAACACCGAGAAGCCGTCCGCGATCAGGATCCGCGCGGCGTCGAGCGTCGCCGGCACGTCCGGGAACAGCGTGCGCTCGTCGCCGATCACTTCGAGCTTCACGAGCGCGTGGCCGAAAAGTTCGCGGCCGAGCCGCGCGGTCGTGAGCGCGTCGGCGACGTTGTAACAACCGGCCGTGTTCGGCAGCACGGTCAGCCCGGCCGGGATCGCGCCGAGCACGCTCTGCTCGCGCGGCTTCGTGAGATCCACGCGGCGCAGCGCGACCGTAATCATCTCGGCGCCGCTCGCCTCGGTAGCAGCCAGCTGCAACGCCAGCGATTCGTACTTGCCGCTGCCCACGATCAGCCGCGAGCGGAACGTGTGCGACCCGAGCGTGTAGGTCTCCGACATCTCAGCCTCCTCCGACTGCTTCGAGAATCTCGACGCGGTCGCCAGCTTGAAGGACGCGCGCTGCGTAGCTCGCGCGCGGCACCACATCGCGATTCACCGCGATCGCGATCTTACGCCCCGCGAGACCGAGCACAGCGACGAGATCCGCGAGCGACGCGCCGCCGTGGATCTCGCGGGG
>JANOFY010000212.1:0-2987 GCA_031413895.1 Planctomycetota bacterium | reverse complement strand
ACGCATGGCTCTCGCAGCGCAGCCGCGGACTTCGGCTCCAGCGCTCGTCGATGTACTCGAAGAGCATCTCGAGGAGCTGGCGTTCCTCTCGATCCAACGCCGCAAGCTCGCCTTCTCGCCCGAGATCCCCATGCGCAGATTGCGCCGTCACGACGAGCGCATCGAAGCGCATCGCGACGGACTGCGGATCGGCGAGAAGGCGAGCTTGCGGCGTTGGATCGAGAGGAACGCCAGCTCCTCGAGGTGCTCTTCGAGTACATCGACGAGCGCTGGAGCCGAAGTCCGCGGCTGCGCTGCGAGAGCCATGCGTTCCTGAGGCAACATCGCGGCGCGGTCAATTCAACGCGATCGTCGCACCTTTGATCTTGTTCGGTCCGCGCGACTTGGACACGACATACGTACCGCTGAGCACGACGCGCCCGTCGTGGCGCAGGAGGAGCGACGATTTCCCGCAGCTGAGCAGAATCTCCTTCTGCGCGCTGACGTTGAGAGTTTCGCCGTCGACTTGGACGACGAGATCACCCGGAGCGGCGTCGCGCGCCTTCGCGGAGACGCGCTCGCGCAAGAGGCCGGCGAGAACACGTTCCGGCCGCGCCCCGCCACACTCGAAGACGAGTGCACGCGTCTGGTTGCGAGCCGCCCGCACGAGCTCACCGTCGTCAATCGCGATCCCGATGATCACCGACACCGGCTGCGCGCCGGTTTCCTCGGGTCGAAACAGCACGCGCCCCTCGTCGTCGATGCCCTCAAGGTGACCAAAGACCGGCGTCGTCGACGGAGTTGGTGCCGTCAGACGCTCGTCGACAGAGAAAGGCGCATTGCGCGAGCGCGTGCGGGACGACGTGGAAGCGCGGGTCATCAGGGTTCCTTCTTCGTTCGCACGGCACGGTGCCGGCCTCCGTCGGTGTGGTAGGCGTCCGTGGCGCGCGGCCGTACGCGGCGAGGCTGTGGGGGTGGGGGTGGGAGAGCGCAGTCGCTCGAGCGTGCGCTCACGGCAGCGGCAGGATCGCCTTCACGAGCCGATTCACGAGCTCCTTGGACGTCTGCGGCACGACCGGCGGCACGATCGTGCCGTCCTTCTGCTTGACTGGCGCGGGTGGCATGCTGCCGTATCGCACGAGCCACAGCGCCTGGTCGCGCTTGATCCCGGAGCCCTTGACCGAGCCGAGAAGTCGGCCCTCGCGTCGGACGAACTTGTCGGGCGCGGTCTGCTCGCCGCCTTTCTCGCCGATCGCGATGTCGATGAGGATGTCCCACTCGCTTCCGCCGGCAAAGATCCCGGTCTTCTCGCCGAGCGGCGGGATGTCGCTGGGCGACGCGACGGTGTCCGCGGTCGTGCCGTCGGAGCGGAGCCACCCGGGGAATCCACCCTCGACGTTTCCGGCGAGGCTCACGAGCTTCGCTCCGTCGTCCGGCTCCGGATTCGCGTTGAAGTATCGCAGCATCACGTGGCACGCGTAGTCCGCTTGCTCCGGATCTGCGACGAGCTCGAGGTCGTACGGCGGCGAGGTCAGGATGTCGATGATATCGTTCTTGACGTTGTCGAACTCGTCGACGGCCTCGATGTCCTGCCACTTGAAGTAGAGCTTCTTGCTCGGCGTGGCCGTCGTCGTGAACGTCAGCGGCTTCTTCCAGCTCCATTCCGGCCGCACCGACTGGGGCGTCGATTGGCACGCCGTGAGCGGCGCGACGGCGAGCAGCAGCGCGAGACGCGCCGCGATTGCGATAGGGCTTTGGACAAGATGCGATAGCGTCATGGTTTCGATTTCCTCGTCGATGGTGATGTCACTTTTCGTCGGGCATGGAGGCCGACGATGATTCTTCCTCGGGCTCGTGCGGAAGCTCGTACAGCGCACGGAACCCCGTGTCGTCGACCCCCACACTATCCGCGTTTCGAGTCTCGGATACCCTGCTGTCGGCCGCGCGCGCCATGACCGAGCCGCCCTTCTTCTTGAAGGAAGCACCCTTGCCGTCGGCGCTGCGGGCGACCGTGCACAGCTCCCACACGTTGCCGTGCATGTCGAACAGCCCGTGCGATTCTTTGAGCTGACCGACCGGCTGCGCTCGACCGCGCGCGCTGCCGCCGAGCAGCCATCCGTACTGGTCGATCTCCTCGGGATCCACGATGTGGTCGCGCTTCGCTCCAGCGATCGCGATCCATTGCCACTCGTCCACGGTCGGCAGGCGGTACCCGTAGTGGGCGCAGAACTCGGCGGCCTCACGCCCGCTGACATACGCGATCGGATGGTCGTCGGTCGCCTCGGGCTGCTTTTCTTGCATCGGATTGAACGCTCGATCGGCGCCGCGCCATTGAGCGCGCGTCGTTTCGGTGCGCGCGACGTACGCGAGCTGTCCGTCCGCGATCTCGGCGAGCACGAACTCGATATTCGACCGCGGGTCGACCGCTCGCGTCGCCCAGTTCCGCTCACCGAAGTCGGCGCCGGGAGCAGCCGTCCAACCGGGCGGCAAGCGCGGCTCGGTGAGGACGCGCCACTCGAACTCCAACGTGCGCAAGTTGCCGAGCACGTCGCGGGCTTCGAGCGCGAGAGCAAACTTTTCCGCGCGGTGTTCGGGGACCGGGACGTCGAATTCGACCTCGGCGCCGCTCGGTCGATGCTCGACGTCCGCCACTCGAACGGAGCTCAGCGGCTCGTCGAACGTGATCCGCACGTGCTTCATCCCGGGGGAGAGCGGCTCCGCGCGCGTCGGCTCCACCGACAGCTCGCGAGGTCCCTCCGTATCCACCACGAGATCGATCCGACCGTCGCTCGTCGTCCCAGCCTCGTCGGTCGCCCGGACGCGGATCTGCGCGGTGCCGCCGGCGATCGCGGAGACCGTCGCCGACCAGATGCCGTCCTTCCCGGAGCTCTTGATCGCGTACACGGGTTCGGTTTCGAAGATCACGCTCGACACCGGGCTCGCGTCGCTCACGCGCACTTGCACGGTGCGATCGCCGCCGCCGACGGTCACCGGAGAGCTGGCCGGCT
>JANOFY010000211.1:0-1635 GCA_031413895.1 Planctomycetota bacterium | reverse complement strand
GACGACGACCTCTTCGGTCGTGGTCGTGTCCTTCAACTCGTCGTACCAGACCTCGACCTCGACGCGGCGGTTCAACGCGCGCCCGGATGGGTTCGTGTTGCTAGCGATCGGCTGGCCTGCACCCACCCACTCGTACGCGATGGCGTCGGACGGCAGGCCGAGCGCTTGCTGGAGGAATTCCGCCACTTCGCCCGCGCGCTCGCGTGACAGTCCCTCGTTGTCGCCGTAGCGCTCGGCGAGACGGTTCGACAGCGGCTGATCGTCCGCGTGACCGACGAGGTGTAGGCGCACGTTCGGTTTGTCGCGCACGCGTTCGAGCGCCGCGCGCAAGTCCTCCACAGTGCTGTCGGGAATTTCGGCGACACCGGACTCGAAGTGAATCGGCGGCACGACGTTCGAAAGCTTCACCGTCTCGGGCGCGGCGACGACAACTTCGCGCGTCGCCAGTTCATCGCCGTGCAGCGTCGCGAGGCGTTCGGCGTCACGCGTCCATTGGACGTACTGTTCGTCGCCCGGTAGATGACGCTCGACGCTCGAGCCGATGGCCGCCTGCTCCACCGAGCCGAGCGCGGTGAGCGGCAACAACCACGCAGATGCCATTAGGAACCGGTGTAGAGCGTTCATTGCTCGCCCTCCCGCATCGCCGAATGTCGTGGGTCCGCATTCGGCGGTTTGCCGGTACGCCAGAACACTTCGTGCTCGATGACGAGTCGATAACTGGTATCCAGATCGCCCCACGCCTTGGAGACGAGCTTCGTCATCGCGTCGACCCGCTGTTCGACGAGCTTCGGATCCTCGACATCGGCGAGGTACGTCAGGCGCAATACCGCCGGCCCCTTCTGCAGCTCTTCGAGCAGCAGGTTCACGCGCGGGGTCCATTGCGGACGCATTTCCGTTGCGTCGGGCACGAACACGCCGTCCGCGACCTCGAGCCCGATCACGCGATGGATCGACGCGCCGAAGCTGAAGTGCAGCGCCTTACCGCGCGTCGCACGTTTGATCTGGAATTCATCCGTCGATCCGCGATAGCCGGTCGGCAGCGTGCGATCGTCGAGCTTCAGCATGAAGTTGCTGCCGCGACCTTCGCGCGGCGTGATCGCGCACGTGATGTGGAAGCGGCCGTAGTCGTCGGTCGTTGCCGCGAGCCCGGTCGGCGACACGAGTCGGGCGCCGGCGATACCCGTTTCGCCGTCGTCCTGCACGCTATTGCGATTGGCGTCGTCGAACACCTTGCCGGTTACGTCGGTGCAATCAAAGGTCGGATCCGAGACGACGCGCACCGTCGCCGACGCCTCGCCCGACAGTGCCTGACCGGTCAGGTTGTGTTGCGCCTGCGCGTAGTTGGTGAACTTGCCTTCCGTCACGCCGGCGCCGGGCGCGAGCAGCAGTTGGATCGTGTGTTCGCTCTCGGCATTCAACGTCAGGTCCTGCCAGAGCAGCTGGCGATCGCCGACAGTCGGTTCGAGGGGCTGGTTGTCGAAGCGCGCGGAGCCTTCGATGTACTTGAAGCCTGCCGGATAACGGTCGACGACGTTGATGTCGGTCAGCGGGAACTGCCACGTGTTCCTGACGGTGATCGTGTACGGCACCATCTGGCCGCGCGTCACATCGACCATCGGCGTCGTCTTGCTGATC
>JANOFY010000210.1:0-1774 GCA_031413895.1 Planctomycetota bacterium | reverse complement strand
GTGTCTGACACCGTATTACGCCGTATTACGACGCCGGACTACGCGCACTACGGACTACGCGTCGAGCGGGCCGACCGCGTGCTCCACCGCCGCGACGAGCGCGCCGGACCGCAGGAGCTCGCGCGCCGCCTCGATGTCCGTGTGCAGATAGCGGTCGCGCTTCAGCGGCTTGACGCGCGTGCGCAGGCACTCGTACGCCGCACGCGCACCGCGCCCGGCGCGCAATTCGAGATGGAACTCGCGCGCCTGTGCGGCCGCGAGCCATTCGAGCGCGAGCACGCCCTCCACGTTGTTCACGATCTGGACGGCCTTGCGCGCCGCCGTCACCCCCATCGACACGTGGTCTTCTTGGTTCGCGCTCGTCGGGATCGTGTCGACCGACGCGGGATGCGCGAGCACTTTGTTCTCCGATGCGAGCGCCGCAGCGACGACTTGGACGATCATCAGGCCCGAGTTCAGGCCCGGCTCGGGCGTCAGGAACGCCGGCAGGTGCGACAAGTCGGGGTTCACGAGCTGCTCGATCCGTCGCTCGCTGACGTTCGCCATCGTCGCGAGCGCGATCCCGAGGTAGTCGAGCGGCATCGACAGCGGCTGGCCGTGGAATTGGCCCGCGCTCACGACCTCGCGCGTCTTCGCGAACACGATCGGGTTGTCGGTGACGCTGTTGATCTCGCCCGAGAGCACATCGCCCACGTGCTCAAGGGCGGCTTTGAACGCCCCGTGGATCTGCGGCACGCAGCGCAGCGAGTACGGATCCTGCACGCGATCGCAGTCCTTGTGGCTCTCGAGCACCTTGGAGTCCGCCAAGCACTTGCGCACGTTCGCCGACGTGCGGCGGTGCCCGGCGTGGCCTTTTAGATCCGCGAGACGATCGTCGAACGGCTTCGCGCTCCCGAGCAAGGCTTCGATCGTGAGCGACGCGATCGCGTCGGCCGCTTTCGACACGTTCTGCGCGCGCCACCACGCGCACACGCCGATCGCCTTGATGATCTCGGTGCCGTTGATCAGCGCCAGCCCTTCTTTCGCCTGCAGCACGATCGGCTTCACGCCGATCGCCGCGAGCGCGGCCTTGGCGCTGCGCCGCTTGCCGCCGACCCCGCCGACATACGCCTCGCCGATCCCCATGTACGCCGCCGCCATGTGCGCGAGCGGTGCCAGGTCGCCACTCGCGCCGACGGATCCTTGCCGCGGGACGACGGGAACGAAACCCTTGTTGAGGAGCTCGACGAGGTGCGTGACGAGCTCCGGGGATGCACCGGAATGGCCGCGCACGAGGCCGTTGAGACGCAGGACCTGCGCGATGCGGACCTCCTCGATCGGCATCGGCTCGCCGGTTCCGCAACAGTGCGACAGGATCAGGTTGCGTTGCAACTGCACGAGGTCGCCCGCGCCGATCGCGACGTCCTTCAGCTTTCCAAAGCCCGTCGTCAGGCCGTACACGACGTCGCCGGCCGCGACGTGCGCGTCGACGAGCTTGCGCGCGGCCGCGACGCCTTCCATCGCGCGCTTCGTCACCGACACGGAGACGCTCTCGCCACAAACGAGGCCGGCGAGCGCGTCGAGCGTGAGCGATGAGCCGTCGAGTGCGAGGGATTGGGTCATGGCGATGGGCCGGAGATCCTAGCGCTCGACCGTAGGGAAGCGAGCCACGCGCGACACCGGAAGACGCCGGCGTGATTCGTACACAGGAAGCTGGCTTCGTACCGCGCCGAAGCAGGCTGCGCACGCCGCGTAATACGGCGTAATACGGTGTCAGACACTTTTTTTCACCTTC
>JANOFY010000209.1:0-1953 GCA_031413895.1 Planctomycetota bacterium | reverse complement strand
GCAGATCGGGGTGCTCGTCGGGCAGCGTATGCGAGCGGACCTCGAGGACCTTCGCGAGCAAGGTGCGCGCGCCATGGGGGTCGCCGAGCAAGCCGATCGTCATGGCGAGGTTGGCCCGCGCACTCTGCAGATCGGGGTGCTCGTCCGACAAGGCCGCCAAGCGGATGTCGAACACCCGACGCCATGCGCGGTTCGCGGCGGACGGGTCCTGAGCGTAGAACGCCGAGAGACCGGCTGAGTTCAGGAGCGCCAGCCACGCCGCATCCTGTTCGGCTTCTGGTCGCACGAGCAGCGAGGTTACGGCTTCGGAGACCTTGGCGCGGGCGGTGGCGTAGTCGGATGCACTGCGCGCAGCGTTCGACTCGTCGATCAGCGTGCGCTCGCGAGTGAGGTCGGTGGCCGCAGTCGGGGCGCTCGGTGGGTGCGCTGGCGATGTCGACTGAGCCGGCAGCGTTGGCGCGCATGCGCACACAACGATGACGACGAGTAGAAGCTGTCGAGCAGGCCGCATGCGAGCGAGTCCTCGTCGTGACGATTGGATCAGGACCGCGGCACGAAGGCCCGGCGCCGAGGCCCGCGCATGCTACTCGAAGCGCAAGTCGAGCGGCCTGGCCTACGGTGAGTGCACGCGTTCCGCTCGCACGAGGGATGACCACCACAGGCCAGCTCTCGCCATGCGCTGCAGTGAGCGTCGCGCAAAGTCATTTGGCTCCCCACCCGGATCGACGCTCCGCTGTTCTCCGTGACGCCGTAGGTCACGATCCCGTGGAACAACGTGACCGAGACGAAGCTGCGCCGGTTTGCTGCCGGCGGTGCGCGCAGCCGGAAGCGGTCCGGGAAGGGACGGCCAAGTCCGGCGACGCCGCGTGTCCGACAGCGTGTGATTGGCGCCCTCAGCCTCATTCATGGGCGTCCACTCCCCACAGCGCCCGCTGGCGAAGTGAAACGGCTCTTGCACCCGACGCTCTGGAGCGTTGTGCTTCTCCATACGGCTGTGACAACTCCTGCGAAGCGATGGTGGCTGCTGCTCCAGCTCGTGCTGCCACAGCTGAGTTGGTTCACGACTCGGAACGCGGCCGTCTCTTCACCCCGACCCCGAGACATCCGAGGCGCAGAAGATCGCGCTGGTGGGCGCGGTGCGTTGCCTTCCGCCGCTTCGCGTTGGCTGCCACAGGCCATGTCCGCGCTCTTGCTGCTGGGCGCGCCGCTCGTGTCCTGCCACGACTCGGACGACAAGCCGACGCAACGGAAGCTGCTCTCGGTCAGCGTGCTGCCGATCCAGGCGCCGATCGCGCTCGGCACGGACGCGCAGTTCACGGCAACAGGAACCTACAGCGACGCGACGACGGAGGATCTGACCAGCTTGGTCACGTGGAGTTCGTCCGACATGGCCGTCGCGACGGTGAGCAACGCGCCGGGCAGCAACGGCCTCGCCACCAGCGTCGCGGTCGGTGTGACGACGATCGACGCGCTCGATTTCGACAGCGGCATCAGCGGCTCGACGACGCTGACGATTACGTCGGCGGTGCTCGTCTCGATCGCTGTGACGCCGACCAATCCATCGATCGCGCTCGGGACGACGCAGCCGTTCACTGCAATGGGAACCTACAGCGACGCGACGACGCAGGATCTGACCAGCTCGGTCACGTGGAGTTCTTTCGACACGTTTGTTGCCATCGTGAGCAACGCGCCCGGCAGCAACGGCCTCGCCACGAGCGTCGCGGTCGGCGTGACGACGATCGACGCGCTCGATTTCGCCAGCGGCATCAGCGGTTCGACGACGTTGACGGTCACGTCGGCGGTGCTCGTCTCGATCGCGGTCACCCCGACGAATCCGTCGATCGCGCTGGGAACGTCGCAGCCGTTCACTGCGATGGGAACCTACAGCGACTCCACGACGCAGGACCTGACCACGTCGGTCACGTGGAGTTCTTCCGACACGTTTGTTGCCAC
>JANOFY010000208.1:0-13740 GCA_031413895.1 Planctomycetota bacterium | reverse complement strand
TGGCTGCTCGACGCCGCCGAGGCGGTGATGGCACCGATCGCTGCGCTGCTCGTCTCGCTCACGGCGATCGAGTGTGGAGGGATGACGAGCCCGCTCGGTCGCTCGTTCTTCTCGCCGAACGGACGCAAGCGATCGATCTCGCGCATCAGTCCGTCGCTCATCTGGTTCAGCGACACGTCGCTGTCGATCCACACGTCGGACGCAGCGAATGGCTCGAGCGCGAGCTTCTCTTTCGCACGCGCGCACACGGCCTCGCGCAGCGCATCCACGTCGCACGCGCGCACTTCGCAACCGGCGGCCTGCGCGTGACCGCCGTACTTGATCATGTGCGGCGCGCCGCCGTGGAGCGCGTCGAGGATGTCGAAGCCGTGTGCCGAGCGCGCGCTGCCGCGCCCCTTGTCGCCGTCGAGACCGATCACGAGCGCGGGGCGATCGAAGCGTTGCACCATGCGAGCGGCGACGATGCCGACGACGCCTTGGTGCCAACCCTGGCCGGCGAGAACGAGCACCGGATGCGCATCGCGGTCGGCGTATACCTCTGCTTGCGCGCGCGCCAGGACGACGAGCTCCGCTTCGATGCGCTTGCGCTCCTCGTTGAGCTGGTCGAGCTCGGCCGCGAGCTGTCCCGCGCGCGCGCCGTCGGATGCGAGCAGGAGCTCGACGGCTTTCTGCGCACTGCCGAGGCGTCCGGACGCGTTGATGCGCGGTCCGACTTTGTACGCGACGTCGTCGGCCTCGAGTTTCGCGCCGCCGCCGATCTTGGCCACCGAGAGAAGCGCTCTGAGTCCCGGGTTCGACGTGTTCGCGAGCGAGCGCAGTCCAAAGCGTGCCAGCACGCGGTTCTCGTCGACGAGCGGCACGACGTCGCACACCGTGGCGATCGCGACGTACGCCATCGCTTCGACAAGGTACTCGCGCAACTCCTCGCGCACGCGGCCGCCGCCCGAGAGCTCTTGGCACACGCCCCACGCGAGCTTGAACGCGACCGCGCCGCCGCACAGCTCGCGGAACGGATACGTGGAGCCCGTGAGCTTCGGGTTGACGATCGCGACCGCGGGCGGGAGCGCGCCCTGCGGCGGCTCATGGTGGTCCGTGACGATCGTGTCGATGCCCTGGCGTGCAAGTTCCGCGATCGTCTCGACCGCGGACGTGCCGTTGTCGACGCTGATCACGAGTCGCGCGCCGACTTCTTGTGCACGTGCAACCGAGTGCGTTCCGAACGAATAGCCGTCGGTGAAGCGGTTCGGGATGTGCCAACGTGCACGCGCGCCGAGCTTCTCGAAGAGCCGCATCAAGAGCGTCGTTCCCGTGACGCCGTCGACGTCGTAGTCGCCGTGCACGAGGATCGTCTCGCCGTCCGCGATCGCGCGCGCGATGCGCCGCGTGGCCGCGCTCATGTCCGGGAGCAGCGCCGGGTCGTGCAGCGCCGTGAGCCGCGGCTCGAGGTGCGCGTGCGCACGGTCGGGCTCGATGATCCCGCGCGTCACGAGCAGGCGACCGACGATCTCGGACACGCCGTGCGCGCGAACCAGCTCGTTCACATGACGGGGATCGGCTCGGCGGAGCCTCCAGTGGGGACGGGCGAGCGTGGTGGGAGGCATGCGGCGTCCGCAGAGACTAGGCATCGCGCTCCGCCCGCGCGAGGCAACTTTTGCTTGTGAGTCGGGTCACCCTCGGCGGAGACTCTGGTGGTGACGAGTTCCGCCGCCGACTCTCAGCAGGCCTACCGGTTGTTGCCCGCGGTCGACCACGTGCTGCGGGGCCCCGAGGTCGCGGCCCTGTCCGCGCGCCTCGATGCGCGGCTCGTGGCCGGATTCGCAGGCCAGGTTCTCGACGGTTGGCGCGAGGAGATCCGCAGCGGTCGACTGACGTCGGCCGAGCTCAGCGTGCGGCTCGCGCGCGGCGACCACGTGCGCGCGATCGAGGAGCAGGCCGAGCGCGAGCTGCGCCGCGGACTGCGCCGCGCGATCAATGCGACCGGCGTCGTGCTCAACACGGGCCTCGGTCGCGCACCGGTTCACCCCGAAGCCGCCGCGGCGATGGCCGAGGCCGCGCGCGCCTATTGCGTGTTGGAAGTCGACCGCGAAACCGGTGAGCGCAATCAACGCGACGATCGCTTGAGCGAGCTCCTGTGTCGATTGACCGGCGCTGAAGCGGCCATCGGCGTCAACAACAACGCCGGCGCCGTGCTGCTCGCCTTTCAAACGTTCGCCGGCGGTCGCGAAGCGATCGTCTCCCGCGGCGAGCTCGTCGAGATCGGCGGTTCCTTTCGGGTGCCCGACGTGATGGCGCGCGCCAACGTGACGCTCGTCGAGGTCGGTACGACGAATCGCACGCGCGCCGCCGACTACCGCGCGGCCATCACGGCGCGCACGGGCCTCTTGATGAAGGTCCACACGAGCAACTTCCGCGTCGTCGGTTTCACGGAGGACGTGGCGGCGAGTGAGATCGCGGAGCTCGGCCGCGAGCGCGGCATCGTGTCGGCGTTCGACCTCGGCTCGGGCCTCGTCGAGGAACACGGCGCGCCGCCGCTCGCGAGCGTGCTCGGTGACGAGCCGCTCGTCGTCGACGCGGTCGAGAGCGGGGTCGACGTCGTCACGTTCAGCGGCGACAAGTTGCTCGGTGCGCCGCAAGCCGGCCTCGTCGTCGGGAAGCGTGCCGCTATCGATGCGCTGCGGAAGAACCCGATCTACCGTGCGTTGCGGCTCGACAAGGTCGCGCTCGCGGGGCTCGAGAAGACGATCGAGCTGTGGCTCGGCGGGCGCGCGGGGGAGATCCCGGTGCGCGCGCTGCTTTCACGACCCGCGTCGGAGATGGGCGAACGCGCGACTGCGATCGCGGCCGCGATCGGCGCACTACCCGGCTTTCGGACGTCGGTTCGGCCGGACGGATCGGAGCCGGGCAGCGGCAGCGCGCCGGGCGTCACGATTCCGACGTTCGTGGTGCGCATCGAGCACGCGCGCGCGTCGGCCAACGCGATCGTCACGCGCCTCCGTCACTTCGATCCGCCCGTGTTCGCGCGCATCCACGACGGCGCAGTGCTCGTCGATCCGCGCACGTTGCTCGAGGGCGACGAAGCGGACCTCGTGCGCGCGTTCGCCGCTGCCGCGGGAAGTTAAGGCGCGCTCTTTCGTCGACCGGCGCCGCATGGATGCCGGCGACGCCACGCTCGAAGCGAAGATCGATGCGCGCAGCGCAGTGATCGGCGTCGTCGGACTCGGCAGCGTCGGTCTTCCGCTCGCTCGCGCGTTCGTCGATGCCGGCTACCGCGTCCTGGGTTTCGAGCGCGATCCCGAAAAGCTCGCCCGCATCGGGCGCGGCGAGAACACGCTCCACCACTTGACGGCGGGTCTCGTCCAACGCCTGCACGCGAGCGGCCGCTTCCAGGCCACGGGCGACGCCGAACGACTGCGCGGCGTGGACATCGCGCTCATCTCCGTGCCGACGCCGCTGTCGCCCGCGCGCGAGCCGGATCTCGAATGCGTGACCTCCGCCGCCCGGACTCTGGCCTCGAGTCTGCGCCGCGGCGCGCTCGTGGTGCTCGAGTCCACGACGTTTCCCGGCACGACGCGCACGGTGATCGGCGACGTCTTTCGCGAGCACGGATTCGAACCGGGAGTCGACGTGTGGCTTGCGTACTCGCCCGAGCGCGAGGATCCGGGCCGGAAGGACGCAAGCACGGCCACGATCGCGAAGCTCGTCGGCGGCACGTGCGCGCGTTCGGGCGATCTCGCGGAGCGCCTGTACCGCACCGCGATCCAGTGTGTACACCGCGTGTCGTCGGCCGAAGTCGCCGAGAGCGCCAAGCTGCTGGAGAACGTGTACCGCGCCGCGAACATCGCGCTCGTCAATGAATTCAAGCTCGCGATGGACGCGCTCTCGCTCGACGTGTGGGAAGTGATCGACGCGGCCGCGACGAAGCCGTTCGGCTTCATGAAGTTCACGCCCGGTCCGGGTCTCGGTGGGCACTGCATCCCGATCGATCCGTACTACCTCACGTGGGTCGCGCGTCGCGCGGGTGCCGCGACGCCGTTCATCGAGCTCGCGGGTGAGGTCAATCGACGCATGCCGCAGCACGTCGTCGATCGGGCGCGTACGGCGCTCGGTGCGCGCGGGGTCGAGCTCGCGGGTGCCCGCGTTCTCGTGCTCGGTCTCGCGTACAAGGCCGAGGTCGACACGATCACCGAGTCGCCGGCGGTCGAGCTCGTGCGCTTGTTCACGAGCGAGGGCGCGCTCGTCGAGTACAGCGACCCGCTCGTGCCGACCCCGCCGCTCGTGGTCGACGTCAGCGTGCGCTCGCTGCGGTCGATCGAGCTCGATGCCGAGCGCGTGGCGAGCTTCGATGCCGTCGTCGTCGCCACCGATCACGCGGCCATCGATTACGACGTCGTGGCCGCGAACGCGTGCCTCGTGGTCGACACGCGCAACGCGCTCGCCAGCCGCATGAAGGGTCGCACGAACTACGTGAAGGCGTGAACGCGGGGCGGTGCGTTGGTGCTCACGGCGCACGACGCTATCCTCGGCGCCCATGGAACCTTCGAAGGCCAAGCGCCTCACCGATTACGCCGACTGCGCCGGTTGAGCCGCCAAGCTGCCGATCGGGCAGCTCGCGCAGGTACTGCGCGGCATCAGCGGACCACCGGACGAGCGCGTGCTCGTAGGACCTGAGACGTTCGACGACGCCGGTGTCGTCAGCCTCGGGGGCGTCGAAGGTCTGCCTTCGAGTACCGAGCTCGCGCTCGTCCAGACGATCGACTACTTCCCGCCGGTGGTCGACGATCCGTTCTATTACGGCGCGATCGCGGCCGCGAACGCGCTGTCCGATCTCTATGCGATGGGGGCCAGGCCGTTCACCGCGCTCAACTTGGCGGGCCTTCCGCGCGACTTCCCTCCGGAGTGGACCGCGGAGATCTTTCGCGGCGGTTTCGACAAGATCCGCGAGTCGGGCGCGGTGGTCATCGGCGGCCACACCGTGCAGTCGAACGAGGCGCTGTTCGGTTTCGCGGTGACCGGCTTCGTCGATCGGCGCAAGATCGCGGCCAACTCGGGGGCGCGCGCGGGCGATGTCCTGTATCTGACGAAGTCGCTCGGGATGGGTGCGATGACCACCGCGGCGAAGCAACAGAAGATCTCGTGGGCGACGCTCGAGCCCGCCGCGAAGCAGATGGCGACGCTCAACGACAGCGCGGCTTCGGCGATGAACGCGGTCGGCGCGCATGCGTGCACGGACGTGACGGGTTTTGGCCTCGTCGGACATGCACGCAACATCGCGGTCGCGAGCCAGGTCACGATCCGCTTCGACCTGGCCGCGCTACCGATCTTTCCTGGCGCACTCGACCTCGCGCGGCACGGGATCGTGTCGGGCGCCAGCAAGCGCGGTGAGAGCGCGCTCGGCGATGTCGTCCGCGTGCGCGAGGGTCTCGAACGTGCACTGGTGCAGCTCGTCTTCGACGCGGAGACCTCGGGCGGACTGCTCATCGTCGTCGCACCGGGTGACGCACCGAAGCTCGAGCGCGAGCTCGCCGCGAGAGCGCTCCCGCTCCACCGCGTCGGCGAGTGCTTGCCGCACCGCGGCCCGTGGATCGAGCTCGCGTGAGCGCGCGCTTCGGATGAGCGCGCGAGGTTCGAGTGAGCGCGGGCCGCCCGGGTTGCCCGGGTCGCCCGGGCCCCCGTGGATCCTCGGGGCGCGCGGCGTCCCGCTCGAGACTCCGGAAAACACGCTCGCCGGTCTGCACCGCGCGCTGGAGATCGGTCTCGACGGCGTCGGTTACGAGCTGCGCGCGTGCCGGGGCGGCGAGCTCGCGCTCTTCGCCGACGAAACGCTCGAACGGACCACCGACGGCGTCGGCTTGCTCGCGGAGAAGAGCTGGGTCGAGCTTGCGTCGCTCGATGCCGGTGGCGCGTTCAGCGCGCGCTACCGCGGCGAGCCGATTCCACTGTTCGAAGAGGCGATCGAGATCGGCGCCGAGGATCCGGCTGCACCGACGCTGCACTGGATCGAGATCGCCGATCGAACGCTCGTGCGGGTCATCGCTCCGCTGCTGCACTCGGTTCTCCCGAAGATCGCGCCACGCATCGCGTCGTATTCGCGCGACGTGTGCCTCGATGCGCGTGACGCGGGGCTGCCGTCGGTCTTACTCGCCCATCGAGCCACCGAGCGACACCGACGCTTCGTCGCGGACGAGCACCTCGCAGGCTTCGCCACTGGACCGGCGGGATGGCGAGCGGCGGAGCCGGAGTGGCCGTGCGAACGCTGGACGATCGGCCTCGATGCGCCGGAGGAACTCCTCGGCGCGTTCCGCGCCGGGTCGTTCGGCTGCCTGACGCGCGAGCCGTACCGCGCGCTCGCGATCCGCGCGCTCTCCGCGCTCGCGCCGCACGACCCTGGGCCTTACCCCGTGCACGCACCCGAGCTCGAGATGGGAACTTCCGACGGGGCCGCGCGCGGGCGCGGCGGCTGGTTCGGGAGCTTCGATTCGAGCGCGCGTGTCCGAAACCCGTTTCCATTCTTCGTGCGTGTTCACGCGGAGATCGTGCTCCGTCGCGGCGCTTTCGAGGTCGAAGGCTTGCCGATCGACTTCGAGCTCGCACCGAACGAAGCGCGCGACCTGCCCTTTCGTTTGACCGGCGGATCGTGGCGCGCGGGACGCGATCCGCTGCTTTCGGCGGAGTTTTCGTGGAGCCGGAGCAAGGGGCAGCGCGCCGGCAGCCTCGTGCTCGACGCTCCGCTGCGCCGCCGGCGGACGACCGTGCTCGACTCCGTCACGCGCCGGTTGACGATGCTGCGTGAATCACCGCAGGATCCGCCGGCGTCGATGACGTTGCGGCGACATCGAGGCTACCTGCTCGTGTCGATCGAGGACGCGGGTGGTCTCGCGGAGCCGCACACGATCGTTCACGTCGACGGACGCACGTACCACGGCGGCCGCGGGCTGCGGATGCAGCTCCCCGAGGACTTCGATCAACGCGCGGACGGCGTGCCGTTCAGCTGCGGCATGTGGACGGGCAGCGACGGCGAGCGCGTCGTCCGGCGCTGGGCAGGGGGAGTTCCGGACGAGCTCGGTTCCGGTGCTCCGGGCCGGCTGCTTTCGTCGCGACTCGCCTGAGGGCCTCGCGCGACGACTGCCGCAGTGTCTAATGCGCGCCTCGAAACACGGGAGTGCATCGGTGCTGGTGTGCCGCCCGGCCTTCAAAGCCGGTTGGGCTTCGTGAACAGCGGGGCCGGTGGGTTCGATTCCCATGCACTCCCGCCATCGCTGTCGTCGCGAGCCGTCGCGGGCGATCGCGATCGCCCGCACTGTACCGCCGCGCAATCGCGCGAATGATCACCAGCGCAACGAGTAGCTCACGACGTCGCCCGCAAGGCGCGTCATGCCGAACATGCGTCGCGCGTGGATCGCGGGATCTCCGCCGCACAGCGGGCAGTCGATCGGTTCGGGCGGCGGATCGTCGATCGCCCCGGCGACGGGGAAGCTCGAGAGCAGGAGCGCGGCGAGGTAGAGGAGAGGGTTCATCGACGAAGGCCAGGGTACTCCGGTTCGCCGTGCATCGCGAGAGGGCGCAGCGCTGGTTCCGCGCGTCGTATCGTCACGAAACCCCTCCGTGTGTGAATCGACGGCCGCGGCGCGGCTCGCCGGTCTCATCCGGACTCCGTACACTGCGCGCGCCGTAAGGCTCGCTGTGCGTGCTCTGAACTACAATTCGTTGAAGGCACCTCGCGTCCGCGGTGCGGTACTCGCGTTCGCCCTGGCCCTGTGGGTGGGTCTGTGGGGATGCGCTCCCCAGGATGCCGAGCCGCCGCCGCTGGCGACGCTTCCTTTCGGCGTCACGCATATGCGGATCGAAGGCGAGCTCGACGTCGGCACGCTCGGGCTCTTGAAGCGGGCGATCGCCGCGGCGCACGAGGCTGGGCACCGGCATCTGATCGTCGAGATCGACACGCCGGGCGGGCCCATCGACCTGATGTGGAGGATCGCGCGCGTCGTCAGCGACGCGTCGAAGGACGGGCTCGAGCTCGTCGCGTGGGTCCACGACCACGCCGTGTCGGCCGGAGTCCTCGTGGCGCTGGCGTGCGACAAGATCTACATGACGCCGCAAGGCACGATCGGATCCGCGATGCCGGTGACGATGGGGCCGTCGGGCATCCAATCGCTTTCGGAGGATGACGGCGCACGCGAGAAAGTGACGTCGGCGATGCGCAGTCAATTTCGTGCGATGGCCGAGGCCCGGCAGCGCTCGCCGGCGCTGGCCGAGGCGATGGTCGACTCCAACGTCGAGGTGCGCGAAGTCCGCGCCGACGGCGCGCGCAAGTTGATCACGGGCAAGGAATGGGACGATGCGCGCGCGGCGGGCAACCCACCAGAACTCGTGCGCACGATCGTGCGGCGCGGCGAGTTGCTCAGCTTGTCGGGGAGTGAAGCGGTCGAGCTCGGTTTCGCCGACGGACTCGCGGGGAGCCTGAACGAGGTCATGGAGAAGATCGGTGTCGCGCAGGCGACCGTTGGCTCCGTCGAGCGATCGCGCTCCGAGGACGTGCTCGCGTGGCTCGATCGACTCTCGCCGCTGCTACTGGTAGCCGGACTCGCGCTCGCGTACACCGAGTTCAAGCTGGCCGGCTTCGGGCTGCCGGGGATTCTCTCCATCGCGTGCTTCGCGCTCCTGCTCGTCGGTCGCTACTTGGCGGGGCTCGCCGACATCCCGCACATCGTCGCCGTGGCTCTCGGCGCCGCGCTGATCGCGACCGAGATCTTCGTGCTGCCGGGCACGCTGTGGATCGGCATCGCGGGTGCGCTGCTCGTCGTGTTCGGATTGATCTGGTCGGGCCTCGGTCCGGGCTTCGCGTTCGACAACCCGCTCGACCAGCAGATGATCCTCGACGCGACGTTCAACTTGATGGCGTCCGCGCTCGTGGCGCTCGTCGCGGCGCTGCTCTTGTCGCGCGTTCTGCCGAAGATGCCACTCGTGCGCGGGCTCGTTCTGGTTCCGGACGGCGGTCCCACTCCGTCGCCGGCCGCCACCGGAGTCGATTCCCGCGCGCCGCGCGCACCGTCGGTGGGGGACAGCGGCCGCTCGCTCACGAGCCTGGGCCCGGTCGGGAAGGTCGAGCTCGCGAGCAATCCGTCGATCGAGCACGAAGCGCGCGCAGTCGGCGCGTGGATCGATCGCGACGTGCCCGTGCGCGTCGTCGAGATCAGCGCGGGCAGGCTCGTCGTCGAGGCGCTCGTGCGCGAAAGCGACGCGGAGGGCGCGCGATGACGATCGCGGCGATCCTGCTCGGCATCGGCCTGCTCCTCATCGTCGCCGAGCTCATGTTCCCGAGCTTCGGTGCGCTCGGCCTGGCGGCGAGCGTGTTCATCGTGGGCTCGGTGGCGTACGCGTTCGCGCAGGACAGCGACCTCGGCGTCGGGTTCATGATCGCGGCGTGCGTGCTCGTGCCCGCGATGATCTGGGTCGGATTCCGGCTGCTGCCTATCAGCCCCTTTGCGAAACACCTCGTCGCGCGCGGGTTCACGTTCGAAGACGGCGCGGCGATCGATCGCCGCGACGGCGGGTTGCTCGGTCACGAAGGGCGCGTCGATTCGCTCCTGCGACCGGCCGGCACGGCGACGATCGATGGCCGGCGCGTCGACGTCGTCACGCGCGGCGAAGCGATCGAGGCCGGCACGCGCGTGCGCGTGATCGAGATCGAGGGGAATCGAGTCGTCGTCGCCGCTGTCGATTCGGCGGCGAGCGCACCCTCCAATTCGTGAACCGCCGCGCCGGCCATTCCCGGACAACCCCCGCACAACAAAGACCGCCGCTCTTCTAAACGGAGTCGAGATCCATCCATATGCACGCTTTCCAACTGCTCGCACTGACCTCGCCCCCCGCGTCCCCGCAAATCGAGGACGGCGTCGGGCTGCTCAAGATCATCGGTCTGTTCGTGATGGGCGTCTTCCTGCTCATCTTCCTCGTCGTGCTGATGAAGTACGCGAACCTGTACGTTCGCTCCGTCACCACCAACGCCGGCATCGGACTGTTCCAGATGTTCGCGATGAGCCTGCGTAAAGTGCCACCGGCGCTGATCGTGGACGCCCAAGTGATGATCGTGCAGTCGCGCATCGAGAACGTGAGCACGCGCGACCTCGAAGCGCACTTCCTCGCTGGCGGCCGCGTGCAAAAGGTCGTGCAGGCGATGATCTCCGCCAATCGCGCCGGCATCGATCTCGACTTCCGCACGGCCGCCGGCATCGACCTCGCGGGCCGTGATGTGCTCGAAGCGGTGAAGACGAGCGTGACGCCCAAAGTGATCGATTGTCCGAATCCGGCGTCGGGGAAGACCGAAGTTGCGGCCGTCGCGAAGGACGGCATCCAGGTGCTCGCCAAGGCGCGCGTCACCGTGCGCACGAACATCCGCCGTCTCGTCGGTGGCGCGGGCGAAGAGACGATCATCGCGCGTGTCGGCGAAGGCATCGTCTCGACGATCGGCTCCAAGGCTTCGCACAAGGATGTGCTCGAGAACCCGGACTCGATCTCGAAGACCGTGCTCGCACGCGGCCTCGACGCCGGCACCGCGTTCGAGATCGTGTCGATCGACATCGCGGACGTCGACATCGGCAGCAACATCGGCGCGCGACTTCAAGCCGACCAAGCCGAGGCCGACAAGCGCGTCGCGCAGGCGATGGCCGAGAAGCGGCGCGCGATGGCCGTCGCGGCCGAGCAGGAGTTCATCGCGCAGGTGCAAGAGAACCGCGCGAAGGTCGTGCTCGCCGAGGCCGAGATCCCGCGCGCGATCGCGGCCGCACTCTTGAGCGGGAACCTGGGCGTGATGGGCCTCTACCGGCTGCGCAACATCGAGGCGGACACGAAGATGCGCACGAACATCGCCAGCGGCGGTGAATCGCAATCGGGTCCGGCCATGCCGCAGTAGGGTCTTGCCATGCTGCCGTTCCAGGATCCGGACGAGTTCGACGTCAGCTCGCTGATCAAGAAGCTCGTCAACGGTCTCGTCGTGTTCTTCTTCATCGGCTTGCCGATCCTGAAGGGCCTGCTCGAGTCGCGCAAGCAGCGCAAGGCGAAGGAACAGGAGCGGGAGCGCGGCAGCGCGCCGGACGAATCGACGCAGGCCGGCACGACGGAGTCCGCGCGTCCGAGTTGGGAAGAGCTGCTGCGCGGCGAAGTGCCGGCCGAGCCGCCCGCGCCGGCTGCGGCAACGCCGCCGATTCCGGCACAAACCGGAAGTCGAATTCCGACGACGGGCACGCTCGTCAGCTTGGACCGCGGAGCGCCGCCGATGCTGTCGGAGGAAAACCTCGAGAGCGGAGCCGGCAACGACGAAGAGACCCTGGCGGAAGAGGCGATCGCGCGGCGAGAACGCGAGGAGTTCGAGCGACAGCAGGAGACCTCGCGCCGCCAGCGCGAGGCCGCGTCGTCGCAGCGCACCTCGGTCGAACCCGTGTACACCGCGGGAGTGGATCTCGCAGCGTCGCGAGCCGGCGACCTTGGAACGCCGGCGGCTCCGAGCATGCTCGCGCGCAGGACCACGCGATCGCGCGCGCCGCAGTTGAATCTCGCGCGCGCGATCGTGATGTCCGAGATCGTGGGCCCGCCGGTCGGGCTCGACGTGCTCGGCGAGCGCCGCGCCACGCGGCCGCTGTCGATGTGAGGTCCCGCATGGCGAAGTCGAGCACAGAGCCGCGCTATTGGCTGTTCAAGTCGGAGCCCGAGAGCTTCTCGTTCGATGACCTCGCGAAGGCGCCCAGGTCACGCGCAGCGTGGGACGGCGTGCGTAATTACCAAGCGCGCAACTTCCTGCGCGACGACGTGCACGTCGGCGACGGCGTGCTCTTCTATCACTCGAGCACTCAGCCGCCGGGCGTCGTCGGTGTCGCGCGCATCGTGGCGGAGGCGTCGGTGGATCCGACGCAGTTCGATCCACGCGACGACCATTTCGATCCGAAGAGCGAGCGCGACGAGCCACGCTGGGTCCAGGTCGGGATCGAAGCGGCGTTCCAGCTCGAGCAGCTCGTGCCGCTCGAAGAGCTGCGCAAGGACGCTCGCTTGAAGGGCATGGCGCTCCTGCAGCGCGGGCAGCGGCTCTCGATCCAGCCCGTGACGGCAGCTGAGTGGAAGGTCGTGCTCGAGCTCGGCGGCGCCGCTACAGCGGATTTCGATGCCGGTAGGCGGGGTTCACGCCGATCGCCCCGAATACGTTAGTGCTTTGTCTCCGCACGCTCGCAGGTAAAGAGTTACGGCGGTCGATGGGCGAAACGCCGCGTCACCCATGGGCCTCGTTCCCGGCCTGCCGCCCGGCGAGTCAGGGTGACTCCCGCTTGATCGGAGCGCGGGAATGTGGCCTACAGGTGCCCTTCCCGGGCCCGCCAAGGGCGCCTGGACCCCTCCAAGACCCTCCCAACCGCGCTCCCAGCGCCACGCATGCCAAGGAAGGCCAGCCGATGAGCCAGAACTACGACAAACTGGTGAGCGTCGTCCAAGCCACGCGCGAAGACGTCGAGAAGGCCGAAGCCGGCAACAAAGCCGCCACCTCGCGTGTCCGCAAGGCGATGCAAGACATCAAGAACATCGCGCAGGACATCCGCAAGGAGATGCTCGAGGTTCGCGATTCCGGCAAGACCTGAGACGCGGCCGATGCCCGGCGCCCCGCGCTCGCGTAGCGCTTGGGCTCTGCTCGCCGTCTTCCTCGCGTGCGGGGCCCTCTTTCTCGGGCTCCGCACGGCGCAAAGCGACGCCTCGACGACGGACCGCCGCGCGCGGACCGTGATCGTGGTGCGTCACGGAGAAAAGGACACCGCGGGCGATCCCAAGGATCCGGCGCTATCACCCGCGGGATCGCGGCGGGCGGAGACGCTCGCGCGTCTGCTCGAACCGGCGCACGTCACGCACCTCTTCGCCACCGAGTTCAAGCGGACGCAGCAGACGCTCGCGCCACTCGCGAAGGCCGCGGGCCGGACGGTTGCGATCGTTCCAGCTCGCGAGACGGATCGACTGCTTGCCGAGATCACCGCGCTTCCGCCCGGTGCGGTGTGCGTCGTCGCAGGCCACTCGAACACCGTTCCGAAGATCGTCGTCGAGCTCACGGGGCTCGCCGATTCGCCCGCCGGACGCGCGCTCCCGGAGGACGAGTTCGCGCGGATGTTCGTGATCACGTTGCCGGCGACTACGGCACGCGCTGCGTGCGATCCGACTGTCCTCGAGCTCCGCTACGGCGACTGAGCGCGGCGCGCGCCTTGGAAGATCGAGAGGGGCGGCCGGTCGTCGCCGAGGAGACCGCTCGCGCGCGCGATGCGTGACAGCTCGTCGAGCGCGCGCGCGCCGTCGACGCCGAGTTCTCGCGTCCACTCGTTGACGTAGAGCGAGACGTGCGCCCACAGGACGTCGTCGTCGAGCTCTCGAGCGTGACGCCGCATGGTGACGAGCGCTTCGTCGCGGTGCGCGCGCGCGTAGTCGAGCGAGGCTTTGATCGCGCCGTCTAGAGCGGCGAGCGCGTCGTCGCCGAGATCGCGGCGCGCGACGATTCCCCCGAGCGGAAGCAGCGCGCGCGTGCGCTCCGCCCACGTCGCGCCGAGGTCTTCGACGAGTTGCAGTCCGTGCGAAGCCCACGTGAAGCGCGCTTCGTGGATGCAGACGCCGAAGTCGGCGCGCCGGCGCTCGAGCGCCGGAATGATCTCGTGAAAGGGGACCTGCTCGATGCGGCCCTCGCCCGGGTGGAACAGCCGAAACAGGAGATGCGCG
Organism: Planctomycetota bacterium; assembly: GCA_031413895.1. GTDB lineage: Bacteria > Planctomycetota > UBA1135 > UBA1135 > JANLUN01. Next base: position 9 of record JANOFY010000208.1, on the reverse strand, counting down.
GTCGTCGCA
>JANOFY010000207.1:0-2584 GCA_031413895.1 Planctomycetota bacterium | reverse complement strand
CGGATGATTTCGCGCTGGGTGCCGTCTTGTCGACATCGGGGGTTCGCACGCCCGGCAAGTAGATGCGCATCGTGCTCGTCTCGCCGGCCGATTCGAGCGCAATCTGCAGACACACGCGCTGCGGGTCTGCGGCGCCGATGGCTTCGCGCGACGCTTTCAGATCCTCGGCGTTCTGCGCGAAGCGGAAGTTCTTCGCCTCGACACCGAGCGCGCCCGCGGCGGTCGCCGTCACGCGGTTGACGAGGTTCGCGAGCAGCCTAGCCTCGATCGACGACAGGGCGCGCGGCTCTTGCGCTTTCACTTCGCTCGTGCCGAGTGCGAGCTCCGCGGCGCCGACCGCGGCGCCGGAATCCCACGCGGTCCACGCGGGCTGTCCGCCCGAATCGAAGACGACCACGCACATCGGCTCCTCGAGGCTGGCGAGGAACGCGTGCGCATCGACCTCAGTCGCCGCGGCGATCGTCGCCTTGTGCGGGCGGCGCAGCCACGTCGTGAACGTCGACTCGATCTCGGGGATCGTCTTCTCCGCCGTGCGCCGGAGCCGCTCGAGCTGCGCGGTCGAGAGCCGCATCGGCCGACGAAAGTCGCGCGATGCGACCTCGGTGGCCGCGCCGGACTTCGACGGCTCGACGTCCATGAGGGACGCGACTTCCTCGGTGCTCAGATTCTGCGACACGGTGTGGGATCTATAGAGGGGCGGACGGGTGCGGAAGTATCGTCAGGTTCGTGCAGGCGCTTGACCGCACGCGAGCGGCTCTCAGGGCTTGCGTATCTGCCCGCGGTACGCGTCGAGATACGCGCGGTACTTGTCCGGCGGCAGCGCGTTCATCAATTGGCTCGCGCGTTCGTCGTCGAGCGCGAGCAGGATCATCACAGCTTCCTTGGGCTCGAACTGCATCAGCTTCGTGACGAGCTTCGGCGCGTCGCCCTCTTCGAAGAACTTCGCCAGCTCTTTCCAGCTCTGTGCGTCGCGCTCCGACTTGGCCGATTCGTCGCGCTTGAGCTCTTCCTCGCGGAGCGACACCTCGAGCTCTTGCTTGTCGAGCGCCGCTTGCAACTCCTTCAGGCTCGCGAAGCGCGCGTCCAGCGTCTTCTCCCACTCGTCGAGCTTCCCTTCGCGCTCGCGAATGTGCTCGACGCGCGTCTTGGCGTCGGACACCAAGCTGTGCAGCTCTTGCTGTAGCCGACTCAGCTCGGTCGCCGACATCGGCGATGGCAGAAGGAAAGAACCGAGCACGCCAATGCTCCCCTGGAGCATTTCCCGGTCCGGTGAGTCGTGCGTCTCCGCCGGGGCCTCCGGTTCGTGTTCGGGCGTCTTGTGCTCGTCGACGCTCGCGGTCGAATCATGGGGCGTGTGCGGTGTCTCGGGTGCGCGCACGAAGCCCTTCACGAACGCGATCTTGTGGAGCGGCGTTCCGGACAGCGCGGCAAAGCCCACGTAGGCTCCACCGAAGAGCCCGACGCCTCCTACGCCCATCAATACTGCGGTAGCGATCGATTTCATGGTCGTTTCCTATGCGCCTGTTTTGTCGGCGTCGTGCGCGCCTTCGCCGTCGCGATCGGTCCACGGGCTGAGAGCACCGAGCGTCGGTTCGGTTTCGTGCGCGGCCGCCCGTGCGTCGGTGCCCGCGCGCTGACGCGTTCGTGCGCTGGCGCGCATCGACGCAACTTCGTCGAGTTCTCGCGACTCGCGCACGAGCTCGTCTTGCTGGTGTTGTCCCAGATCGCGCGATTCCAGTTTCTCGAGGCCGCGCACTTCGCGACGCCGCTCGCTCCACGGACGGCGGAGCTCCTCGGCTTGGAAGCGCAGCGTGCGCGCATGTTCGACCGTTGAACGCCGGCGATCCCGTAGGGTCTCGACGAGCCGCGATCCCGCCATCACACGCTCGATTGCGATCGTCGGAGCACTTTGCTCCGCACGCAGCTCGTCGCGCGCTCGTACGACCGCCTCGCGTGCGAACTCGGCCTTGGCCTCGGCAGCGCGGGCGAGCTCCTCGGCGGCGAGCCAACGCTCGCGCGCGACGCGCTCTTGCACCGCGCGCACGTGCGCAAGCCGCGCCAGTCGGAACTGGAACTTGCTCATCGCACGGCCTCTCGTCCCGCGGTGACGCGTTCGAGTAGCGCGACGGTCTCCGCGAACGTCGAGATCTCGTCGGCGCCTTGTTTCAGGAAGGCGTCGATGGCTTCCATGCGCGCCAGCGCCTGATCGAGCCGCGGGTTCGTGCCGGGCCGGTACGCACCGATCTCGACGAGATCGCGCCCTTCGCGCCACGCCGCGAGCATCTGGCGAATGAAGAGGGAAGAAGAACGATGCTCCGCGGAGATCAGTCCGGGCATCAAACGCGAGAGGCTGCCGAGCACGTTGAGCGCCGGGTAGTGACCCGCTTGCGCGAGCTCGCGCGACAAGAACAAGTGTCCGTCGAGCAATCCGCGCAGTGTGTCCGCGACCGGATCGTTGTGGTCGTCGCCGTCGAGCAAGATCGTGAGCAGGCCCGTGATGCTGCCCTTCTCTGTCCGTCCCATGCGCTCGACGAGCTTCGGCACGGTGGCGAAGAAACTCGGCGGATAGCCGCGCACGGTGGGG
>JANOFY010000206.1:0-1573 GCA_031413895.1 Planctomycetota bacterium | reverse complement strand
GAAAGGCGGGGGCGGCTCGGGATTGATTTCGTTCTGTGGATCGGGCGGGGGTGCGGGCGGCTCGTTGTTGGGCCGCTCGTCGCCGGGCGTGGGAGCCGGGGGCGTGGGAGCAGGCAGAGGCTCTTCACTTCGCGGCGCGGGCAACGGTTCTTCCGTGGCGGCCGGCAACGTCTCGGGTGCTCTCAGCTGCGCGCGACGCTCGAGCCCACGGAAACGCGCTTCCTCACCCGGACGGAGCCGCACGCTGACGCCCAGACCATGGATCTCGTGGTCGCCCGTCGCGGCCAGCACGACCGCTCCCTCGGCCGGCACGCGCTCGATCGCGCCGCCGTACTCGATCGCGAACCCGCCCGCGCGCGCGAACGCCAGACCGCTGTCACGCGGCGACGGCCGCGCGCCCGCCGAGAGCATCGGCAGGTCGACGACTTGCCCCGGATCGAGCGTGAAGACGGCTTCGCGGAACGCGATCCGACCGGCGGACGGCGCTTGGTTCTTCACGCGCAAGATGTCCTCGCGCACGTGATCGAGGATGAACGGCCCCGAGCTCGCGGAGAGGTGCGCTCCGCCGTACAGCTCGATCTCTTCGTCGTGCTTCAGATCGAGGAGCGCGCGCTCCACCTCGCGAAACGTGAACGCGGGCTCGCCGCGGCTCGTCGAACCGACGATCCCTGTGCCGCGACCGAACATCACGATCGACGTGCCGTCGGGCCAAATGATCTCGACGCGGCCGCCGGGAGCGCTGTACACAGTGCTCCCCGCGCCGACGCGGATGTCCTTGTCGTAGAACGTGAGCGGAAAGCTCGACGGCAGCCCGGCCGGGCGAACCTGCACCGGATCGGCGTGTCGCACGATGTACACCTCTTCCGGACCGGTCACTTCCCCAACGAAGTCTCCGCGCGGCAGCGGATCGACGCGTGCCTCCATGGGGCCCGGCCAGCGCTGCGTCGAACCCCACGGCCAGCGGGTGAATCCGGCGCAGCTTGAGAAGAGCGCTGCCGCGAGTCCCCCGAGGATACCGGGGACACCGAGGACATGAGCCGCGCGCGCGCGGCTCATCGCGACTCCTGGATCGGAATCGCGGGGTGGCTGCCGTAGTACCGCTCGACGAAGCCCGTGTCGTGATCGCCGGCGCGGAAGTCCGAGTGCGAAAGAATGTTCCGCAAGATCGAAATCGTCGTCTTCGGTCCCTCGATCACGAACTCGTCGAGCGCCCGCAGCATCGTGCGGATCGCCAGGTCGCGCCGGCCGCGGTGCACCAGGAGCTTGCCGATCATCGAGTCGTAGTTCGGCGGAATTCGATATCCACTATAGCAGTGGCTGTCGACGCGAACGCCGGGGCCGCCCGGCGGTACGAAGAGTTCGATCTTGCCCGGCGATGGCTGGAAATTGCGCGCCGGGTCCTCGGCGTTGATACGGCACTCGATCGCGTGACCGCGCGAGACGACGTCGTCCTGCGTGAAAGCCAGCCGTTCGCCGGACGCGATGAGGATCTGCTGCTGGATCAGATCGATGCCGGTGACGAGCTCGGTCACCGTGTGCTCCACCTGGATGCGCGCGTTGACCTCGATGAAGT
>JANOFY010000205.1:0-17937 GCA_031413895.1 Planctomycetota bacterium | reverse complement strand
AATCCCCTTCCATGGTTTGGCCGAAGCATGGTTCCCTTTTTGCGTGCAGGGGGGGCTGGGTGAAAAAAAGTGTCTGACGCCGTATTTTCGCCGTATTTTCGGACGCCGTATTTTCGGACGGACGCCGTACTTTCGTTGACGCCGGACTCGCCTGAAATGCGATGAGGCGCTGGACGCGCCTCATCGCTTCATTCAGTCGGACCACGTCGACGCGCGGATGCACGTCGCGGATCTACGTCAACAGGCGCTCACGGAATGCGCAGCTTCAGCCCCGAGTGCACCGCGTCCGGCGTGCTGAGCACGTCGCGGTTTGCTTCGTAGATCTCTTTCCAGCGCGCGCCGGAGCCGAGCTCTTGCTTGGCGATCTTCCACAGGCTTTCGCCTTCCTTCACCACGTGCGTGCGCGGACCGCCCGTCTTCTTCGCGGCGACCGCTGTCGAAGTCGGCGCACTCCCACTCGACATCGGCTGTGCATTCGCGGCGGTTTCCGCTGCGCCCGCCACCGGTGCGTCGCCGTCGAACACCGGGATCAGGATCTTCTCGCCCGGCTGCACATCCGTGCGACCTTCGTTGCTGCGGCGCAGGATCGTCAACTTGGTCGCGTCGCCGTAGTACTTCGTCGCGACGCTGCGCAGGCTGTCGCCCGCCTGCCACGTGTAGAACTTCATCTCCGGCAGATACGAGTCCGAGAGACCGTCGACCGTCTTCAAGATCGATCCGACGGGAATCGAGGCGCGCGCTTCGACCAGCGGTGTCGGCTCGGACGTCTCTTGCAGCGTCGCGCTGAGCAGCGCACCCGGCGTCGTCGCCGCCGGCTTGCCCTGCGTCACCGGCAGCGCGGCCACGGTCGTCGGCGCACTCGCGACGGGATCGACGACCGGCTTCGCGCCCGATGCGGCACCCGGCGCAGCGGTCGGCAGTGCGGCCGTGCGCGTCGACGAATCGCCCGCGATCGAGACCTTCTCCTTATCGAGCGGATCATCCAAGGTCAGCGAGACCACGAGGATCACCGCGATCAGGAACAGAACCGACAAAACGACGACCTTTTCGACTTTGCCCATGGGGCCCACGCTTTCCTAAAGCTTGTTCGCCAAAACCGTTGCGCTCCCTCACGAGCCGCATGAATGCGGCTTGCGACCAGACGTGCGGTTATGGAAAGCGAAAAAGGCGGAGTCAAACACTTTTCGGCGCTTCTCCCACCACCCGACGTGGTGCGAGGCGCTCGACACACACGCTGAAGTGCCGCGACGCGACAGGTGCGTCGAGCGATCGCAGTGTCTTGAGGCGCTCCGCAGCGACGGTTATCTTTCGCGCTCGTGATGAATCGCCGCTACGCGCTGTGGAGGTCTTCGATCGGCGCGCTGGCGATCTCGTGGACGATCGCGAGTTGCGCATCCACCGCACCCACCGCATCCGGCACCGGCCAACCGGCGCGCGTCGCGTACGTCAACTACGGCGCGAGTCCTGGCGGTCAGCGGCTCGAGATCGTCAACCAGTCGCATACCGACCGCACGGAGCTCTACTCGCGCGCCCGGCCGATCGAGGAGGCCGTGACCAAGGTCGCGACCGACGAGATCATGGAGGAGCTGATCGGCTTCTTCCGGACGAAGGGCTTCTTCGAGCACTCGGCCAAGGGCCCGGCGCCTGCCACGGGCGACGGTCAGTACTCGCAGGCCCTCGAGATCGAAGCGCCCGGCGAGTATGTGCACATGACCGTGCACAAGGGACTCACGTCCGACGAGCGGCAGCGCTTCCTCGAGTGCGCGCAAGCGTTTGTGCTCATCTACAACGACACGTACCAACTCCAGTCGGTCGACCGCGCGCCGGATTGGGATCTTTCGCGCGGCGGCGCCCGGCCGTCACCGGGCGGTGGCGCGGGGGCGAAGAAGAGCCCCGATCGATGAACGGCGCCGCGAGCGGGCCGAGCGCGGTGGCCATCATCCCCGCGCGCATCGGCTCGACGCGGCTCCCGCGGAAGATGCTCCTCCGCGAAACCGGCCGCTGCCTCTTCGAGCACACCTACGAGGCCGTCGTCAGCTCGGGGGCATTCGTCGACGTCGTGGTCGCGACCGACAGCCCTGAGATCCTCGAGGTCGCGACGCGGGCGCGCATCCCCGCGCGGATGACGCGCGTCGACCACGCCAGCGGAACCGACCGCGTGTTCGAGGCTTGGCAAGCGCTGCATGCGGAGCGCGGTCCGGCCGGGTCCGCGCGGGTCATTGTCAATGTACAAGGCGACGAGCCGGACATCGCGCCCGCCGATCTCGCGGCCCTGGTGCGCGCGTTCGTCGATGGAGCGATCGAGATCGCGACGCTGGCCGCGCCGATCGCGAGCGCAGAGGAGGCCGCGCGCCCGAGCGTGGTCAAGGTCGTGTGCGATCGAGACGGCGACGCGCTGTACTTCTCGCGCGCCGCGCTTCCCACCCGCGGGCAAGCGCGAGCGGAGGTCGCGTCACTCCCCGTCTCGGCCGTTCTCCGCCGGCACATCGGCGTGTACGCTTTCACTCCGAGCGCGCTGCAGCGATTCTGCGCCCTCCCGATCGGAATCTTGGAAGCGCACGAGAACCTCGAACAGTTGCGTTGGCTCGAAGCCGGCGGTCGGATGCGCGTCGTCGCGGCCTCGCACCTGCCGCACGGCATCGACACCGCCGAGGACTACGCGCGCTTCGTGTCGCGCCTGCGCACAGCGACCGGGAACTCCACCACCGACTCAACGAAGGCCAGGGCCTGATGACCAAGCACATCTTCATCACGGGTGGAGTCGTGTCGAGCCTGGGCAAGGGCCTGACCTCGGCCGCGATCGGCCTGATCCTCGAACGACGCGGGTTGAAGGTGTCGATGCAGAAGCTCGACCCGTATATCAACGTCGATCCCGGGACGATGAGCCCGTTCCAGCACGGCGAGGTGTACGTCACCGACGACGGCGCGGAGACCGATCTCGATCTCGGTCACTACGAGCGCTTCACGCACGCAAAGCTCACGCGGGCGTCGAATTACACGACCGGCAAGATCTACTCGCAGGTGATCGCGAAGGAACGCCACGGCGACTACCTCGGCCGCACCGTCCAGGTGATCCCGCACATCACCGACGCGATCAAGGAAGCGATCCACGCGGGCGTGGGTTCCGGCGTCGACGTCGCGCTCACCGAGATCGGCGGCACCATCGGCGACATCGAGAGCTTGCCGTTCGTCGAAGCCGCGCGACAGTTCGCGCTCGAGAGACCGCGCGGCGACGTGCTCTTCGTCCACCTGACGCTGCTCCCCTACTTGCGCGCTTCGGGCGAGATGAAGACGAAGCCGACGCAGCAATCCGTGGGCAAGCTGCGCGAGATCGGCATCCAGCCCGACATCCTGATCTGCCGCACCGAGCAGCCGATGACGCAGGAGATGGCGCAGAAGATCAGCCTGTTTTGCAACGTGCGCGCCGAGGCCGTGATCGAGGAGCGCGACGTCGAGTTCTCGATCTACGAGTTGCCGACGAACCTCGTCAAAGCCGGCCTCGATCGACTGATCGCGGAGCGGCTCGGCCTGCCGCTCGACGTCGAGACGAACCTCGACGACTGGCGCACGATGCTGCAGGGCATCCGCGCGACGCGCGACACGTGCGAGATCGCGCTGGTCGGCAAGTACATCGAGCTGCACGACGCGTACAAGTCGATCTACGAGGCGCTCTCGCACGCCGGCATCGCCAACAAGTGCAAGGTGAACATTCGCAAGGTGCGCGCCGAGGACGTGCTGACGACCGGTCTGGGCCTGCTCGACGGCGCCGACGCTTTGCTCGTCCCGGGCGGATTCGGCGAGCGCGGGATCGAAGGCAAGATCCAAGCGATCCGGCACGCGCGCGAGACGGGGCTGCCGTTTTTCGGCATCTGCCTGGGCATGCAGTGCGCGGTGATCGAGTACTCGCGTAACGTGCTCGGCCTCGAAGGCGCGCACACGCTCGAGCACTCGCCGCACACGCCGCACCCCGTGATCAGCTTGATGCCCGATCAGAAGAACCTGCACGACCTGGGCGGCACGATGCGACTCGGCGCGTACGGCTGCACGCTGACACCCGGAAGCTTGGCGCACCGTCTCTACGGCTCGCTGCAGATCGCGGAGCGTCACCGCCACCGCTTCGAGTTCAACAACGACTATCGCAGCGCGTTCCAGTCGTCGCAGCTGAAGCTCTCCGGCATCAACCCGGAGAGAAACCTGGTCGAGATCGTCGAGCTCACGGGTCATCCGTTCTTCATCGGCGTCCAGTTCCATCCGGAGTTCAAGAGCACGCCGCTCAAGCCGCAACCGATCTTCAAGGGCTTCGTCGCAGCCGCGCTCGCGCAAAAAAAAACCGCTGAGCGAGGCCGCGTCCGCGAGGTAGAGCACGCGTGATGTCGGGCGAGCGTCGAATGGGCGAGCGTCGGGCCGACGAGATGCCGCTGCCGGGCGGTGACTTCCGACTGTTCGTGACGCGGCTGTCGGTGCAAGCGATGTTTTCGCTGGGACTCCTCGAGCACCCGATCACGAAGACGCGCGAGGTCAACGTCGACGGCGCGCGGATGCTGATCGACGATCTCGAGATGCTGCGCGAGAAAACAGCCAGCAACCTCGACGAAGACGAGCAAGAGCACATCGACAAGGCGCTTCACGAGCTGCGGCTGGCGTTCGAGCGGATCGAAGAGTGAGTTTGCGTCGGACCGGATGGCGGCCTTGAACAAGGTCTGTGCGCAATCGCGCCAGATGCGCTGATCCGACGCTGGCGTGGAGTGCTGATGGATGGCCGATCGCGCTTCAGCGCAAGAACCACCGGCACTCGCGCGCCATGCGCGCGATCTCGGCACCGTGGCGTGCGATCACTTCGTCCTCGTTTTCGAGGTGGCGCCAGCTGAAATCGCGCGCTTCGACGAGGCCCTTGTGCCCCTCGAGCGGGATGTAGAGCACGCCCTCGGGCACCCACAGCGCCATCTCGTCCCATCCCGCGAGGATGCGCCGCCGCTCTTTCGGCGGATCGAGCAAGTCTTCGCCGAAGCTGTACTCGCCGCGCGCCCTGGGATCGGCTCCGAGCATCTCCAGGATCGTCGGCGCGACATCCAAGTGCGACGTCGGACGCGTCTCGACGCCGCTCGGGACTCCCGGTCCGGCCATGATGAACGCGACGCGCACTTGCTCGGGCGTGTAGTTGCTCGTGTGGCCGTAGTAGCCGTGCTCCATGAACTCCTCGCCGTGATCGCCCGTGATCACGACGATCGTGTTCTCGAGTTCACCGCTCTCCCGCAGTGCTCTCAGCATCCGATCTACGACGACGTCCGTGTGGAGCACCGCGTTCTTGTAGCTGTTGTGCAGCTCGCGGATCTGCTCCGGACCCGGTTGGTCCGCGAGCGCGAGGTAGTCGACGCTCTTCGCGCTCGGTTGGAACGGCGCGCGGTCTTCGGGGAAGGAATGTCGGCCGTGCGGTGAATCGAGGAGCACGAAACAGAAGAACGGTTCGGCCGTTGCCTGCGCGCGCCGCTCCCCCATCCACGTCGCGAACTTCTCGCCGACCATCGAATCGCGCTCGTGCTTGTACTGCGACGGCCAGCTGTCGACGACCTTGTCCTCGATCGAGACCCAGCACGTCGAGCGGAACTCGGGGAAGCTCATCGATGCCGTCGACAGGACGCGCGCGTCGTAGCCGAGCTCCGTCAATGTCGTGACGAGGACCGGCGGCGTCTGCTCCTCGTACATCGGCTCCCAGTACGAGCCGTGGATGCCGTAGATCAACGAGAAGATCCCGAAGCGCGTGCAGTTCCCGCCGCTGATGTGGTTGTCGAAGCGCCGCGCGCTCTCCGCGTACGCGGACGTCGCCGGCATCGTCTCCGGCGTGAGAGCGTCGGCGCGCAACGAATCGACGACCAGGATCAACACGCTCGGCCGCGCGCCCTGTGGATCGATCGCCGGCTGCGAGTGCGGATAGCGCAGGAACAGCTCCTCGTCTCCGAGCGCGACACGCGGACGCGCCGCCAAGCTCACGCCGAACGATCGTGACAGGAGGCGCTTGATCGTGAGCGGCTGGTACATCCAGAACGCGCTCGACATCGCGAGCACGCGCCGATCGCGGCGCAGGTCCGCCGATGCGTACAGTCCCTTCTCGACGAGGATGCACGCCACGACGCCGATGAATCCGTAGCGCAGGAGTCGCGCCGGCCTTTCGATCGTCCAGATCCAGCGCTTCCACACGAAGTAGGCGACCACGCAGAACGCAGCCGCGGCTCCGATCACGACGACGTACGTGCGCGGGCCGAGCTCGACCGCATCCTCCGCGCCCGGTGTCGTCATGACGTTCCACACCATGCCGTTGAAGTGGTAGCGGAAGATCCGGTAGATGCGCGTGTCGACGAACACGGCGAGCTGGAACAGCGTCCACACGAACGCTTGGACGAGGCCCAGTGCGCGCGGCCGCGTGATCAGGAAAGCCGCGACGAAGACGATCAAGGCCGGGATGAGCGACAAGTACGCCGTGCTCGACACGAGGCCGGTCGCGGCGAAGAGCTTCGCGTTCAGCGTCGTCGCGGGCGGCGCGACCGCCAGGTACTGCGTCCCGATCGCCGCACCGACGGCGATGTTGACGAGCCACGCGCATAGCACGGCGCGCACGCGTCGCCTGCGATCACTGGGCTCCAAGCTCATCCCGCGAGCATAGCGCCGTTCTCGATCACGTTGCAGACGGCGATCTTGAGCGGAGGGTGGCCGTCGTGGCTCGGGAAGTCCGGTCCCGGGCCCATTGTCTCGACGACATCCATATGCACGCCGGCCTTCGCAGCGCAACGCGACAGCCGCTCGAGCCACGAGCCGAGCTCGACGCTCGCCGAGTGATTCGTCGCGATGACGAAGCCGCCCGGCGCCGTGCACGCGAGCGCCGGCTTGAAAAGACTCTCGTAATCACGCTCGACGTCGACCGCGCCGAACGGACCCTTCGACCACGCCGGCGGATCGAGCAACACGAGGTCGAACGTGCGCTTGTCGAGACGCACACGCTCGCGCGCACTCGCGCGGCCCTTGATCGGCTGACCTGCGAGTTGACGGAGCACGGGGATGCAGTCCTCGCCGATGTACCGCAGCCGCGCTGGATCGAGCTCGTTCAGCGCGGCGTTGCGCTCGCCGACCGCCAGCGCGCTCGCGGCGAAGTCGACGTTCCACACCTCGCTCGCGCCGGCGACCGCAGCCGCGATGCCGGCGCCGCACGTGTACGCGAACAGGTTGAGCACGCTGCGCCCCGGCGCGAGTTCCATGAGCCGCCGCCTGCCGTCGCGCAGATCGGCGAACAGCCAGGGATCCTGGCCGCGGTGACGTCCGCGGATCGCGAAGCGCACACCCCGCTCGCGACAGACGAATTCGGCGAGGGCGCTCTCTTGCGGCGTATGCCAGCGCTCGAAGTTCTCGTATGCCGCCTTCCCACGGTGGTTGTAGACGAACTCGAAAGGAGCCAGTCGACAGCGCAAGAACGCTTCGAGCAGGGCGACGTCCTCCGCCGCGAGCGGCTCGCGAAACGACTGAAGGATCACGAGCGGTCCGTAGCGATCGATGGTGACTCCGGGCCAGCCCTCGGCGACGCCGTGGAAGAGACGCAGCGCATCGGTGCCCTCGTTCGAGAGCGTCGCAAAGAGCGGCTCGCGCATGGCGAGCGCGCGGTCGATCGTGTCGTGGTGTGTCGCAGGCATCGCGCGCTACTCTAGCGCGTCATGACGCTCGATCCGCGCGAGAGGCGGCGCCTGCGGCTTTTCGTCGCGTGCGTGCTCGGCCAGTGGGACGAAGTCGTCCGCGTCCGGCGTGCGGTGGAAGCGGACGAGCCCGATCGCGCGTGGCGCGAGACGGTGCTCCAAGTGCACGTGTTCGCAGGCTTCCCGCGCCTCGTCGAAGCGTACGGCGTGCTCGCCGAAGTCGGGGGCCTGGGCGCGCGCGAGCCGGGCGAGGAATCGGCCGGTGAGGACGCGGAATCACTCTCCGCCGAGCATGCACGCGGCCGCGCGCTCTTCGAGCGCATCTACGCGAGCGACTCATCGCGCGTGCGCGCGATGCTCGAGGGCTATCACCAGGACTTCGCGAGCTGGATCGAGGGCCACGCCTACGGTCGCGTGCTGGCGCGACCGGGCCTCGCGGGCGATCGCCGCGAGCTCCTCGCCGTCGTGGCGCTGGCGGCCCTCGGCCAAGATCGCCAGCTCGCGAGCCACGCGCGCGGGAGCCTGCGCCTCGGCGCCACCTCGAGCGAGCTCGTGCAAGCGCTCGACGTCGTCGCCGATTTGATCGACGCGGAGAAGCTCGAGAGAGCGCGGCGCGTCGTCGAACGCTTCACGGGCGAGTCCGGCCGCGCGTGAAACAACCCAGCGCGCTGCGCCGTCGCGCGCGAGCCCTACCGCCTCAGCGCCTCGATCGTCACCGAGAGAAGGCGCACCGGCTCGAAGGAACGCACCGAGAGGCTCGCCGTTTCGCCGCGCGGCGTCAGTCGTTGTCCGGCCGCGATGCGCTTGCCGTCGAAGTCGACGAAGAGCGTTCCGCGTCCACGATTCAACGTCAGCGCCAGCTCGTGCGTCGCTCCGGCCACGCGGCCGGAAAACTCTTTGCCGATGCCCGCGCGCGCACGTGCGATCGCATCCGCAAGCTCACCCGACTCGATGAGACAGCGCGCCGCACGCCCTTCGCGCGCGCCCGTGAGCAAGACGTGGAAGCCGGCGCACGAGAGCACGAAGAGATCGGGCGGTGAGTCCTCAGGTTGCGCGATGCGCACACGCACGTTGACGACGTCGCTCTGCACGCGCAGCGGCTCGCGCAGGACGAGCGTCGGCGCGGACTGCGCCAGCATGTCCTCGTCGCTCTTGGCGTAGCGCGTCGCCGCCCATCCGCCTTTTTCGGGAAGCCAGGCGCCAGGCTCGAAGCGGCCCGATCGCGGGGCACCGAAATCGAAGCGCAGACGCGCGCGGTTCGGTGCCACGAACTCGATTGCGCTCGGACCGAACACGAGCTCGAACTCCTCGCGCGTCGACGCCTTCTGATTCGCAAAGAGTTCGTCGCGAATGCGCCGCAGCTCCGAGAGCTCGCTCGGCGTCAGCACGTCCGCGTAGTGCTGGATCAACTCCTCGGCGCGCAGTCTCACGGATTCGCGCGTCGCCGCGGACGCGTTCTCGCGCCGCAAGAGCGAGAGTCTTCCGCGCGCACTCGCCGCGCGCTCGCCTTCCGCGCTCGAGATCGCGCGCAGCGACGAGGTGACGCGATTCTCGAGATCCGCAACCAGCGGCTCGCCGCGCGGCAACGGTCCACTGTTGAGAACCGCCTGCGCCGCGGCCGCCGCTTCTTCGGCGGGCTCGCCGTCGCGCAGTCGGAAAAGGGCGCGCAGCAGGCGATCCTCCGGAGCAGTCGACGCGCCGTTGTCGGTCGGAAGCCCCGCCAGGAACTCGATGGCTTCGGGCGACAGGAGCGCCGAACCGGGCGTGTCCGTGAGCGTCGCCGGAACGAGCGCAAGCGTGCGCACGACTCCGCCGCTGAGCGTCAAGCGTAGGCCCTTCGCGAGCGGGTCCGATCCCGCGCTCAACTTGCCTTCGAACGCGATCGTGCCGGCGCGCAGCGCGACGTCTCGGCCGTCCCGCGCACGCGCGCCGGTGGCCGCGCGGTCGAAGAGACCGGCGAGAAGTCGCGCCTCGCGCGCTCTCAGTTCCATCGCGGGCCGCACCGGCTCGCGCCAGGCGTCGGCGCTGCGCGCTTCGTACAGCCGCGCGATATCGGAATAGCGACGCTCGCGCCACAGCGCGCGCGTCTCTTCCTCGAGTTCCGCCAAACCGCGCTGCGCGTCGTCCTGCGCGAGCCGGCGCTCGAGCTCGACGAGACTCTTCATGCCGCGCGCCAACTCTTCGTGCGCGAGGTGCAGGAGTCCCAGCGGCATTTCGTCGACGGAGAGCTTGCGCTCCGCGAGCTCGGTCTCCCATTGCAACGCTAGCTCGCCGTCCGCATCGGCGAGCTCGCGCCCGTCGAGCTCCGTGGCGAGCGCGACGACGCGACCGATGACCCACTCGCGCAAGCTCGCGTCGACCGCGGCCCACGATTCATCGAGCGCTTCACGGCGCCGATCGAGCTCGACCCGCAGCGTGGCGAGCGTGCGCTCGACCGATTCGCTCGCGAGCCCGCTCGACGGAATCTGGGCGGCCACCAGCCAATCGGCCGATTCCACCGTGAGGAGCGCGCGCGCCGAACGCCACGCACCGCGCGCTTGCAGCTCGTCCACGCGCGGCAGCACGCGGGTCTTCCAGTGCTGATCGACCGCGGCCCCGAACGAAGTCTGCGCCTGCGTCTTCGCCGAGCGAGCGCGCTCCGCGAGCGTCGCGGAGAACCGATCGAGGTCTTGCGTCATCCGCGCCGGCAGCCGCTGCGATCCGACGCGTGCCGCGAGCTCACTGTGCACTCCGCGTGTCGCGAGCGCTTCGGCTGGGTCGTACTCGCGCCCGGCGATCAGGTTCGAGTGGCGCGCCTCGACATCGCGCTTGAAGCGCCACAACTCGTTCTCGAGGCGCTGGTACAGCCGCGCTTGCAGCGACTCGAGGCGCTGCGTCTCGTCGGCGGACAGCGGACCGCGCGACTGCCAGGCTTCGAGCTCGATCAACGCTCCGGTGAGGCGCTTCGAATCCCCTTCGGCGGCGCGCGCGATCTCGCCCGCCGGGTCCGCGACCGGGGCCGTGCGGTCGCTGTCCGCGGAGAGCGCCGGACCGTCGCGCAGCGCGAGCATCGCCCACGCGATCCCGGCCACGAGGACGAGCGCGGCGGCCACGGAACGCACCACGCGCGTCAAGTGCGCACGATCGTGCTCGATCGGCTCGAGCGACCGGCGTGAAACGAGCGGCGCGCGCCGTTCGCGCACGCGCTCGAGATCGACGAGGAGCTCCGCGGGCGTGGCGTAACGGGCCGTCTTATCGCGCGTCAGACACTTGCGCAGCACGAGCACGAAGCCGCGCGACAGGTTCGGAGCAAAACGCAGCGGGTCGGGGATCTTGGCGTAGAGCACTCCCGCCAAGATCTCGGCCACGCTCTCGCCCGAGAACGGCGGACGGCCGCAGACGGCGTGGTACATCGTGGCGCCGAGCGACCACAAGTCGCTCTGCGCGTCGGCGCCGGCCGGATCGCGCGCTTGTTCGGGGCTGATGTAGTGCGGCGTGCCCAGCGTCCCCCCGGCCTTCGTGAGCAGCGGATCGTCTTCCGCGAACGCGAGCCCGAGGTCGACGAGCAGCGCGCGCCCGTCGCGCGCGACGAGGATGTTGGCCGGCTTGATGTCGCGGTGAACGACGCCGCGCTCGAACGCATGTTGCAGCGCGTCGACGAGCGGGATGACCAGGCGCAGCGCTTCGCGCTCGGTGAGCGCACGCTCGCGCAGGCGCTCCTGCAGCGAGGAACCGTCGACGAGCTCCATCGCGTACCACCACAGGCCGTCGACTTCGCCCATGTCGATCGCCGAGATGATGTTCGGGTGAGCGAGGCGCGCGGTCGTGCGCGCTTCACGCTGCAATCGGCGCGCGGCGTGTGACGTTCCGGCGAGCTCGCGATGGAGCACCTTCAATGCGACGACACGCTCGACGGAGAGCTGCCGTGCGCGGTAGACGACGCCGGTGGCTCCGCGCCCGAGGACACCTTCGATCTGGTAGCCCGGGATCACGGGCGGGCCGCCGTCTTTGTAGGCGTCAGCCATCGTCGCCCGGCAGCGGTTCGGCTCCGTCCGCGCTCCTCGGTCCGTCCACGTGCTCGGGGCCAGCCGCGTGCCCCTCGCTCGTCGCCCGCGGACGCGCGAGACTGTACTTGTCGAGCTTGCGCTGCAGCGCGAAGCGGCTGATGCCGAGCTCGCTCGCCGCCTTGCTCTTGTTGCCGTGCGCGTGCAGGAGCGCGAGCTCGATCGAGCGCTTCTCGAGGTCCGCGACGGCCGCGCGGATGTCGCCCGAGCTCTCGAGGTTCGCGTGGCTCGCGGACACCGGTCCGTGGAGCGAACGGCGCTCGAGCACGGATCGCGACAAGTGCGCGAGCTCCACTTCGCCTTGCGCGAGGACGACCAATCGACGCATCTCGTTCTCGAGCTCGCGCACGTTGCCCGGCCAATCGAACGACATCAAAGCGGCCATCACGTCGTGCGGCAGCACCGGCACCGGCCGGCCGGCTTCGCGTGCGGCGCGCGCGAGGAGGTGCTCCGCCAGGAGCGGAATGTCGTCGCGACGTTCGCGCAGCGGCGGCAGGGCGACGGTGAGCACGTTGACGCGATAGTACAGGTCCTCGCGGAACTCGCCCTTGCGCACCATCTCCTCGAGATCGCGGTGGCTGGCGGCCAAGAGGCGCACGTTCACCCGGACTTGCGCGTCGCTGCCCACCGGCCGGAACTCGCCTTCCTGAATCACGCGCAAGAGCTTCTTCTGCATCTCGACGCTCATGTCGCCGATCTCGTCGAGGAACAGCGTGCCGCCGTCGGCCTGCTCTAAGAGACCGCGCTTCTGCTTATGCGCGCCGGTGAACGCACCGCGCGCGTGACCGAACAGCTCCGATTCGAGCAGCGTGTCGGGCAGCGCGGCGCAGTTCTCGGTGACGAACGGCTTCGCGCCGCGCGCGCCGTTGAAATGGATCGCGCGCGCGATCAATTCCTTGCCGGTGCCGCTCTCGCCTTGGATCAGCACCGGAAGATCGGACTCGATCAATCGATCGAGGCGCTGGAACACGTCGCGCATCCCGTCCGATGAGCCGACGAGCGCCGTGTAGTCGTAGCGGCCGCGCTCGCGTCCGAGCTCGGCGCGCACGACGGCGAGCTCCGTGTCGCGATCGCGCACCTTGCGCCCGAGTTGCTCGTTCAAGCGCTCGATCTGACGCTGCGAATCCGAGAGCTTGCGATTCTGGTCGCGCAGCTCGGCGACGCGCCGCGCATTGAGAATGGCCATCGCGGCCTGGCTCGCGAGCAGCTCACCTTGCTCGAGGTCGTCCTGCGAAAACGCGGTCTGTTGCAAGCGGTTGTCGACGTACAGCACGCCCTCGATCTTGTCCTCGATGCGGATCGGCAAGCACAAGACGGAGCGCAAGCGCAGATCCTCGACGCTCTGCATGCCCGACAAACGTTCGTCGCGGCCGGCGTCGACCGAGAGCAACGGCTTGCCGCTCTCGAACACCTGACCCGCGATGCCGAGCGAGAGTCGCGACTGCGGCACGGGAATGTCGGAGCGATCGAAGCTGCGCGCGACACGCACGGTCATCGAGCCTAGGTCGTGCTCCGCGCCGGGTTTGCCATTGCGCTCCGCCGGCTTGCCGTTGCCGCTCGCGAGCAAGAGGAAGCCGCGTTCGCCGCCGACGAGCTCGACCGCCGAATCGACGATCAAGCGGAGCAACGGTCCGAGCTCGGTCTCACGCGAGAGCTCGCGAGTGATCTGCGCGAAGAGCTGCAGCTGATCGCGCTCCGGATGCGGTTCGCCCGTGAGGGTGCGCAGCCCGAGTTCTTCGCCGCGCACCGGATCCAGTCGCTCCGTGTCCGCCGCGCCTGAAAGAACCGCGCCAGCGATCACGATGCGCGCGGAACCGACCTGCACCCGGTCGCCGCCCGCGACGAGCGCGCGCGAAATCTTGGCTCCGTTGAGAAGCGTGCCGTTGGCCGAATCCAGGTCGACGATCCACACGCCGTCCGCATCGGCTTCGAGCCGACAGTGGTGCCGCGAGACCTTCGTGTTCGAGAGCCGGATGTCGTTGTCGACGGCTCGGCCGATCGAGATGACCGGACGTTCGAGATCGACGTCCGCTGTGGTGCCGTCCTCGGTGATGCTCAATTTCATAGGAAGGGGGGGCCGCCGCGCCCGCCGCCGCGGCCTCTTTCATCGGCGGGGAGCGCAGCTCTGTGTGAATCCGCACACGGCGGACACTCTATCTTGGGGCGGCGTTCGGTAACCGCACACCTACCGATCTGGACGCGAATCTGGGGGCTGCCGCGGCCCAGGACGGGAGCCAGCCTAGCCCTCGAACCGCCGGAGCAGGTGCGCGGGGAGCACGGGGCACGCGCTGGGCGGCGCCGCGAACAGGCGCTGCCGCGTGCGCGCAACCCAGTCGTAGCCGGCATCGAGGATCGCGGCCGGCACGATCGAAGCGCAAGTGGCGGCGACGCGCCACACGCCGCCGAGCTGTTCCAGCGCGTGGATCACCGCACGCGAGCGAGTGAGCACTTCGCCGGAGCGCGTGCACACGATCAGGCTGTCGGGCAGCGTCGCGCGCAGACTCTCCGGGAGTCGCACTCGGTAGAGCTCCCCGTGCAGCGGAGCGAATCGGAACGCACGTGCACCGCGATCCTCCGCCAACAGGAAGCGCACGAGCCGATGACACAGCCCGCATCCGCCGTCGTAGAAGACGAGCTCGGTCGCGCGCGGATCACGCGGCGAAATCCAACCCGGATCGAACGCGAGCGCGTGCAGCACGATGAGTGACGCGAGTGCAAACGCGTCGAGACCAACGGCGTGGCCGGTCGCCCACGTCACGACGTAGAACGCGATCGACGCGCACCACACCCAGCGCAGCGCGCGCGGCGGAATCGCAAGCGGCGCGAGAGCGATCAACCACGCGAGCTGGCTCCAACTCGCGCTCGAGATCAACTCGCTGCCTGAGAGTGTTGCGACGCTGTAGACGTCGACCGCGGCGAGCAGGATCCAAGCGACGGCGTGCGACCACGCCGGACGGATCCAGCTCCCAGTCGGATCGGTACGGCCGATCGCAGCGAGCGATCCGAAGGGCTTCGGCGGTGTCGCGCAGTGCAGGAGGAGCGCACACGCGATCGCGATTCCGATCGCACCGCGCGCGGGCGCCGCGGCGCCGCATCCGATCCACGCCGCCGCGAGCGCGAACGCAGCGATCCGATCGTGCCAGCCGAGAGCGAGCGCGAGCGCGGCGAGTCCCGCCAAACCCAAGGCGACCGGCGTGGAAGCGCCTTCGAAGCTCACGAGCGCGACCGTCAGGAGCACTGCGCACAGAACACGCCACAGGCTGTACTGTCCGCCGGTCCAAGCGTGGTTCACAGGCACACCGTAGTGCGTGCGGGCGAGCGATTCCACGACGGCATGGCGCTCCGGTACGCTGAACGCATGGAAGCTCGCGCTTCACACCTTCGCACTGCGTTCGGATGGTTTTCAGCCGCCGGATTGCTGCTCGCCGCGATCATCCTCGGACGCTTGGTCTTCGACCTCTATCGCGTGCACGCCGCGATCGGCGTGTGCGTGTTCGCCTTCTTTGTCGGCTTCCTGACCGTCGTGACGCCGAACGTGGTGCGCCTCGTGCGCGGTACACCCGCAGGCGATCCGATGTCGATCGTGCCTCGGCTCGCGCTCGCACTCGCAGTGCCCGTGGCGCTGCTGGCGTCGGTGCTCGATTGCATGGGGCTCGACTTCATCGGATGCACGCCGACGTGCGAGGCGCTGATGCGCGGGGTCGCACCGGCCGTGTCGCTCTTGATCCTGCTCTACGCGGTCACGGGATGGAACGCGTGGATCGCCTGCGCGGGACTGCTCGCGCTGACGCTGCTCATCCCCAACTGCGTCTGCCGCAATCCCGTGAACCGCGGTTGGATCGCGCTGCTCGGACAAAGCCCGGCGTGTTACGCGACGGGGTTCGCGGTGTTCTTGCTCGCGAGCACGGCGCTCGTCACGCGACGGTCCGTCGGCGTGTCGCTCGTGCTCGCGTGGGGCATCGTCGGCGCAGGACTCTTGTTCTGGTACGGGCACCACTATCACCACATTCCGTGGTGACGACGCGAGCGCAGGTCGAGATCACCTGCCGCCGGGTCGCACCGGAGCGTCGAGCGGCGGAAGCGAAGCAGGTTCGGGAACCGTCGCGACTTCGCCGAGGCGTTCGATGCGCGGAGCTTGCGGCACTGCGAAGTCGCCGATCTTTTCCGTCGTGATCACTTGGCCCGTGGGCGACGGACCGGCGCCCCCATTCAGCTGACCGGTGCTCTCCTGCGCGCTCGACGGCAAACCGCCGTTGCACGCCGCGAGCAGACCGGCGGCGGCCGACAACGCCCAGCGCGCGGCTCGCGCCGCCTTGTCCCGCGCACGTTCGCGAAACAGCGGCGCACCGCTCGCGTCGTACTCGACCCGCAGACACACGCGCGACTCCGCGGAAGCGATCAACTCGCGAGTCTCCTCGCGCGTGAGCTGCGTAGCGTTGTGCACGTGCAGCGAACACTCGGAGCAGAAGCGACGCCGATCGTCGCCGATCAATTCGCTCCAACGCTTCGGGCAGGGTGTCTTGATTCGGAGGGTCGAGTCGGGAGCGGGCGGCGGGCGGTTCATGTGGAGCGTCCTGGGTCAGGCGTGATGTCGCCCACTGGACGCCGCCGGCTCGAGCGTTCTTGGAACTCGCAGCCGAATCGGACTGCGAAGGCCTTTCTCAGTCCGGGCTGCCCGTCAACACCCACGCGGCCCAATCGCGCGTCGTGTACTTGGGCTCGCCGCGCTCGTCCTGCATGTCGCGCAAGCGCTGCTTCGCTTCCCACAGCGCTTGCCTTCGCTTCCCACAGCGCCATCCGTTCGATCTCCTCTCGCATTCGCGGGTGCTCGATCATGCGCGACCGAATGCGGCCGTGCCATCCGCCCGGGCATGAGTCGGGCGATTCATGTCGTCTCCCACAGCGCGCGCACGGGAGCCGCACACATCTTGGCGCCCAATCCCGCGCTCGTCTCTGCGTCGTGGAGCACGACGCGCCGTGCTGCTCGTTTCCGACACACGGCATGAACCGCTCGCAGGGCTCGCGTCGAGGTGATCGGCCTCGGTTACGATGAAGGCGTGGAACAACGCGCGCTGGACGTCGACCGACTGCTGGAACACTACGCCTCCTTGCATGGGGAGCCACAGCCCGTCGCCTTGGAGGCGAGCTATCTCCGAGTCGTGCGGGAAGTCGAAGATCTTCCCTGCAACCAGCCAGGCGAGGACAAGTCCTGGGTGCTGCGCGTCGAGGAGAACCGCCAGCGCTTCTTCGCGAACGTCAGACGCAGGACCGATTCCTGAGCATGTCCATCGAGGGCGAACTGCTGCGTGCTCTCATGCAGCGCTCCGTGCGCTTCGTCGAGATCGAAGAAGGTGCCGACGGCTCCGCGCTCGGCAGCCAGAGCTCTGGCCAGCGTCGTCTTTCCGACCTGTCGGGCGCCGATCAGGCCCACCACCGGGAAGCGTGCGAGGAGCTCGGTGACCCCGGCGAGAAGGTCCGTTCGGCGGACCACGCGAGAAATCCACCAGGATATTCGGGAGGTTGCCTCCCGATTTTCACAAGCAGGGATGAAGCCGGCTTCACCTGGGGTTGCCGGTAAGTACCCAAGCAGCCCAATCGCGCGTCGTGTACTTCGGCTCACCGCGCTCGTCTTTCGCTTCGCGTAGCTTCGTCTTCGCTTCCCACAGAGCTTGGTGCTTGGGCTTCTGCTCGACCCACAGCCGCCGATAGAAGTCGAGCATCAGCTCCTTCGTCGCTTCGTCGGGCACCTTCCATAAGGAAGTGATCACGCTGCGCGCGCCGGCCATCTGCAGCGCCTTCTGCAAGCTCGCGACACCTTGACCCGCACGACGTTCGCCGACGTTCGTGTCGCACGCACTGAGCACGACGAGCTCGCAGTTCGAGAGATCCAGTGTCGAAAGCTCGTCCGCCGTCACGAGCCCCGGCGCGCGACCAACCGCGTTCTCCGGCAAGTTCGCACCGGCCAGCGCAAGCCCGCACAAGAGCATCGGGCTCATGCCCTTCACTTGCTCCGCACCGGTCATGCGCATCCCGAGTCCACTCTGCTTGTCGAGCGGCTCCGGATCGCTCCACGACTTGATCGACTCCGACGCGAACCACCCGTGCGTCGCGATGTGCAGATAGCGCGCCTTCGGTGCCAGCTCGAGCAGCCGCTCGCGCGTCGCGTTCGCACGCTCGCACAGCTTGGGCGCGGCGTCGGCGCCGAATTGATCCGCGAA
>JANOFY010000204.1:0-18993 GCA_031413895.1 Planctomycetota bacterium | reverse complement strand
AAGGCCGCCGATCTGATCGCCGAAGCGGGCGTTCCGGTCGTCTTGGGACCGACCTTGATGCACGTCGAGCGCGATCCCGTCACCGGCAACGAGATCGAGCCCGTACCCGACGCAGAGCGCCGCTTGGTACCAGAGCGATTGAGTCGTCGGATTCAGAGATTGCAGCGCGAACCTCACGTTCTTCTTCTTGAAGACGCTGGGCACGAAGGTCTCGATCTCGTTGCCGGTGACGGGATCGCGCTCGACGTGCATCAAGGTCGGTCCCAAGACGACCGGAACGCCCGCTTCGGCGATCAGATCGGCGGCCTTCCACGCGTCACCTTCGAGCACGAGCGTCGTCGTCGCGAGGAACCCGTTGGCGCGCGCCACTTCGAGGCCGAGGCGGACCGCCGTGCCGCTGTCGCAGTACACGAACGCCGGAATCTTGCCTTCGACGAGGCGCAGCAGCGGTTCCTGCTTCTCGTCGATCTCGCCGCGCGGGATCGATTCGAGGCCGGACACCTTCCACGAGGAAGCGCCCTCCATCGCGCGACCCTTCTTGTTCTCTTCGTTCTCGAGATCGCGGCCCTGGTACAGCGCTTCGCGTCGCGCGTAGTCCTTGCCGTCCTTCTTGTCCTGCACGAGCTTCTCGAGGTACTGGCGCAGGTCGGTGAACGCGCGGCGGAGCGCCTGCGCTTGCGTGGCACGCGAGCGCCCGGGCCGCGGCGCAGCGCAGACCTTCAGTCCCGAGCTCGTGCGTACGAGCATCTGCTCGATCGTGATGCCGTAGGGCTTCACGATCATCCCTTGACCACCGATCACGGTGGCGGCGCCTTGCTGCACGTTGATCGTCGTGACGCCCTGGCGGAGCGAGTCCTCGAAGTACGCATTGACCGGATCGATCGAATCGCGCACGTCGAGGAACGGCACGACCTCCACGTTCTCGTTCGGCCGATCCATCCCGCGCGTGCTGTGCGCTTCGACGAAGCCGGGGAACGCGACGAGCTCGGGATGATCGATCACCTCGGCATCCCACGGGACCTTCACGTCGGTTCCGATCGCCGTGATCTTCCCCCCTTCGATGACGATCACTCCGTTGAGGATGTCGGCGCCATTCTGCGTGATGATCCGACCCACCTTGATGGCGGTCTTTTCACCCGCGAATGCGCTCGTCGTGATCAGCGGAGTCGCGACGATCCATGCGCATGCGATCGCGCGTCGGGTGAGACCGAGCTGGCCATGAAAGTTCATCGGAAGGGCTCCCTGCTATCGAATCGGAAAGGCTCTGTGCACTGGGTCGGAAACGCGCTGTTCAGTCGGTTCGGCTGCGCTTCGTTCGTAAACGCGCTGTGCGGTCTGTTCAGCTGCGCTTCGTCGGGTCGAATCAAGACGGTTGTGTGCAATGGATCGTGTGGCTTCGGTACCGCGGCGCGGTCATTCGTGTTCGCGCGGATCGACCGCGAGCACGCCGTCCAGGATGACTCCCACGACACGTGACGACGGCTCGAACGGCGGACCACTCCACAGCACGAGGTCGGCGTCCTTGCCGACTTCGATCGTGCCGACGCGCTTGTCGACGCCGAGAATTCGCGCCGGATTGATCGTCACAGCGGCGAGGGCTTCGTCGAACGACATGCCGCCGCGCATCGCGTAACCGGCCTGCATCGCGAGGCGATTCTCGAGGCCTTCGGCGCCGTGACTCGAGAGCGCGACCGTGATGCCGTGGTCCGTGAGCAGCTTCGCGACGTTCCACGCCATGAACGCATCCTCGAGATTCGTCTCCCCGACACGGCCGGCCGCCGAGAACGGCGGCAGGACGACCGGGGTCTTCGACCGCACGAGGAGCTCGGGTTCGCGCCACGCTTCGGCGGCTGCGTCGAGGAACAGCCGAGGTTGCCCCAGACCTTCGCGCTCGAGCTCTTCCTTGAGAAAGACAGCGGTGCGGATGTCCTGGGTGGTCCACGCTTGGATCGAGAGCGGCAGCTCGCCTTTGAGAACCGCGATCAATCGGTCGCTGCCCGCGAACGCGCGCTCCGCGTCGTGATGGCTCGCGGCGGCGTCGTAGAACGCTTTGCGCCACTCCCATTCGACACCCATGCGCGTCGTCGGACGGCGCGCGGTGAAATCCGTCGGGCGTCCGCGAATCGGTGAGTTGTTCTCGCTCGGCAGCCGCCCGATCGCGCCGCGCAGCACGGCATCCGGCTTGATCGTGCGCAGCGCGATCGATTCGGCGCCACCCGTCTTGAGCACGACTCCCAGCCCGCCGATCACGTTGAAGTCCGGCGGCGTGATGAGCACCGTCGTCACGCCATTGCGCAGCTCGCGCTCCCATTCGATCGCGAACACGTCGAGCGTGTCCGCCACGCGGACGTCGGGGGCGATCTCGCGGCTCTGCTCGACCGACTCCAGGCCGCTGTAGATGCGCGCGCTGGCGTCGACCAGGCCCGCGGTCACCGCGTGGACCTTGAGCGTCTCGGATTGCGACTCGTCGTCGCGCGAAACGCTGATCAGCGAGATCTGTCCGTTGTTCACGACGACCATCCCGCCGTCGACGGTTCGGCCGGCACCCGTGAAGATTCGCTCGGCGAAGATCGTCCAGCGCCGACGCGGCTCGTCGGCGTTCGATTGAGGCGCGGGCGCCGGCACGGCGGCCAAACACACACCGAGGAGGAAGCTCATTTCTCGGCTCCGTAAGCACACACGCCGTCGACGTAGACCGCGACCACGCGACTCCCAAGATCGAGCGGGTCGCCGCTCCACAGCACGACGTCGGCATCGCAGCCCTTGTCGAGCCGTCCGATCCGATCGCCAGCGCGCAGGATCTGGGCCGCGCCGATCGTGAGTGCTCTCCACGCCGCATCCGCGGGCAATCCGTCGCGCACGCACAACGCGGCGCTGAAGCGCAGCGCCGCGGGATCCTTCCACGGTGCGTCGAGGCCGAACCCGAACGGAACGTTCGCCGCGGCGAGCGCGCGCACCGCGGCGAGACTGCGCTTCTGCGCGCCGACATCGAGCGGTCCGCACACGACGGCGAGGTCCGCCTTCTTGATCTCGGCCGCGAGCTCGCCGGCCCAGTCGGCGCCATTGATCGCGCCGGACAGGTCGTGTCGCGACGCGAAGTCGATCGCGCGCTGCACGTCTTGGCGCGAGCTCGCTTCGAAGAGCACCGGCAGCTTGCCGGCCACTGCGCTCGCGATCGCTCCTTCCGGCTCGGCGAATCGTCGTTCGAGCTCGGTCAACGCCCCGGCGTAACTCGTCGGAAACTTGTTCTGCGTGAGCATCTGCGACGAGAAGCCGAGCGAGAGCTGCACCTGGCGACGAACCACCTTGCCTCCGGCGGTCTTGACGAGCGTGCTTACTCCACCGACCAGGCTCTGCGGCGGCGGCGTGAGAACAAGGCTCGTGATCCCGGCGGCGAGCGCCCGCGAGAAGTCCTCGTGTCGAGGATCGAAAACGAGCGCGAGCTCCATGTCGGCCATCACCGGACGCGTCGTGTCGCGCAGAGAATCCGGCGCACCCGAGTAGCTGTGCATCGCGATCATGCCGGCCGACGCGACGCCGGCGTGCTCGCGCACGGTTACGCCTGCCGGAATCTCAACGTCCGTCCCCACGGCGCGGATCGCATGCCCCTCGATCAAGATCACGGCCTTGTCGATCGAGCGACCGTCGCCGAGCCAAATCTTGTCGGCACGAATTGCGAGGACCGAAGCGCGCTCCGCGCGCGGCGACGACGCGGCCGGATGGCGAGACGCGACCGGAGGGGCGGTCAGCGCAGGAACCAGAAGAAACGCAGCGATCATCGACTCACTCCTTCGGGCTGACCACGAGCCGACCACCGGAGATGACGAAGCGCACGTTCGCGGTCCCCGAGAGAGGCTCGCCCTCGAGCACCAACAACTCGGCGTCCTTGCCGCGTTCGATGCTGCCTAGCCGGTCGGCGACGTCGAGGTAGCGCGCTGCGCCCAGGGTCAGCGCTTCGAATGCTTTCTCGCGCTCCAGTCCGTTGCCCACGGCAAGCGTGGCGAGCAATGGCAGGTCGCGACTCGCGCTCGAGTCGTGTCCGCCGGTTCCGAGCAGCACGGTGACACCCGCCTTCGACAATCGGCCCGCGAGCGAAAGATCGCTGCCTTCGAGTTCGTCGAGCTGGCCGCGGTCGTCTAGCTCCGGCCACACGAGCACCGGAATGTGGCGCGCGACGAGATCGGTTGCGCACGAGAGCGCCTCGGTGCCGCCCGCGAGGATCAAGCGCAAGCGATCGAATCGCGCGCTGCCCGCGAGGAGCGCGCGGATCTCCGCCGCGCGGTGCGCGTGCACGATGAGCGGCATCTCGCCGTTCGCAACGCGCGCCAGGACTTCGTTGTCCTCGTCGAAGCGCGGCGGCTGCGGCTTCTTGTCCTCTTGGTACTTCTTCTCTTTGAACTCCTTGCTCTTCTCCTTGGCGTCCTTCTCTTCCTTCTCGCGGTCTTTCTTGGCCTTCTTGAAGTCCTTCTCGAGCTCGACTTCCTTCTCGGCGATCTTCTTCTGCCAGGCCTCGAACTCGTGCTTGTACTCGACCTTCGCTTGGAGGTAGTTCCGGCCGTTCTCGAGCGCTCCGATCAATCGATCGAGCTCCGCGACGCGATCGAACGGGTCCACGACCTTCGAGCCGGTGACCGATACGAAGAACTGATCGCCGTCCTGTTCCACCGACATCTGTGGGGGCGGCGCATTCGCGCTGAGCCCGACGCTCATCGAGACATTCGCGTCGGAAAGGACGATGGCCGCATCGGACGAAAGGCTCGGCGCGAGCCGGACCACCGCGCCGAGACCGCCGATACGCGAGCTCCCTCCGGCTTGAAGCCGCGCACAAGTGACACCGGCCGCCAGCGCTTCCTCACGCAGATTTCGTGAGGCGTAGAAGTCGATCCCATCGACGGTGCGGGTTGCTGCGCTGGTCGAACCGTCACCCAGCGCATCCTCGGACAGGCCGAGCGCGCCCCAGGGATCCAAAAACGCCGAGCACACGACCTCGCCCTCGATCTCGCGCGCACCTTCAGGCTTTGTGAGCTCGCGACCGACCGCGATGATTTTTCCGTCTCGCACGATCACCGCGGCGTTCTCGAGCGACTCACCCGGCCGCGTGATCACGCGCTTGGCGCGAATGAAGTAGAGGCCTGTGTCATCCGTCGCCGGACTACCGCTCACCGGACCGTCGCCCGCGACCGCAGGGTCGGCCTCCGCGGTCGCAGCCAACGCGACGACGCACGTGAGCGCGCCGAAAACGAGCCCAATCGGTGGGCGGCCGAGTTGAATCATGGGGTCTTGCACCGAGAGACTGGATCGACGTGATTCCCGCGCGCGGCCGCCGAAGCGGCGCCCAGTCACGCAGGTCGTACGAGGTGCTGGGTCGCGCATCATAGGGGAGTCGCAACCGAGCTGGCCACCGCCCGAACAGCCTTAGCTCTTTATCCGCATGAACTTACGGCCAGCTTACCGAGGTTCTGGTACCACCTGCCGCCCTCCTGGGGTGCATCGGTAGCGGTCCCAAAAGTGAGAAGGACAGTGGGTTTTCGGATTCGCCGCCGGGCTCGAGCCGGCTAGGGCGGCCAATGCCCGGATCCCAAAGACGAGCGCTGCACCCTCTGCTCCTGGAGCGTGGATATTGGCGCAATCGATTGCAGGTGCTCAAGTTGGCCCGGCCCTCGGTCCTGCTCGTGCCGCGACCCGAACTCTCCACAGCGACGATCGAGGTCGACGAATTCCGGATCCGGGCCCACGACGGGATCCGATTGTTCGGTCTCCGGGCGCAAGGCCGCCAACACTCGACGCCGGCCGCGATTCGGATCCGCATCGTCGGACCGTGCGAGCTGCCGCAGATCGACGCGGCTGCGCTCGATGGAGGGACACGGGAGTTCGTTCTGCAGCTGCCTGCGGGCCGACGCCTCGAGGATCGCGTGCTCGATGTCTTACGGGTCTGTCAGCTCGCGTCGAGCGAGAGCTCCGAGGGCACCAGCCAAGTCAGCCTCGTCGCGACGGATCGCGATCACGAACCGGACGAGTTCTTGATCGCCTCGCAGTTGCTCGCGAAAGAACTCGAGGACTGATTCGGGGCGAGCTCGTCAGGATCGCAACCGAGCCACCAAGTGAGGGATGGAGCTCGCGAGGACATCCCCAAACCGCTGCGCGGCATGGCGACCCGCTTCGAGCACTTCTGCGTGCGAAAGTGGGTGAGCGGAGATGCCGGCGGCGTGATTCGAGATGCAGGAGACCGCTGCAACGCGCATCCCCGACGCATGCGCTGCGAGCGCCTCCGCGACGGTGCTCATCCCGACGGCAGAGGCGCCCATCCGGCGGATCTCGTGGATCTCGGCGGGCGTCTCGTAGCTCGGCCCACGCAGTCCGGCGTACACGCCTTCGTAGAGGGGCACGCCCGCGTCTTTCGCCCCGTGCACCAACGCCGCACCTAATTCGACATCGTATGGCATCGCTGAGCCGCGCTCGCTGGAACTGAGCGGCGTCTCGCCCTGGAGGTTGATGTGGTCGGTAACGCGCATCAGCGAGCCCACCGGCCACTCGCGGTGCAATCCGCCCGCCGCGTTCGTCAGGACGACGATCTTGCAGCCGACAGTCGCGATCGCGCGCACGAAGCGCGTCACCTCATGGACCGAACGTCCCTCGTAGAGGTGCACGCGTCCTTGTTGAACGAGCACGCGCTCGCCGCCGATCTCGCCGACGACAAGTCTTCCGGCGTGTCCAGGGACATGACTGCGCGGCATGCCGTCGACCGCGGTGCTCTCGATGACGCGGGCATTCTCGAGTCGCTCCGCGAAGCCGCCCAGGCCCGATCCGAGAACCAGCGCCACGCGCGCGCCGGCAACACCATGCTGCGACAACGCCTCGGCGAGCGCCTCGATCGCGGAGGTCGACCCGTGGCTCGTCATGGTTCGCCCGGACTGTTCGTCACGGTGGACAGCGCTTGCATTCGAGTCGCATCACAACTTCACGCGTCGATGCGTGCAAGCACGAGCGGCGCGAGCTTCGGCGCCGGTCCGATCGAGATCGCCTCCGCGAGAAGCGTCTCTGTGGCACCCAATCCGAACCCATCGCGGTGATGGATCTCGGCCAGCACGTCTCCGCGTGTCACGGCTTCGCCGGCTCGCGCCCGCCAAACGAGACCGACCGCCGGGTCGATTCCTTGCCCCATCTTCGAGCGACCACCGCCGAGCGCTCCAACCGCGAGCCCGACCTTGCGATTGTCGCGAAAGCTCAAGATTCCCGTGCTCGGCGCTTTCCATGGTTCCACCGATGGAGCGCGCGGGAGGCGATCACGCTCGCGCAGGCACCGTGGATCACCGCCCTGCTCGGCGACGACGAGCTCGAACACGCCGAGCGCGCGTCCTTCGTCGATCGCACGCGCGATCTCACGCGAACCCGCCTCGACCGACGGCGCCTCGCCCGCGAGGACCAGCATCTCGCCGCCGAAGAGCAGCACGAGCTCGCGCAAGTCATCTGGGCCACCACCCGCCAAGCAGTCGAGGCACTCCACGATCTCGAGCGCGTGACCCACGGCGCGACCGAGCGGTCGATCCATCGCGGTCTGGTACGCGACCGCGCGCAGTCCCTGAGATCTCGCCAGGCGGATCATGACGTGGGCAAGCTCTCGTCCGTGCTCCGGATCAGGCACGACCGCACCCGAACCGAACTTCACGTCGAGCACGAGGCCGTCGAGTCCTTCCGCCAATTTCTTACTCACGATCGAACTCGCGATCAGCGGCACGGACTCGATCAGACCGGTTGCATCGCGCAGCTCGTACAGCAGGCGATCGGCAGGCACCAAGTCCTTCGTCTGTTGACCGAACGCGACGCCCGTTCGGTCGAGCGCGCGCAGAATCGCATCGGGATCCAGATCGGTGCGGAAGCCCGGAATGGATTCGAGCTTGTCCAGCGTGCCGCCCGTGTGTCCGAGTCCGCGTCCCGAAATCATCGGGACGCACACACCGCACGCCGCCACCGCAGGCGCGAGCGCGATCGACACCTTGTCGCCGACGCCTCCTGTCGAGTGCTTGTCGACCTTCTTCTGTGGCAGGCTCGGGAACGTCAGTACTCGCCCCGAGCGAACCATCGAAGCGGTCCACGTCATCAACTCGCGATCGTTGAGGCCGCGGATGAAGACGGCGGTGACGAGCGCGGCCGCCTGGTAGTGCTCGATGTCGCCGCGGACG
The DNA here is from genome assembly GCA_031413895.1 of Planctomycetota bacterium. Classification (GTDB taxonomy): domain Bacteria; phylum Planctomycetota; class UBA1135; order UBA1135; genus JANLUN01. The sequence continues at coordinate 10,813 of JANOFY010000204.1, read as the reverse complement.
TACTCGTCGATGAAGAAGCGGATCTCCTCATCGGAGAGCTCGCCGCCCTCGCGCTTCGTGCGGATCAGCGTGCGGACGTCCACGATCAGCGCACGGTGAGAACCGGCAGGAACGACTCACCCGGCCCGCACGCGGCGAGGCCGAAGGCGGCTTCGACCGTCGCGCCGATATCCGCCAGCGTAGAGCGCGTACCGAGCTCCGCACCGCGCCGTACGCAAGGTCCCGTCGCGAGCACCGGGACGTATTCGCGCGTGTGGTCGGTCGTCTCGTGCTTCGTCGGATCGTTGCCGTGATCGGCTGAGAGGATCACGAGGTCGCTGCCGCGAAGTTCGCGCTCGAGCGCGCCGAGATCGCGATCGAACTGCTCCAACGCACGCGCGTATCCGGCGCTATCGCGGCGATGCCCATACAGCATGTCGAAGTCGACCAAGTTGACGAACACGAGCCCGTGCTCGAGCGTGCGCGCCAGCGCGATCGTGTGCTGCATGCCGTCGCGGTTACCTTCGCTGTGGATCGAGCGCGTGACGCCGCGGCCCGCGAAGAGGTCCTCGATCTTTCCGACACCGATGACGGGCACGCCGGCGCGCACCAGGCGGTCGAGCGCGGTCTCGCGCGGCGGCGGCATCGAGTAATCGCGCCGGTTGTACGTGCGCTGGTACGCGCCCGATGTGCCGACGAACGGACGAGCGATCACGCGCGCAACACCGTAGGGATCGAGAATCGCGCGGGCGACGCGCGAGATCTCGTACAGGCGCTCGAGGCCGAAGTGCGCTTCGTGCGCCGCGATCTGGAACACGCTGTCGGCGCTCGTGTAGACGATGGGTTTCCCGCTCGCGACATGCTCGTCGCCCAGTCGTGCGATCACCTCGGTGCCGGAGGCCGGCTCGTTGCACAACACACCCGGGAGCCGTGCGCGCGCGACGAACGCGTCGATGATCTCGCTCGGAAAGCCGCGCGAGTACACCGGAAAGGCCGTGTCGAGCGGGCAACCCATCATCTCCCAGTGCCCCGTCGAGGTGTCCTTGCCCGGCGAGACCTCCGCCGCGCGTCCATACGCACCCTCCGGTTCCGCGACGCGCGGCAACGAGTGGACACCGGGCACGGCGCCGAGCCCGAGGGCAACAAGGCGCGGCGCGTCGAGACCGCCCGCCGCGCGCACGAGATGGTCGAGGGTGTGCGCTCCCGCATCCCCGAATCGATCGGCGTCAGGCAGCGCGCCCACGCCGAGTGAATCGAGCACGATCAGGAAGACGCGGCGCATCGCGGCGCGGACCTCCCGCTCACGACCCGCGCCTCTTCGAGAGGGCCAACTGAATCGTCTCGCGGATCTGGCGGTCCATCTCCTCGACCCACTCGCGACCGAAATCGCGCTCCAAGAGATCCCACTCGGAGAACTCGTAGCGCCCCGAGCGCGGGTCGAAGTCGAACTGGTAGTCGTGTTCGCTGCCGTCGTCCTCAGCGACCATCACGAGCACGATGTTGTTCGGGGCGTCGAGTTCGACTCGGAAAGTGGCCATGGACTGCGCTTCTCGGTTGGGGTTGGTGGAGGGCCGACATGATAGCGGCCGCTCGCGAACGGCCGTTCTACAGATCGCGCGCGATGAATCGCCGTGTCCGTCGATCTATGAGTTCGAGGGAGGCTGCGTTCGTATGGGTATTGCTGGTGCGCTGGACCGGGCGATTCCGGTCGCATTCAATAAAGGAATGCGTCCTTCCCTCCCCGGCTCCGCCGTCTGGCGCTGGGCGGTCATCCCGCTCCTCGTCACGCTCGCGGCGTGCACGAGCTGGCGTCCCCACACGGTTCACGACGGCTGGACGCTCTACGGCAAGAAGGGACAGGAGATCGATTCAGCCGCGTTCCAGGACGCGTTCGATCCCGCGCTCGTGGTCGTCGAGGAAACGCTGGGTCCGTTCCACGCACAGGTCCGTGTCTTCGCGTGGGACGAGGGTGCCGAGCGCGAGGGCCAAGGCAGCGAGCGGATCGAGGAAGGCGACGAAGGCCGAGTGCAACACGTCCCGGGCATCGGTCCAGCGCGGGTCCGTGCATTCCATGCTCGCGGCGACGGATTGTTCGGACCACCCGCCGGCGTGTTCGTCGGGACGCCGGAACCAGGGACTGCCGCGCACGAACTCGTGCACGCGCGACTGGCCGAAGAGCACGTGAGCTACCCGCTGTGGCTGGAAGAGGGCCTCGCCTGTTTGGTCGGCGATGGGTTCCTCGACGGCGATCGCTGGGTGATCGACGGCCTCGCCTGTTGGCCGCTCCAGCAACTACACGATCAAGCGCTCGACGACGAAGAGCTCGGGCATCTCTTGCGCTTGCACGCTGAAGACCTCGCGTCGGTGCGTGACAACGTGCTCGTGCACTTCGTCGGCTGGGCCATCGTCTTCGATCTCTACCGCGAGACCGGCCGCATCGACTGGGAAGCGTGGCGCGCGCGGTTCGCGAACCGCATCGACGTGTCGGAAGCGCGCACGCGCCTCGATCGAACGCTCTCGCGCGATACGCTGCTCGCGTGGCTGGAACGTCTGTCCGATCCGCGCCGCGAAGTGCGGATGGCGACCGCGAAAGGACTGTGGAAGCTGCGCACGCCGGACATCATGCGCGCGCTCCTCGCACGGCTCGAGGTCGAAGACGACGCCGAAGTGAAGGTGTGTCTGGCGATCAACGCACTCGCCGCGGCCGGAGCATCGGGCCCGTTCGACTCCATGACTGGAAGGATGTGGCGTTCCGTGTGGCCCGTGCTGAAGCGCGCGACGCTCGCCAACGAGACCGAGCGCGACGCCCTGCGTGCTCTGTTCCGTTCGATGCGCGTGCGCACGAGGCAAACGCCGCAGGATCAGCTGCAGAGGCTCAAGCGCTTCTGGGCGGAGTAGCGACGCGCGGTGTGAGCGCCGACTTGGGGGCGCGTCACGCGCGCGTCACTTGGCCTTGTCGAGAGCGTCCGAAGTCGCGCGTTGCAGATCGTTCATCATCCCGTCCATTTCGGACGTGAACGATTGCCACTTGTCGGCACCGATCGACTTCCAGTCGCCGAGCTTCGCCGCGATCGCCTTGCGCTTCGATTCGAGCGAGTCCGCCAGCTCGTTCAACTTCGCTTGGCTGTCGTCCGTCGCTTCCGAAGCCTGCTTCCTCAGCTTCGTGATGCTGGAGTCGAGCTCCTTCATCTTCGTGTCCGACTTGGCGCGGAACTCCTGTTGAGCGGCCGCGAGCTTTTCCTTGGCCGCGTCGACCGAGTCGTGAACCTTCGCGCCGAGGCCCTTGTTGTCAGCCGCGGTGGATTCGCGGTTGCAAGCGGTCAACGATCCGGCGACGACGAGAACGAGTAACGCGAGAGAGGTGAAGCGGCGCATAAGGTTTCCTCCGAGAGTGTGTGCGAACATCATGCGCAACGCTCGGCTTCGTGCATCTAGAGGAACCTAGGTAACGCCGCGTGGAATAACCGTCAGTCTGGTCCGAAGCACGAGCCTCCCCATTCCGTTTTCACGACGAGAGAGAGCCCCCCCATGCTCCAGATTCGCGACCTGGTCAAGGTCTACCCCGGCCCTGTCACCGCCCTCCAAGGTGTGAACCTGGACGTGTCGAACGGCATGTTCGGCCTGCTCGGCCCCAACGGCGCCGGCAAGTCGACCTTGATGAAGATCCTCGCGGGTCTGCTCGAGCCGACGTCGGGCACGGTGACGCTCGACGGTGAGGACATCCTCGCGCACCCCGAGCGCGTGTGGCGACAACTCGGATATCTGCCGCAGGACTTCGGCTTCTACGCGCATCTCACCGGGCAGGCGATGCTCGAGCACTTGCTGAAGCTCAAAGGCGTCGACGCGCCGGGCGGTGTGAAGCAGCTCGCGCAAACGCTGCTCGCTCACGTGAACCTCACCTACGCGGCGCAGCGCAAGGTGAAGACGTACTCGGGTGGAATGCGGCAGCGCCTCGGCATCGCGCAAGCGATCGCTGGTGATCCGCGGATCATCATCGTGGACGAGCCGACCGCGGGGCTCGATCCGGAAGAACGGCTGCGCTTCTACCACTTGCTCGCGGAGCTCGCCGAGGGACGCATCGTTCTTCTGTCGACGCACATCGTCGAGGACGTCGCCGTGCTGTGTCCGCGCTTCGCCGTGATCAAGAACGGGCGCCTCGTGGCGTTGACGACGCCGGCGGAAGCGCGTGCGGAGATCGAAGGCACGATCTACGACGGCATCGTCGACAAGTCGGAGCTCGCTTCGCTGAGCGCGAATCAGTGCGTGATTCAGTCACTTCTGTTCGAGGGACGGCACCGCGTGCGCGTGTCAGTTCCTAGCGGAACTCCGCCGCCGAGCCTGTCGCCCGCCAAGGCCACGCTCGAGGACGCGTACCTCGTGTTGATGCGTGGATCGGAGCGCGGAGCGGTTGCGGGAGCGCGTTCATGAGCCTGCGACGCACGTACGAGGTGTTTCGCCTCGATCTCGCCCACAACCTGCGCCGACCGATCTTCTGGATCCTGATCGTCATCCTCGCATTCATGGCCTGGGGCCTCACGACGGGCAACCTTCGGGTCAGCTCGGGAAACTCCGACGTCGGTGGCGCGAAGGCGCACTGGACCTCGCAGTTTGGAATCGCGCGGACGCTGCCCGCGCTCGTGTTCCTGCTCTACGTGTTCTTCGTCGCGGTCGCCGCCGGCCTCGTCGTCATTCGCGACGAGGAGCTGAAGGTCGGCGATGTGTTGCACTCGACTCCGTTGTCGGTCGGCGAATACATCTGGGGCAAGTTCGCCGCGGTGCTCGCCTCGTTCGTCGGGATCCTCGTGCTGCAGCTGTGCCTGCACGCGTTCTTCTTTCACGTGGTCACGGGCGCGAAGAGCGCCGAGTACATCGGACCCTTTTCTGTCTGGAACTATCTCCTGCCGGCGCTGATCTTCGCCGTTCCAGGTCTCGTGTTCCTATCGGGGACGACGTTCGCGCTCGGCGCGATAACGCATCGGCCGATCCTCGTGTTCTTCCTGCCGATCGCGGCTCTGCTTCTCTGCGCCTTCTTCCTATGGAACTGGTCGCCGACGTGGCTCGACCCGCGCATCAACGATCTCCTGATGTGGATCGATCCGGCCGGTGTGCGTTGGGTGGAGGAGACTTGGCTGAAGGTCGACCGCGGTGTCGCGTTCTACAACACGCAGCCGATCGCGCTCGATGCCGCCTTCGCCACCAGTCGCATCGCGTTCGTGGCGATCGGTCTCCTCGCCGTTTTCGCTAGCCAGCGACACTTGGCCGCGAGCTTGCGTGGAAACGCGAAAGCGCGTGTCCGAGCCACACGCGCGAGCGCGCCGATGGGCGCACCCGCCGAACACACGGCAGTGCCTCTCGCCTCACTGGGCATGCGGAGCGTTCGCACGTCGCTCGTTCGCCAGATCCTCGAGGTCGCCCGCGTCGAAGCTCGCGAGCTCAAGAGTCAAGCCGGGCTGTACCTGTTCGTGCCGCTGATCCTGATCGAGATCATCGGGTCCGCGACCTACCGCGTCGGCGCCTTCGACACGCCGCTTCTCGCGACGCCCGGCACGCTGGCGACGGGAGCGATGAACACGATCACGGCGTGGGTGTGCGCACTGCTGCTGTTCTACACCGTCGAATCGCTGGAGCGCGAGCGCTCGAAAGGGCTCGCTTCGATCTACTACGCGACGCCCGTTCGCACCACGGCGATCCTGTTCGGCAAGTCGCTCGCGAACAGCTTCGTCGGCGTCGTGACGCTGCTCGCCGCGCTCCTCGGGTGTTGGATCGTCGTCCTGGTGCAAGGGCGCGTGAGCTTCGACCTCGTGCCGTTCGCGATCGTGTGGGGCGCGCTCGAGATCCCGACGTTCATCGTGTGGTGCACGTTCACCACGGCCGTCTACGCATCGACGGGCAATCGCTACGCCGCCTACGGCGTGTGTCTCGCCGCGGGGAGCCTCAGCACCTACATGCAGCTGTTCGACCACATGAACTGGGTCGGCAACTGGAACTTGTGGAGCGCGATCAGCTGGACCGACATGGGCCCGCTCGAACTCTGGCGCAAAGAGCTCCTTCTCAACCGCTCGTTCGTGCTCGCGATGAGCGTTCTGTTCATCGCCATCGCCGTCCGGTTTTTCCCGCGGCGCGGATTGGATGCGTCGAGCACCGCGCTGCGCCTGCGGCCGGCCGCGATGATGGGTGGACTGTGGCGTCTTTCGCCGTATCTCGCCGCACCACTTCTCCTCGGCATCTGGCTCTACGCCGATGTGCAGTCCGGCTTCCAAGGCGACGCGATGGACAAGAAGGCGAAGGACTACTGGCGCAAGAACATCCGCACGTGGAAGGACGCGCCGCTGCCCGCGATCGCGGGCGCGCGCATCGACCTCGAGCTCGATCCGGACCGGCGCTGGTTCAAAGTCGACGGCGAGTACACGCTCCTCAACGATCGCGTCGACGCGTTGCGACAGATCCCGGTCACGCCCGGCGCGCACTTCGAGCACTCCGCGTGGACACTCGACGGCGAGTCGGTCGAGCCCGAGGACCGCGCCGGCCTGCAGGTGTTCACTCCGAAGACGCCGCTCGCGCCGGGAGCATCTCTGCGCCTTGGCTTCCGCTACGACGGCGTTCTGCCGGCTGGAGCGACGGAGAACGGCGGCGGTGTGGACGAGTTCGTTCTCTCCTCCGGCGTGGTACTCACGAGCTTCTCGCCGAGCTTCGTGCCGTCACTCGGCTTCATCGAAGGCATCGGTGTCGACAAGGACAACAAGTCCGACGCGAAGGAATATGCCGACGACTTCTACCTCGACCAAATCGACACAAGTTTCGGTAGCAACGTTCCGTACCCGACTCACTTGCGCATCACCGCGCCGGCAGAGTTCACGATCAATTCGATCGGGACGCTCGTCAGCGACGACGTGGCCGACGGCAAGCGCACCGTCGTGTGGGAGAGCGATCACCCGGTGAGCTTTTTCAACGTGGTCGCAGCCCGTTGGAGCGTGAAGCGCGGTGAGGGCGCGTCGATCTACTACCACCCCGAGCACGACTACAACCTCGACGAGATGATGCGAGCGCTCGAAGGCGCACGGCGCTGGTACTCGGAGTGGTTCTATCCGTATCCGTGGCAGGAGCTGAAGCTCTCGGAGTTCCCGGGCTACCAGGCGTACGCGCAAGGGTTCCCGACAAACATCACGTACTCCGAGGACATCGGCTTCCTCACGAAGAGCGAGCCCAAGGTCGAGATCGCGTTCCGCGTGACGGCGCACGAAGCAGCGCACCAGTGGTGGGGCAACATCCTCGTCCCGGGCAAAGGGCCGGGCGGGAACATCTTGTCGGAAGGCATGTCGCACTTCTCGACCGTCCTGTTGCTCGATCAGGTGAAGGGTCTGCGCAGCCGCATCGAATTCCTGAAGGCGATCGAGGATCGTTACGGCGATTCGCGTCAAGTCGACTCCGAGCGCGCGCTCGTGAGGATCGACGGCACGCGCAGCGGCGACACGACCGTCACGTACGACAAGGGCGGTTGGGTGTTCTGGATGCTCCTCAACGAGATGGGGCGCGACAACGCGCTCGCCGGTTGCCGCGACTTCATCCGTCGCTTCGAGAAAGGTCCGGACCATCCCGTGCTGCAGGACTTCGTCGCCGTGATGCGCGAGCACGCGACGGACACGGCGACGTTCGACGCGTTCGTGGAGCAGTGGTTCTTCAAGGTCAACATGCCTGAGTACAAGCTCACGGAGGCCAAGAAAGCGCAGGCGGACGGCGATGTGTGGGAAGTCCGTGTTCTTGTCCGGAACATCGGCACCGGTCGCATGCCGATCGACGTCGCAGCCACACGCGGCGAGCGATTCCCCGAGGACGACGAGGGCGCGACGCCCAGTTCGACGATCGATGATCAGAACGTCGTGTCTGCGGCCGAGAAGTCTGGGCTCGAACCGACGAGCGAGCCCGACGCCTCGAACGCGTGGAAGGAGAGTCGCATGACGATCACCCTCGGCGCGGGCGAATCACAAGAGGTCGTGATCCGCTGCCCGTTCGAGCCCGAGAACGTGTTGGTCGATCCCGACGCGCTCGTCTTGCAACTGCGGCGCAAGTCGGCGACGGCGAAGCTCTGACGCGCGCCGGCGCGATGCCGGCAGAGGGGCCGGCGGATCACCGCCGGTGAAGCAGCGAGCGAGCCGCTGCCGGCGCGGGTCGTGACCGTGAGCGAGCGCTATACTGCGCGCTTCACGGACAACCGCAGCCCCCGTCACGACGCATGCAAACCCTCTCGAAGCCGACCTTCCAAGAGCTCTCGGGCCACTTCCGCCACTGGCAGAAGGTCGGCGACCTCATCGATCAGTGCATCGATCTGATGCTCAACCTGCGCCAGTCCGGGCATCCGGGCGGTTCGCGCTCGAAGGTGCCTTTGATGGTTGCGTCGACGCTCGGTGCGGGAATGCGCTGGGATCTGCGTCATCCCGAAGCGGCGTTCGGAGATCGCTTCGTGCTCGTCGCCGGTCACTGCAACCCGCTCGTGTACGCGATGCTCGCCGTCTACAACGAGGCGTTGCGCGCGCGCTACGAAGCGACCGGCGACAAGCGCTTCCTCGTGCCGCACGCCGGTGAGCGCGCACTGTACTGGCAGGACTTGCTCACGCTGCGCCACAACAAGGGACTGCCGGGCCACGCGGAGATGGAGGGCAAGACGCTCTTCTTCAAGTTCAACACGGGGCCGTCGGGCCACGGAGCACCGGCTGCACTGGGCGAAGCTATGGCCCTTAAGCACGCAGGCGCGGGCGAGGTGAAGGTGTTCGCGATGGAAGGCGAGGGCGGACACTCCGCCGGCGCGCATCACGAGGTCAAGAACTCCGCCTGGGGTCTCGGTCTCGACAACCTCGTCTATCTCTTCGACTGGAACGACCACGGCATCGATTCGCGCGCGCACTCCGAGGTCGTGCACGGCACGCCGGAGGAGTGGTTCAAGCCGTACGGCTGGCGCGTCTCCGGCACCGAGCGCGGCGAAGACTACGCATCGATCACACGCGCGCTCCTCGAGATCGTGCACGACGAAGATCCCAAGGGTCAGCCGGGCATGGTGTGGGTGAAGACGCGCAAGGGCCGCGGCTACTACAAGTTCGACGCGCCCAGCCACGGCAAGGCGCACGCGCGCAACTCCGAACTCTTTTGGAAAGGGCGCGACGACTTCCAGAAGAAGTACGGCGTCGCGTTCGACGGCTTCGGGGATCAGAAGGATCCGGGTGAAACGGCGGGGCGAGAGCAGACCGCGCGCTGGCTCGAGACCGTGATGAGCGTGCTGCGCAAGGACAAGGAACTGCTCGAGTATTTGTCGAACACGCTCGTCGACCTCGGCGAGTCAGTGCCGAAGCAGCCCGAGGGCTTCAAGCTCTCGTCGAAGATCAACCTCCACGAAGATCGCTCGTGGCTCGCGATCGATCAATTGCCGAAAGCGCTCTTCGTCGAGCCCGGCACCAAGATCGCGAACAAGGAAGGCCTCGCGAAGTTCGGCGCGTGGGTCAACGAGCTCGCGAAGCAGAAGATGGGCCGGCCGCTCGTGCTCGCTTGCTCGGCCGACCTCGCCGAGTCGACGTCGATCCACGGCTTCTCGAAGGGCTTCCAAGAGAAGGAAGGCTTCGGTTGGTACGAGCGCACGAAGAACCCCGGTGGCTCACTGTTGCCGCAGCAAATCACGGAGTTCACGAACTCCGGTCTGATGGCGGGACTCGCGACCGTGAACATGTCGAGCGAGCCCGAGAAGACGTTCGTCGGCTACTGGGGCGCGCATTCGACGTACGGCTCGTTCTCGTACTTGAAGTACGGATTGATGCGGCTCTTCTCGCAGCTCGCGCAAGACTGTCCGCTGCGCGTCGGCAAGGTGATCTGGATCGTCGGGCACTCCGGCCCCGAGACCGCCGAAGACAGTCGCACGCACTTCGGCATCTTCGCGCCGGGCGTGACGCAGCTCTTCCCGGACGATCACGTGATCAACTTGCACCCGTGGGAGCACAACGAAGTGCCCGTGATGCTCGCCGCGGCGCTGACGACCGACATCCCGATCGTGATCCTGCACCTCACTCGGCCGAACGTGACCATCCCCGATCGCGCCGCCATCGGCTGTGCGCCATACGTCGACGCCGCGCGCGGCGCGTACGTGATCCGCGATTACGACGCGAAGCGACCGAAGGAAGGTTGTGTGCTCGTGCAGGGTACGAGCACGACCGAGTCGGTCTTCCAGCTCTTGCCGAAGTTGAAAGACGCCACGGCGCCGAACGTCAAGCTCGTCGCCGCCGTGTCGTGGGAGCTCTTCCAGCGCCAAGACGCCAAGTACAAAGAGAAGGTCCTCTCGCACGCCGACTGGCTCGACTCGACGGTGATCACGAACGGCGGGCGGCGCTTGATGCGCGACTGGATCGCGCACAAAGAGAGCGAGCACTACGCGATGAGCCCGGACTTCGACAATCGCTGGCGCACAGGCGGGAGCGTCGAGGAGCTGAAGCTCGAGGCGCACATCGACCCGGCGAGCCTGCTCACGGGGATCGAGAAGTTCGCGAAGGACCGGAAGCAGCGGCTCGAGCGGATCAGTTGGAGCGGGTGAGGCGCGGCTCATCTTTCTGCCATGTCTGAGCACCACGAGGAATCGGAGCTCGCGCGTGCATGGGAGGCGCTTCGCGACCTCGTGAATGACAATCGTCGGATTAAGGCCCGACTCATGAAGCCAAGTTCTACTTGGTCGTCGCTGTGCGCGGGGCTCGATGCACTAGCTGACGCCGATCTCGCGCTCGACGCCGTGATTCAATCGCTTGAGTCTTCGTCGGAGCGCGGCAGCCGATACATCACGATCTACGGCGCACTTCAGGCGCTG